>LSLI01000004.1 GCA_001577345.1 Candidatus Gallionella acididurans
TTTCAAGGCGCGCTTCCCGCACATCCCGACCAAGTCCGGCCTGATGCTGGGCCTGGGCGAAACCGACGAGGAGGTGCTGGAGGTGATGCGCGACCTGCGCGCGCACGACGTGAACATGCTGACGATAGGCCAGTATCTGCAGCCCTCAGATGGCCATCTGCCGGTGTTGCGCTATGCGCCGCTGGCATCCTTCTCTATGTTCGAGCAGGCCGCGAAGGAGATGGGCTTCAGCCACGCCGCCTGCGGCCCGATGGTGCGCAGCAGTTATTTTGCCGACGAACAGGCCCATCAGGCCGGGGTCATCTGAGCAGGCCCGCCTAAACCGCAGGTTATCAGTTCAGCCTATTCCTTCCGGGTTCCCGGTCTGCACATCGGGAGTATTGATTTGCGTCCCCATAAAATATATTGTGTATACATATATGATTTTTACCTTGGGAGACTGTTATGAAGATTCGTTATTTGATGTGCATGCTAGCCGGGCTGTCTGTTTCCGCCACTGCGTTTGCAGCGGGTGATGCCGAGGCCCTTTTTATCAAAAGCAAGTGCAATGCATGCCACATGGAGGACAAGAGACTCCTCGGGCCGAAATTGAAAGATATCGCCGCCAGGTATGCCGGGGATCCGGGCGCTCAAGCCATGCTGGAAAAAAAGGTGCGCTCCGGCGGATCAGGCGCGTGGGGCACGATGCCCATGCCACGCGTGTCCAACTGGGTCAGCGATGCAGATATCAAGACTTTGGTGGCCTGGATATTGTCGCAAAAATAAACGTCTTTCCCGCCTGAACGACAAGGCCGGCTTGAAGCCGGCCTTGGTGTTTGATTTTTCGTGCCACATGCGCACTGCCCGGATGGAACGCTGTTCCCGCCAAGTCGGCATAGCGTTGCATCCTGACAACCCGAAACCGGAGCTTGAGGCTTACCTCTTCCGGCAGAGTATAATTGCGTCACTTTTTTCGCCTCATCCCCAATGAATATTCTTTACGAAGAAGACGGCAGTTTCAAGGTCGGCAGCATCATGGCCGACAACACCACATCGCTCCAGATCGAAAGCCTGTCCGGCAAACGCAGCAAGGTGAAGGCTGCCAATGTGATGCTGCGCTTCACCCAGCCCGCGCTGTCCGAATTCATGGCCCAAGCCGATTCGCTGGCTGAAACCATCGAGGTGGATTTTCTCTGGGAATGCTGCCCGCCGGACGAGTTCGGTTCGGAGCAGATCGCCGCGGAATATTTCGGCCATGCGCCGAGTTCGCTGGAAGCCGCCGCGACGCTGATACGCCTGCATGGCGCGCCGATCTATTTCCACAAGAAGGGCAAGGGCCGCTATCGCGCCGCGCCCCCCGAAGTGCTCAAGGCGGCATTGGCCGGGGCCGAGAAGAAGCGCCAGCAACTGGCATTGCAGGCGAGCATGACCGAGCAGCTCACCCGCTTCGAATTGCCCGCCGGGTTCGCCGAACATCTCACATATCTGCTGCCCCGACACGGTGGGGCGCAGCCCTCTGGTGCGGGAGGGGCAGCAAAGCAGATGCTCCCGCAATCGGCTGGCTTCGCCAGTAACGTGTCGCATCTGCTCTACAAGCCGGACCGCAACACCCTGGAAGTGAAAGCGCTGGAGGCAGCCTGCGCCGCGACGCATCTTTCCGCCGCGCACCTGCTGCAGCGCTGCGGCGCCCTGCCTTCCACGCAGGATTACCATCTGCAAAAATTCCTGTTCGAGCATTTTCCCAAAGGCACCGGTTTCCCGCACGTCGAGCTGAGCGCGTGGGACGAATTGCCGCTGGCCACCGCGAGCGCCTTCAGCATCGACGACGCGACCACCACGGAAATCGACGACGCGTTTTCGGTCGAAAAGCTGGCCAATGGCAACTGGCGTATCGGCGTGCATATCGCCGCGCCCGCGCTTGGGATGCCGCGCGATTCGGACGGCGACAAGATCGCCTCACAGCGTCTCTCCACGGTATACATGCCCGGCGCCAAGATCACGATGCTGCCGGACAGCGTGGTGCAGGCTTTTACGCTGTGCGCTGATCGCGTGTGTCCTGCGCTGTCGATGTACAACGAGATAGACGCCGAAACGCTGGCGATACTGAGCCACGAGAGCCGCGTCGAGCGCATCCACATCGCGGCGAACCTGCGCCATGACACGCTGGAGCCACTGTTCAACGAGGAGACGCTGGCGGCCGGCAAGCTCGATTATCCCTATGCGGACGAACTGGCCGTGCTGTGGAAGCTGGTGCAGAAACTGGAAGAAGGTCGCGGCAAGTCGTCCGACAACAACGCGCAGCAGGTGGACTACAACTTCCACATCGAGAATGACCCCTCCAGCGAGGATGCCAGGGTCAGCATCACCCAGAGACGGCGCGGTTCGCCGATCGACAAGGTGGTCTCCGAACTGATGATCCTGGTGAACAGCGAATGGGGAAAACACCTGGTCGAGCACGGCTTTGTCGGGATCTATCGCACCCAGCAGAACGGCAAGGTGAAGATGAGCACGGTCGCCGCGCCGCATCAGGGCCTGGGCGTGGCGCAATACATGTGGTCGAGTTCGCCGCTGCGCCGCTACGTGGACATGGTGAACCAGCGCCAGATCATCGCGATGCTGCGCGACGAGGAGCCGGCCTACCCCAGGAACGATCCGGCGCTGTACGCGACGATGCGCGACTTCGATACCATGTACACGGTCTATGGCGAATTCCAGAAGGGCATGGAGCGTTACTGGTGCCTGCGCTGGCTGCTGCAGGAGCGCGAAAAGCTGGTTGCCCTCTCCCCAACCCTCTCCCGCGTTGCGGGCGAGGGGGCAAACGAATCGCTGCGCGAGTTTCTCGTTGATGCTGTCGTGCTGCGCGAAAACCTGGTCAAGCTCACCGGCATTCCGCTGGTGTTCCGTGTGCCTTCCCTGCCGGAATTGCCTGCCAATACCCGCGTGCAGCTGGCTGTCGGCGAGATCGACCTGCTTGATCTGGACATACAATCGCGCTTCGTCGCGGCTATAGAGGTTGCTGCTTGAAATACGCGGCAAAATCAGGTTTATCGGCAGTCTTGCCGGGCTTCCGGACGAGAATATCCTTTTCGATGATGTTTTCGATCCTGCTGCACGCTTTCCTGATATTCGGCATTGCACTGGTGCTGCCGGATCCGCGCAGCGCCGCAAATTTCCTGCAACCGCTGCAAGTGGTGCTGGTCAACAGCAAGTCAAAATTCAGGCCCGTCCACGCCGATGCGCTGGCCCAGCACGATCTGGACGGCGGCGGGAATACTGCCGAAGCCCGCCGCGCCAAAAGCCCGTTGCCCGCGATCAGCGACGACCGGAAGTTCACTCCCGAACAGCAAACCCGGCGCGTCGCGGCACTGGAAGAAGAATCCAAGCGCATGCTAACCAGACTCAAGAGCGACTACACGGCGGTGCAACCGGAACCCCAAAAGAAAAAAAGCGACTCGGACGACAACGGCGAAGAGCTGATGGAGAAATCACTGGAAATCGCCCGCCTCGAAGCGCAAATCGACAAGAATTGGGATGCCTACCAAAAATTGCCTCGACGCAAGTTCGTCGGCGCGCGCACCCAGGAATACCGCTTTGCGCAGTACATAGAGGATTGGCGGATAAAGGTGGAACGCATAGGCAACCTTAATTACCCGGAACAGGCGCGCCGCCAGCATATCTTCGGCAAACTGCAACTCAGTGTTTCAATAAACAAGGATGGCAGCCTGGAAAGCGTGGAGGTGAACAAGCCCTCGGGATACCCCTTGCTTGATGCGGCAGCGTTGCGTATCGTCAAGCTGGCCGCCCCCTACTCCCCACTGCCACCCAACATCACCAAGGATGTCGACATACTGACCATCACGCGCACCTGGTCGTTTACCCCGTCCGACACGCTGCGTAGTGAATAGGGTCCGCCGATGAATTCGGGAAAGCCCGGCTGATTTTCTTTAAAATGCGCCTAAATTTGCGCGCATTCAGGGTGCCTCTAAAAATGACAGACAAATACGCCGTGATCGGCAACCCCATCGCACACAGCAAGTCGCCGCAGATACACAGGATGTTTGCGGAGCAAGCCGGGCAGGACATCAGCTATGAAGCCATTCTTGCGCCGCCGGATGGCTTCGCTTCCGTTGTTGAACGCTTGCGCAAGGAAGGATACAAGGGCTGCAACGTCACGGTGCCGTTCAAGCAAAACGCCTATCAATTATCGAATCAGAAGCAATATCTGTCCTACGACGTCGTTCACGCACACGCGGCAAACACTCTTGTGTTCAAGAGCGATGGTGTTCACCTCCACAACACTGATGGCATAGGACTGATACGCGATATACAGGATAATCTCGGCGTACTTTTACGCGGCAAGCGGGTGCTACTCATGGGTGCCGGTGGCGCGGCCAGAGGAGTACTTTCACCATTACGCGATGCTGGCGCAAATATCACCGTTGCCAACCGCACGGTAGACAAGGCAATTATTCTTGCCGAGCGATTCGTTGTGTCCAGTTGCAGTTACGAAGAACTTGCGGGCAAACAGTTCGATGTCGTCATCAACGCCACTTCCAGCGGCCTGTCCGGTGAAATGCCGCCGCTGCCGCCCGGCATCTTCGCTCCCGGCGCATTCGCCTACGACATGATGTACGGGCGCGAAACGCCGTTCATGGCTTTTGCCCGCGCACACGGCGCTGCCGCGGTTTCCGACGGCCTCGGCATGCTGGTCGAGCAAGCCGCCGAATCATTCTTCATCTGGCGCGGCGTCCGCCCCGAGACCCGGCCGGTCATCGCTGCGCTGCGCCTGTCCTGAGCATGTCGAAGGGAAAGCAATAATGGGAAAATCCCGCAGCTGGCTGTTGCGTTGGGCCTGGCGCGGGGTGATGATATTGTTCGCCTTGCTGGTCCTGTACCAGGTGTGGCTGTTCGCCCATATCTGCTGGTGGGTGAAATTCAATCCTTCCAGCAGCGCGTTCATGGATACCCGCCTTGAACTGATGCAGAGCAAGAATCCGGATGCGACGCTCCAGCACCAGTGGGTTCCATACTCGAGAATTTCCGACAACCTGAAGCGCGCATTGGTCGCCTCCGAGGACGCGAATTTTGTCGACCATGAAGGTTTCGACTGGGAAGGCATACACAAGGCTTACGAAAAGAATCTCAGGAAGGGGAAAATCGTCGCCGGCGGTTCCACTATCAGCCAGCAGCTTGCCAAGAACCTGTTTCTTTCCACCAAGCGCACGCCCTGGCGAAAAATCGAGGAGGCGGCCATCACGCTGATGCTGGAGTCGGTGATGGACAAGCAGCGGATATTCGAAATCTACCTGAACGTCATCGAATGGGGAAACGGTGTGTTCGGCGCGGAAGCGGCAGCGCGGCATTACTACCAGACGAGTGCGGCCCAGCTCACCGCGGAACAGGCAGCCAGGCTTGCCGCAATGGTGCCCAACCCGCGCTACTACGACAGGCACCGTGAAGCACGCGGCCTGCAACTCAAGACAGCCATCATTCTGGAACGCATGAACGATGCGGAAATCCCCTGAGCGACGGAACAATGATATCTTTGCATTAACACGCGAATTTCACTTCACTGCGCGATGACCGATACCAGCCAAGACCGCCATTACACCGAGAATGTTCAGAACAAACTCAAACAGGTTGAATCACTGCTGAACAAACTCGCCCTGCTGGAAAAAATAATTCACCGGCAGGACTTACCCCGCGAAGACCGTCATTCGCTGGTTGATACCCTTGCGCACAGGCAACACCTGGCCGCGCTGCGGCTTAAACTCGACAGCCTGCACCCGGCTGACATCGCTTACATACTGGAAGCCCTGCCTATCGAACGGCGCCTGCAGGTCTGGGACCTGGTCAAGACCGAACGCGACGGAAAGATACTGGTCGAGGTGTCCGAACCGGTGCGGGAGTCCCTGATCACCAGCATGAACCGGGAAGAACTAGACGCTGCCGCGGGCCGGCTGGATACCGACGAGATTGCCGACTTGGCACCTGATCTGCCGCACGACGTGATGCACGATGTGTTCAAGTCTCTGTCCATTGAAGAGCGTGAACAGTTGCACGCCGCGATCTCCTACTCCGGGGATTCTGTCGGCGCGCTGATGGATTTCAACATGATCCATATCCGCGATGATGCCACGCTCGAATTGGTGTCGCGCTATTTGCGCCGCTTCGACGAACTTCCCGATCACACCGACCAGCTTTTTGTGGTCGACCGCGATGATTGCTTCAAGGGTGTACTTCCGCTCAACCGGATTGTGGTGAACGAGCCGGAAGTTGCCGTCGGCAAGCTGATTATCACGGACACCCTTCAGTTGCACCCCGATGAAAAAGCCGAACAGGCAGCCCTGGCCTTTGAGCGCTACGGTCTCGTTTCTGCCCCGGTAGTGGACGAGGACGGCAAACTGGTCGGACGGGTGACGGTGGACGTTGTACTGGACTTCATCCGCACCGGAACAGAAAACGACTTGTTGAACCAGGCCGGCTTGCGCGAGAAAGAGGATATCTTCGCCCCGGTTTGGGAAAGTGCGAAAAATCGCTGGACCTGGCTGGCACTGAATCTTTGCACAGTCTTCTTCGCCTCGCGCGTGATCGGAAGTTTTGAGGGCACGATTGTGAAATTCGTCGCGCTGGCCACACTGTTGCCTATTGTTGCCGGTATTGCCAGAAATTCGGCGAACCAGACCACCGCCATCATCTTGCGCTCGCTGTCCATGGGGCAGATCACCCGGGATAATGCGCGCAGATTATTGCTGAAGGAACTTGCCATCGGCGTTTTGAACGGATTGGTATGGGGGGGTGTCTCCGGGCTGTTCGCTTACTTCCTGTATCACAGCGTATCGCTGGGCATCGTGATGACAAGTGCGATGCTGCTCAACCTGATGGTGGGCGCAACCGCCAGCGTGGCCATTCCGCTCATCATGCAAAAGCTGGGGCGAAACCCGGCTATCGGCTCAAGCGTATTGATCACCGCCATTACTGATAGCGGGGGATTCTTCATTTTTCTGGGATTGGCGACAATCTTCCTGACTTAAGGATTATCCGTGATGCCGGAATTGAAGACGCCGACCTAGGATGAGGCCGGACCGATCGGCAATGGCTTGGATCTTTACGCCGGGTGGCGTGGTCACCCGCGGCCGTAAAATAAAACCGCGGATCTATACAATCCCATTCAAGAGAAGCATGAACTGCGGCCCGCGCCGAAACTCGGGGTCGGGTGAAAGTTTCCGGGAAAACTGAAAATGGCGGGGAGCAAAGCTCCCGCGCCACTTGCAGGGTAAACTATGCTCCCAGAATGCCCTTGCCGGCTTTCTTGGCTGCCGGCTTCTTGGCTACAGCCTTTTTTGCAGCCGGCTTTTTGGCGGCAACTTTCTTGGCTGCCGGTTTCTTGGCTACTGCTTTTTTTGCTGCCGGCTTCTTGGCGGCGACTTTCTTGGCTGCCGGTTTCTTGGCTACTGCTTTTTTTGCAGCCGGCTTTTTGGCGGTGACTTTCTTGGCTGCCGGCTTCTTGGCTACTATTTTTTTGCTGCCGGCTTTTTGGCGGCGACTTTTTTTGCTGCCGGTTTCTTGGCTGCCGGTTTCTTGGCTACTGCTTTTTTTGCTGCTGGTTTTGCGGCTGTTTTTTTCGCTACAGGCTTTTTTGTTGCGGGCGTCTTTGATGTTGCCATTTTCATTCTCCATTAAATTTTAGAACTTTCACGATGACTCACTACACACCCAAACGCACTGTTTCAGCGATAGACGCTTGCGGCATCGGTACTGTATCCACGTTTAAAAAATCGCGCAACAAATTTCGTGAGAATTTTCATTAAATCCGCAACACTCACACAACCACGCTTTCGCCCGAGTACAGCTGCTCGACCTCCTCGCGTTTGCGCACCAGGTGCATGACTTTACCCTCGACCATCACCTCGGCGGCGCGCGGCCTGGTGTTGTAATTGGAGCTCATGCTCATCCCGTATGCACCCGCGGAAAGCACAGCCAGCAAGGATTGCGGGGCGATTGACAGACTTCTGGCATGGCCGATGAAATCACCGGTTTCACAGATAGGTCCGACCACTTCGTATATTGAAGAGGTGCTTTTCTCGATTGCTCCCTCCCCCGCATGCGGGGGAGGGTTGGGGAGAGGGGCGGCATGGTTCTCAAGCCTGACCGGCACTATGTTGTGGAAGGCATCGTACAGGGCGGGACGCATCAAGTCGTTCATCGCCGCATCCACAATGGCAAAATTCTTCTCTTCACCATGCTTGAGGTATTCCACCCGGGTCAGTAAAACGCCCGCATTGCCGACCAGAATGCGCCCGGGCTCGAGGATCAGTTTTTCGCCGCGTCCGCGCAGCGCGGCCAGCAGCTCGGCCACATAATCGCCAATTGCCGGGGGTGTTTCATCGTCATAGCAGATGCCCAGCCCCCCGCCCAGATCGAGATGTTCCAGATGAATACCCTCGGCGGCCAATACGTCAACCAGCGCCAATATCTTCTTCGCTGCGGCGATGAACGGGCTGGTTTCGGTGAGTTGCGAGCCGATGTGGCAGTCCATGCCGGTGATGCGCAGATGCGGCAGTTTCGCGGCTTTGCGGTATAACCCGACGGCTTCCGTATAAGCCACGCCGAATTTGTTCTGCTTCAGCCCGGTGGAGATATAAGGATGTGTTTTTGCATCCACATCCGGGTTCACGCGCAGGCTGACCGGGGCAACCTTGCCCATGCCCGCAGCCACCTGGTTCAAACGTTCCAGCTCTGCGGCGGACTCGACGTTGAAGCACAGAATATCCGCTTCCAGCGCCAGGCGTATTTCAGCCACGGTCTTGCCGACTCCCGAGAACACCACTTTTCGCGCATCGCCGCCCGCCGCCAGCACGCGCTTCAACTCTCCGCCGGACACGATGTCGAAACCCGCTCCCAGCCGCGCAAACACGTTCAGGATTGCCAGACTGGAATTGGCTTTTACCGCATAGCAAATCAGATGATCGCGTCCCTGCAGGGCGTTTGCGAACTGGAGAAAACTGTCAGTCAGGGCGGCACGTGAATACACATAGCAAGGCGTGCCGAACCGGGCCGCGATGTCCTCAAGCGGCACCTGCTCTGCATAAAGCTCGCCATTCTGGTAATGGAAATAATCGCTCATGGCTGTTTGGCCGGCGTGCCAGGGTTTTGCGCATCGGGTACAGGCTGGCTTGTTGCCGAAACCTGTGATGCCGCAGCCTGGGAAGCCGCAGCTTGGGCTGCTGCAGCCTGGGATGCCGCAAGCTGCGATGGTGACAGCATGAGCGGGGCTTTGTGCCCGCAGCCCTGCAACATTAATATTGCAGTGACGGCCATGAGTTTGGCCGGAATATTGGAATCGAACATGATTGCACCTCGGGTAATTTGGCAAGCCGATTATATAGGCTGGCCATGGCCGAAAGCCACCAGGGATCAAATCGGATCCTGTTGGCATACGGGTGGACGACAAACAATATTTCTACAGCGCAATAGCCTTGAGCTCGCTGCGCAAGCGCGCATAATCGGGGCACACGCTTTCCACCAGGCGCCAGAACGCTGCCGAATGATTCAGCTCGCGCAGATGGGCCAGCTCATGCGCCACCACGTAGTCGATCAGGCGCAGCGGCAATTTGATCAGCTGCACATTCAGCCGGACAGTACCTTCGGCCGTACAGCTTCCCCATTGTGATCTGGCCGCAGTAAGCTTGATCGCGGATGGCGCGACATTCAACAGGCGCGCGTAAATCCCGGCGCGTTGCTCAAACAGCCGTTGCGCCTCTTCCCGGTACCAGGAGGACACTTTTTGCTCTATGGATGCTACATCCCCGACACCATCAACGAACACCCACAACTCGTTCCCGCGCCGTTCCAGCGGCGAGACGAACAGACTCTGCAACACGCGCAACACCAGCACTTCACCCAGGTAATCTATCGTCCCACCATCCCGCCACAGAATTTCTACCGGTGCCCGCGCTTGCCATCCTTCCAGTTTTTCGACTACCCATCCAGCCTTGTCCTGCAACACGCTGTGCAGCCATTTTTCAGATGCGCGCAGCGGCATGCTCACAGTCAGGCCGCGGTCATCGATGCGCAGGCCGATACTGCGGCGCTTGCCGCTGCGCTTCAGGGTATAGGTGATGTGCTTGCCGGAGAGTGTTGCGGCACGCTGTTCAACGCCGGGGATTGGCGGATTGCGCAATCGGTTGAACATCAATGTTCCAAATTCTGGATTTCCTGCTCGATCCATGCCTCGACGCGCGCATTGATCTGTTCCGCCTTCAATCCCTTGGTCTCGATAGGCGCACCGATACTCATCGTGATCAGGCCGGGATGTTTGCTGAACGCGTTGCGGCCCCACAGTCGACCTGCATTATGCGCCACCGGAATCACCGGCACGCCGCTGCTGGCGGCGAGCAGCGCACCGCCGATCTTGTATTTGCCGCGCTGGCCAAACGGAATGCGCGTGCCTTCGGGAAAGATCACGACGCAAAAACCCTGTGCCAGGCGTTCTTTTCCCTGCCTCAGCAACTGCTTCATTGCGCCGGTCCCATCGCTGCGCTTGATCGCGATGGGACTGGTCAGCGCCAGCGCCCAGCCGAAAAAAGGAATCCACAACAGCTCGCGCTTCAACACCCAGACCTGCGGCGGAAAGACCACCTGCAACGCCAGCGTCTCCCATGCCGACTGGTGCTTGCACAATATGACGCATGGCTGTTTGGGCAAATTCTCAATGCCCTTGACCTCATGGCGTATGCCGCATACCGCATGCAATATCGGCAGCATCATTTTTGCCCACAGCGAGATAAAGCGGTAGCGCGTCAGCCGGCCAAACGGAAAAGACAATAGCGCCAGTGCCGAAAAAACCGGCGTGATGATGATTTGCAGCAGCAAAAAAACCAGTGAGCGTATCAAAAGCATATCAATTCATATTGCGGGGACGGTTAATCATTTGTGCTACACCAATTCCGCGGCCAGGGCCGACAGGCTCGCAAACACTTGCGTGCCTTCCGGCAAGCCGCCGGCCGCCTGGGTCTTGAATCCCTTGCCGGTCAGGACCAGATAGGGTTGCGCGCCCATCGTTGCGGCCGATTGCAAGTCGCGCAACGAATCGCCCACCGATGGGACTCCGGCAAGGCCGATGTTATAACGCGCCGCGATCTCCTCCAGCATGCCCGTCTTGGGCTTGCGGCACAGGCAATGACTATCGGCGGTGTGCGGGCAATAAAACACCGCATCGATACGCGCGCCGACCAACGCGCAGGCCTTGTGCATCTTGTCGTGTATCGCGTTCAGCATCGGCATGTCGAACAGGCCGCGCCCGATGCCGGACTGATTGGTCGCCACCACCGCCCGGTACCCGGCCTGGTTCAAGCGAGCTATCGCTTCCAGGCTGCCCGGTATGGGCTTCCATTCTTCCGGGTTCTTGATAAACTGGTCCGAATCAAAGTTGATCACGCCGTCGCGGTCGAGAATGATAAGTTGCATGGCTGATTTATCCCGAGGTCTCTAGGTTGCCAGTTTGGAAATGTCGGCGACGCGGTTCATCGCCTGGTACAACTGCGCCAACAATGCGAGGCGGTTGGTGCGCAATGCCGCATCTTCGGCGTTCACCATCACGCTGTCGAAAAACGCATCCACCGGCGCGCGCAACGCGGCCAGAGCTTGCAAAGATGCGGTGTAGTCGCCTGCCGTGAATGCCGCATCGGCCTTGGGTGCGATCTGGAGCAATGCCTGATGCAGGGTCTGCTCGGCGGGTTCTTGCAGCAGCTTGCTATTTACTGCATCAACTTTCTCCCCCATTCCTTCCTTCTTGAGGATGTTGCCAACGCGTTTGTTGGCAGCGGCCAGTGCAGCGGCTTCGGGTAAAGCAGCGAAGGCACGCACGGCATCAAGGCGTTTAGGTACTTCGTTTAGCAATTGGGGGCGTAAAGACAGTACCGAATCCACCTCTAGCGCATTAAAGCCCTGTTCGCGTAATAAACCGGAAAATCGGTCAAAAATAAACTGCTGCAAATCTTTATGCCAATTATTTACAAAAGCTAGAGTCGAAGTCTCGATACTAATTTCTTTGACTTTTGCTTCTTCGCTTGCATGCCTCAAAACTTTTTCTAAAAGATCACTGGCAGCCCTATCTGCCAAGCCGGGATCTTCCAGCATGGTTTGGGCATTTTTAATCAACTTATCCAATGCCAGAGAAATATCGCATTCAGTCAAAATTCTAATTACGCCCAATGCTTGGCGGCGTAAAGCGAATGGGTCTTTATCCCCAGTCGGTTTTTCGCCAATTCCAAACATTCCAACCAGTATTTCAAATTTATCTGCTAGAGCAACGGCGATGCCAACCTGGTTTCGTGGCAATGAATCCCCCGCGAACCGAGGTTTGTAATGATCTTCAATGGCGAAGGGTATATCCTCAGAAAAATATTTTTCGTAATAGGATTTCTGTGGGAAAACGCTAGGTATGCTTGCGAAATACTCCATGTCATGTTGTGCGTAGTATCGTCCCATGATGCCTTGCAATTCCGGGAATTCGCCTACCATGGCAGTGAGCAAGTCAGCCTTTGCGAGACCAGCAGCCAGCCCTGCTTGTTTCCCTAGAAGCTCTCCGCCCAGCCAATTACCAATTACCTGTGCTCCTTCACTGACTCTTACAACCCGACTGAGCATGTCATTGGCAACCCCAAGTTTATTGTGATACACAACCTTGGCAAAGCTGGGGAGACGAGAACCGAGAGCTTTCTTGCGATCCTGGTCGTAAAAGAATTTCGCATCGGCCAAGCGCGGGCGCACCACGCGCTCATTGCCGCCGATCACCAGGCTTGGATCATCCGGATTGATGTTGGACACGATCAAAAATTTGTTGGTGAGTTTTCCATTGCTATCCAGCAGCGGAAAATATTTCTGGTTGGCCTTCATCGTCAGGATCAGGCATTCCTGCGGCACTTCCAGATATTCGGACTCAAACTTGCCGACCAGCACATTGGGTCGCTCGACCAGCGCGGTCACTTCGTCCAGCAGCGCATCGTCCTCAATCGGCTTAACTCCACCGCCTACTTTTGCAGCGGCCTCCGCCAACTGGCGCACAATCTCGGCACGACGTTTTTCAAAACTTGGAATTATTGCACCTTCGTTTTCCATCTGCGTTTCGTAGCTGTCGGCACTGCGGATTTCCAGCGCCTCACTGGCCGCTTCGAAGCGATGGCCTTGGGTAATTCGCCCCGCAGCTAAACCAAGCACTTCTACCGGCCCTGTTACACTCTGCACCACATCATTGCCGTGCAAAACCACCAGCCGATGCGCTGGTCGGACGAACTGCACACTGCTCCAACCGTCGGCGAGTTGATACGTCATCACCTTGGGGATGGGTAACTTAGCAATAACCTGAGAAAGCGTCATTTGGAGGCCAATCCCCAATGAAAGTCCTGCTGCAACATCGGTGTGAAAAAGCGACTCTGTTTTGCCATCGCTCTCTCGCGAAATACGCTCTCCCCAAACCGACCGATCGATCGACAAAGGATCTTCATAACCAAGACTCTGGAGCTTTTTAATTAACGCTGGGGTTGGATTGTTGTTTGAGTCCATCGCCACAGACACGGGCATTAATTTAATTTTTTTCGGTTTCTGGGCGCCCTCTGACATAACATTGGTGATATGCGCGGCCAATCGTCGCGGTGAAGCAAAAGTAGTTAGCTTCGCTCCATCATCAAGGCAATATGCATTTTGAATTCCTGTGAACAACAACTCTCCGAACGCCTCGCCCAGTTTTTTCAGCGCTTTCGGTGGCAGTTCTTCGACGAACAGTTCAACCAATAAATTTTGACTGGTCATGCTAAAACCCCGTCATTCCCGCGCAGGCGGGAATCCAGTTGATTGAACAATCCCCGCGTAGCGGGACAGAGAACCAAGACATTGTCCGCTTCGCGGAACGATTTCCTCGCTGGATTCCCGCCTGCGCGGGAATGACGGTATAAGTAGTTTTCATGTTCATGCTGCCGCTTTCTTTTCTATCTGCGCCAACACCTCATTCGCCCACTCGCGCGGAGCCATCGGAAAACCGAGACGCGCTCGGCTGTCGAAATAGCTTTTTGCAACGCTGCGCGCCAAGTTGCGGATACGGCCAATGTAAGCAGCGCGTTCGGTCACCGATATCGCGCCGCGCGCATCCAGCAGGTTGAAGGTGTGCGCGGCTTTCAGCACCTGCTCATACGCGGGCAGCGCGAGCTGCTGTTCCATCAGATGCTTCGCCTGTTTCTCATGGCTGCCGAATGCGCCGAGCAAAAATTCCACATCGCTGTGCTCGAAGTTATAGGCAGATTGCTCGACCTCGTTCTGGTGATACACGTCGCGGTAAGTCACGCCCGCGGTCCAGGTCAGGTCGAACACGTTTTCCACGCCCTGCAGATACATCGCCAGCCGTTCCAGCCCGTAAGTGATCTCGCCGGTGATCGGCTTGCAGTCTATGCCGCCGACCTGCTGGAAGTAGGTGAATTGCGTGACTTCCATGCCGTTCAGCCACACTTCCCAGCCCAGGCCCCAGGCGCCCAGCGTGGGGTTTTCCCAGTCGTCTTCGACGAAGCGGACATCATTTTTTTTCAGATCGAAACCGAGCTCTTTCAGCGAGCCGAGATACAACTCCAGAATATTTGCCGGTGCGGGTTTCAGCACCACCTGGAACTGGTAGTAATGCTGCAGGCGGTTCGGGTTCTCGCCGTAGCGGCCGTCCTTGGGACGGCGCGATGGTTGCACGTACGCGGCCTTCCAAGGTTCCGGGCCGAGCGCGCGCAAAAATGTCGCGGTATGCGAAGTACCCGCGCCGACCTCCATGTCGTAGGGTTGCAGCAAGGCGCAACCCTGTTTGTCCCAGTAATTCTGTAGTGTCAGGATGATTTGCTGAAAGGTAAGCATCGTGGGTCTTGTGCAATTGCAAACGCGCGCATTTTACTGGTTTTCCGCTGTCGTCGCCTGCACAACCTTACCGCCATGGTGAAAATGGCGTTTTATAGCCCGCAGTATTCCATTCCTGTCTCTTGCGCATTTCTGCAACCGGAAAGATTTTCCATCCTGTCCTTGCGCCGGGGAAAGGCCGGGGAAAGAAAGCGAGCGGGATGGTTCCATCCGCGCCTTGTCACCCGGCTGACCCTATCAATGCCAATTTATCCGGACGCTTGAGACTTTTTATTTGCAATTCCCGTTTCAGCGCAGCCGACCTGTCGGCGCAATTCTCCACGAACACCACCTCCACAGGGATACGCGTTTTCGTGTACTTAGCCGCCGTGCCCGCGTTATGCGCCGCCAGGCGTTTTGACAGGTCGTTGGTAATACCGGTGTAGAGCGTATCGTCTGCACAGCGCAGGATGTAGCACGACCAGGTCATCGTCTTGCCGCGACCCATGATCCCGCCAGCATCAATGCGATCAACACCAGCACTGCGGCATTCCCCCAGCGCACATAGGGCGTGGTGCCCTGATAGCCCTGAGCCATGCCGAGCAGGACAGCTTCCCGGTGCTGCGGCAACTGTTGCAACACCCTGCCATACGGGCCGATGATGGAAGTCACACCGGTGTTGGTGGCGCGCAACATCATGCGGCCGGTTTCCAGCGCGCGCATTTGCGAAATCTGGTTGTGCTGCGCGGCTGCCTGGGAATGTCCATACCATGCATCGTTGGTAACATTTACCAGCAGGGTGGCCTGTGGCAGGGCGCGGATGATTTCTTCGCCGAACGCATCTTCGTAACAGATATTGACCGCGACATGCTGTCCGATGATATCAAGCGGCGCCTGCAACCGACCCCCGCTCGTCAGGTCACCCATAGGGATGTCCAGCACCCCGTTGATGAACCAGCCGAGCACTGGCCGCAGCGGGATAAATTCTCCCAGTGGGACCAGATGCTGCTTGCGGTAATGCTGTTCGGCATCAGTTCCCAGTGTGAACACGCTGTTGTAATAATTTCCGTTGTCCCGCTCGAACACCCCGATCAGCGCGTCGCCATTATTTTGTATGGCGTGATCGCGCAAACGCTGCACATAATTTTCCGGCACGTCACGGCGCAGCAATGGCAACGCGGTCTCCGGCAGCACGATAAGGCGCGCCGGACTTTGCGTAACCAGCCGCCGGTAAGTTTCCAGCGTGCCCGCCACCGCATCTTCGTGAAACTTCAGGCTCTCTGCTATATTGCCTTGTACCAGTGCCACCGTGAACGGCTCGCCATGCGGCTGCGTCCATGCGACCGTGCGCAGCAGCGCGCCGCCCAACCACAGCAAAGCCAGTATCAACAATGCCGAACGGACACCTCGAGAAACCGTTGCGAGTGAGCCGATAGCAAGGCGCGCGGAACGCAGCGACCAAGACATATCATTTGGATAGGCGCCGGAGCGAGTACTGTGCAACGCAGCTATCGGCTCACGCAGTAGGTTTATCGAGATGTACGCCAGCAGCCCCGCGCTGATCGCCGCCACCAGCGAAACACCATATACGCCCAGGATGGGCGCATAGCCTGCCAGCGGACTGTCGCTGTGCGCATAGCCCAGGGTCAGCCATGGGAATCCGGTGAATATCATGCCGCGCAACCACTCGACCGACACCCATGCCGCGGGCATCACCAGCACCATGCGCAGGGCATTCGCAGCGGGAATGCGTGCCTGGAGATAACCGGCCAATGCCGTGAACAGGGCGAGGAATGCGCAGAACAGCATGGTGGCCGGCAGAGCGAGCAGCATAGCCATGTCACCGTAATCATGCAGCGCGACATAGATCCAGCTTATGCCCGCGCCAAACAGACCCAGACCAAAAGCAAAGCCCAGATGTGCCGCGCCACGGGGCGTGTCCGCGCGCTGCCAAAGGGCAAACAGGATCGCGAGTGCCAGTACCGGTATCGGGTAAATCCCGAACGGAGCAAAACCGAACAGGCAGGCCGAACCGGCAAGCAATGCCCATCCATATTTGTTTTTCAATAAGTCCATACGGGAATCCATTGCCGGATGTGTTGCAAAACCCGCGCAGCATAACCGATTCGCTGCACACACTGCCATCCAGTCGAACCTCTCCGGCAATTGCGGGTGCGGCAATATGCCGCAGGGGGTGAACGGCAGCACCCTATATAATTTTCACAGTCATCAATCAGCAGACAGTAACGGCATGAACACCGCACAGACTCCCTCCCATATCCGCCCATACCCGGCAATATTCATGGCCGCTGCAGTGACCATACTGGCGCTCACCACAATGAACAACGCCCTTGCCTGCGCCTCTTGCGGAGACACCTTGTCCACGGACTGGGGCAGCCAGGGTGTCAGCACGATGTCCGGCTTGTCTGCCGATCTGTCCTACACCTACATCAACCAGAACACCATGATATATGGCAGCGGCAAACCTTCTTCCGCGCTGATCAACACCCTGTATGCCAACGGCCAGGAAATCGAGACCGATACCAAAACACAAATCGCCATCGCATCGTTCAACTATAACAGCGAAGCATGGGGGGTCAGCTTCCAGATCCCCTACCTGGCCCGCAACCACAGCACCAACGGTCAGCTCAACCCCGTCACCGACACCCCGGCCACGGTGCCCCAGGGCAGCAACGGCGCAACCTCTTCCGACAACGGCATCGGCGACGTGCGCATCATCGGCCACTACAGCGGTCTTTCTGCGGATGGAAGCGCCGGCCTGATTGCCGGTATCAAGCTGCCTACCGGAAGCACCAATGCCAATTTCACCGGGGGCCCCGGCGCCGGCGCTCCACTGGACGCAGGCCTGCAACTCGGCACCGGCTCAACCGACATTATCTTGGGCGGATACACTTCAGGCCTGTTCAGCACATATGGATGGTTCGTCCAGGGCACTGTGCAGCACGCCATTTCACCCTTGGTGGACGAAGGGCTGGGCGGAACCTATCGCCCGGGCGACGCCTATTCGCTGAATACCGGCATACGTTATGCCGGCTTCGGCGCCAGGGTCTCGCCGATGCTGCAACTCAACATCATCCGCCGGAACAGCGACCAGGGCACCGGTGTATTTACCGATGTGCTGACCGGCGCCTCCATCAGCGGCGGCACGCTGGCTTATCTGGCCCCGGGCGCAACGGTACGCCTCGGCGGCGGCACTTCAGTCTATGGTTTCATCCAGCTGCCCGTCTACCAGAATGTCAGCTCGCTGCAACTCGTGCCACAATATGTCCTGACGCTGGGTGTACACCAAACCTTCTGACCTGCCCCATGAACCACGCACACAACAAGCGCATCTTGCACAAGGCAACACTGCTCGCCGCGCTCCTTTTATTCTTGCCGGTGTCCATTGCCCTGGCCGACGGCTGGTCGCTCAAGGACAAGGACGGCGCGCATTACACGCTTTCGGGCCTGCAAGGACGGTGGGTGCTGGTCAACTTCTGGGCGCCGTGGTGCGAGCCCTGTCTACAGGAAATGCCCGACCTCGTTGCATTGCAACAACAGCACAAGGATATGCAGGTGCTCGGGGTGGCGGTGATGTATCAAAGCCGCCAAAAAGTGACGGATGTAGTCAACAAACTATCCATTTCCTATCCCATCGTGTTCGGCAATGAAGATACTGCCGCTGATTTCGGCGGGCTGGTTGGCTTGCCGACCAGTTTTCTTTACTCGCCTTCCGGCAAGCTGGTCGGACATCACCAGGGCATCCTGACCAAAAAAGAAATCGAACAGGCCATGGAGCAAAAGCCGGACGCTGCGGGCCTGTTCAGCCGATAACACTACAGCGCGTATATCCGGCCATTTGAGGTTCCAGCAGCGCTGAAAGCACAGCCTTGCACCGCGTAATTTCGCATTATTATGCTCCGCGCACCCGGCTTTATGCTTAAATCGCGCCTCAGGTAAAACGCTGGCAAATATTCCATGGAAAAAATCCGCCTCTCCAAACGCATGTCCGAACTCGGCCTTTGTTCCCGTCGCGAGGCGGATGGCTATATCGAAAAAGGCTGGGTGGAAGTCGACGGAATAATCGTCGACGAACTGGGCAGCAAGGTCTATCCAGACCAGCAGGTAAAATTACGCAGCCCCGCACAAAATACCCAGCAGCAGCGTGTGACGATTTTGCTCAACAAACCCGTGGGCTACGTTTCCGGCCAGGCCGAACACAACTACAAACCGGCGGTCACTTTGCTGGATAGCGCGACACGCTGGGCGGAGGATCAATCGCCGTTGCGCTTTCACCGCAGCCAGTTGCTGGGGCTTGCTCCGGCAGGCCGCCTGGATATTGATTCACAGGGACTGCTGGTGCTCACCCAGGACGGGCGCATCGCGAAACAACTGATAGGCGAAGATTCCAAGGTGGACAAGGAATATCTGGTGCGGGTACAGGGAAAACTGGAAGACAGCGGGCTGGCTTTGCTCAGCCGGGGACTTAAACTGGACGGGGAATATCTCAAGCCTGCCAAGGTAAGCTGGCAAAATGAAGACCAGTTGCGTTTCGTGCTACAGGAAGGAAAAAAGCGCCAGATCCGGCGCATGTGCGAACTGGTCGGGTTGAACGTAACCGGACTGAAACGCATACGTATCGGCAGGGTAAAACTCGGTAATCTGCCGGTGGGGCAATGGCGCTACCTGGGCCCTGAAGAAACATTCTGAGGCCGGACAGCCCTAGCTGCTGTCGGGCTTTGCATAACGAAGTGCCAATTCCTGCAACGTGGCGGGCCTGCCGAAATACCATCCCTGGCCGAAGTCGCACTTCATTTCCAGGAGCTTTTCCCTCAACCCTTCGGTTTCGACACTTTCAGCAATCACCGTCATGCCCAGCGAATGTGCCAGGGCAATAGATGACCGGACGATTTCCCGGCTCTGGGCTGACTGCAACATGGGTTCGACGAACGTGCCATCGAGCTTCAGCGTGGTGAGCGGGTATTGCTGGAGATGTTTGAGCCCGGAATGACCCGCGCCGTAATCATCGAGTACTAGGCCGCACCCCAGCTTGATAAGCCTGCGCATGATCTTCAGCGCAGACTCGGGGTGCTCGACCATGGCTGTTTCTGTCAATTCCAGCTTCAATTCGGCGGCATTCAGATTCTGCCCGGCGATGATAGCCTCGACATCTTCCACAAACATTTCGTTGTTTAACTGGGAGGCCGATATATTCACATTGATAAACGGGAATTGGTAATCGGTGAATTTCCTCAGTGTTGGCCAGTCCCTGCTGGTGCGCTTGAGCGCCCAAAGGCCGATTTCATGTATCAAGCCGGTCTGCTCGGCAATCCACAGGAAATCCTTGGGCTGCATCACGCCGTCAGACGGATGATGCCAGCGGATCAACTCCTCGAATCCGGCGATACGCCCGTCGGCAAGATTGCAAATCGGCTGGTAATAAAGCCTGAATTCTTCGTGGGTCAGGGCGCGTTTCAGCCCGTGCGCGAGCGAAAGCTTTTGTGTCGCCTCGCCCCTCACAATGCTGTGGCGTTTTGACTGCTCGGGGGGAATTGTGGTGCCGGTTTCCGGCAACATCGAATTGTTGTTTCTATGCCTGAAACGTTCAAGTATGACCAGCAGCAAGTGGCGCAGGATCGGGTCGCTTTTCTCCAGCAGCCCCTCCATCATCTTGCGCGGGATGGGCACCAGCACTGTTCTCTCAAGCGCTTTTACGGTTGCAGTGCGCGGCCGATAGTCAATCAGGGACACCTCGCCGAACAACTCGCCCTTGCCGATCGATCTTATCCGCTGTTCACCGCCATCCTTGGTAACCAGGACTTCTACCGAGCCTTCCTCGATAAGATAGGCGCAATCACCCATGTCGCCATATTTGAAAATCAGCTGACCGCCGGTAAAAATCTCCCGATCAAATTCATCAAACATGGTCTCCCCCAGTGATGTATATATGCCCAGACGTGCTCTTGCCGCGCAAGATATACCAAATCCGGTGATTCAGCCACTTGAACTATGGCAATTGCAACTATACTGCGGAAGGAACAGCCCGGCGAAAGCAGGGGCGGAATCGGGTTCAGAAAATTTCTGCAGGGGCTTTTTTGCGTTCGACCAGCAATGAATATAGCCTGCGACTGTCCGCCCTGAGCACGGTAAACATCAGTTCACCCAGCTGTATCCGGTCTCCGCGTTTGGGCAGCTGTCCCGCAACCTTCAGCACCAGCCCCCCCACCGTGTCGTACTCTTCATCGCTGAATTCCGTGCCGAGTACAGCATTGAAATCGGCGATCTCGGTATCGGCCTTGACACGATACTGGCCGGAGCTGTCCGCGATTATGTTGTCTTCGTCGTCGTCAAAATCGTATTCATCCTCGATATCGCCGACTATTTGCTCGAGCACATCCTCGATGGTCACCATCCCCGATATCCCCCCGTATTCGTCCGCCACCATCGCGATGTGGTTGCGGTTGCTGCGAAAATCGCGCAACAGGACATTGAGACGTTTTGCCTCGGGAACGAATACGGCGGGGCGCAGCATATCGCGCACATTGAATTCTTCCCCGGCGTAGTAGCGCAGCAGATCCTTCGCCAGCAGCACGCCGATGATGTTGTCTTTGTCGCCATCGATCACCGGGAAGCGCGAGTGCGCGGTTTCGATCACGAATGGGATGAATTTTTCGGGCGGTTCGCTGATGTCGATGACATCCATTTGCGCGCGGGGAATCATGATTTCACGCACCTGCCGTTCGGAAACCTGCATTACCCCTTCCATCATCGACAGCGCATCGGCGTCCAGCAGGTTGCGTTCGAAAGCCGAATGCAAAAGGGCGACCAGTTGCTCGCGGTCTTCCGGTTCACGCAGCAACATCGTGGAAAGCCGCTCCAACAAACTGGGCTTGTTACTCTCTGAGTCGTCCATTTTAGTTCTGGCTTGCCTGATAAGGATCGGGGTAGTTCAATTTTAGCATTAGTGCGGTTTCCAGTGTTTCCATGGCTGCAGCCTCGCCATCGCTTTCATGCAGGTAACCCTGCAGGTGCAAAATCGCATGTATGGTCAGATGCGCATAATGCGCCAATATATTCTTTTTCTGCGCGCAAGCTTCCTTCATCACAACCGGCGCGCAAATCACCACATCCCCCGACAGCGGGCCGGAATCGCCGGACCCGGCCCCATCGTAAAAAAAAGTCAGCACGTTGGTGGCGTAATCCTTGCCGCGATAATTTTTGTTCAGCTCGCGCCCCTCTGCCTCGTCGACGACGCGCAAAGTAACAACCAGGTCGCGTTGCAGCGCGATTTTTACCCAGCGCCGGAATTGCGCGCGGGTCGGCAACTCCGCGACCGCGCTCGCATATTGCACCGCCAGCGTAAGCCTGTTGCTCATCCCGCGTCTGCAACCAGTTCACCGCGCAAGGTATGGCGCACCACCTGCGTGATCTTCACTTCGACGAACCTGCCTATCATGCCTGGGGGGCCGCTGAAGTTCACGACACGATTGTTGTCGGTGCGCGCCGCCAGTTCTGACGCGTCCTTTTTTGACATGCCCTCGACCAGCGCGCGCTGGGTCGTGTTCAGCATCGAGCGGGCCACCGCATCCTCCTGTTCGGCGATGCGATCCTGCAGGCGTTTCAGACGTCCGGCCTTCACTTCGTGGGGAGTGTCATCGCGCAGTTCGGCGGCGGGTGTGCCGGGGCGCGGGCTGTACAAATAGCTGAAGCTGTTATCGAAACCTATCTCGTCGATCAGCTTCATGGTCGCCTCGAAATCCTGCTCCGTCTCGCCGGGAAACCCGACGATGAAATCCGAGGTGATGCAGATACCGGGGCGTGCCGCGCGCACCCGGCGGATGATGGATTTGTATTCCAGCACGGTGTGGCCGCGTTTCATCGCGGCCAGGATGCGGTCCGAACCGGACTGCACCGGCAGATGCAAATGGCTGACCAGCTTGGGCGTGGTCGCATACACATCGATCAGCCGCTGCGCCATGTCCCGGGGATGCGAAGTGGTGTAGCGGATGCGCGCAATTCCGTCCAGTGCGGCGATGGCCTGCAATAAAAATGCGAAATCCACCGTGTCGCCGTCTTCGCTGACGCCCCGATAGGCATTCACATTCTGCCCGAGCAGGGTCACTTCTTTCACCCCTTGCCCGACCAGCTCCCGCACATCACGCATCACGTCAGCCTGGGGCCGCGAAACTTCTTCGCCGCGCGTGTAGGGCACGACGCAGAACGTGCAGTATTTACTGCAGCCTTCCATGATGGACACGTAGGCAGAACTGGAGACTGTGGTGGGCGCGGGCAGGTGGTCGAACTTTTCGATTTCGGGAAAACTGATATCCACTTGCGCGCGTCCGGTGGCGCGGCGCGCCTCCAGCAACTGCGGCAACCGGTGCAGCGTCTGCGGGCCGAACACCACATCGACATAGGGCGCGCGCTTCAGGATTGCCGCGCCTTCCTGGCTGGCCACGCAACCGCCCACGGCGATCAGCAGATCCGGGTTGTCCAGTTTCAGGGGGCGCACCCGTCCCAAGTCGGAAAAAACTTTTTCTTCGGCTTTCTCGCGAATTGAGCAGGTGTTGAACAGGATGACGTCAGCTTCCGCCGGATCGCCGGTCTGTTCCATACCCCCCCAGGCGCGCAGCAAGTCCGCCATTTTCTCCGAGTCATACTCGTTCATTTGGCAACCGAAGGTTTTTATGTGGAATTTTCCTGGCACGGCACTCTGGATCGCAATGTAACCACATTGGAGCGAATTGTTTGGTGGTGATAGGTGGATTTGAACCACCGACCTCAGCGTTATGAGTGCTGCGCTCTAACCACCTGAGCTATATCACCGCGAAGAGCGCGGCATTCTCCAGATTTAGGCCTATCTTGTCAATGCGCAGGGAACTTCCTTCAGCTCGCTGCCGGGGAAATCTTTTTGCATGGCGGTCAATTTTGCCGCTGTCACGGCATCCACCATGCCCAATTTGAATATGGTTTCTTTAACCTTGCTGACGCGTGCGCCAACTTTCGCGGTGTGCACACCCCTGGTGCGCAGGTAATTGAGATAGTTTTGCGCGGCATCACGTGTTTTGAACACGCCCAGAGAAATGGCGTTGTGCCAGGGGCCCGCGGCCAGGACTATAAAATACTCACTGACACCCAGCGCCTTGAGTTCAGCGACTTTCCTGTTGGCCGAAGCCCTGCTTTTGAGCGGGGAAATATATACCCAGTAACCAATGTCCCGTTCAACCTGGCGCCTGCTTAATTTAACGCCAGATTGCATGCCCGAGAGTGCGGCGGCGGCACGTGCCAGATCCGGGCCCGAAAATTCACCCCACTCCATACAGGCCTGGGCATTGCGGGATTGGACAGACTTGCCCAATGCCCCTGCCTGACCGGGAGAAAGTGCAGGGGCGGTTGCGTGCGCTGCCTTGACCTGGACGGGTGCCGATGCCGGCATATTAAGCTGGGCGGACGCGGGTGGATTCTTTGCCGGAACGTTTTGCGCAGAATCCAGCAAGCGGATCTTTTCCCGGTTCAACGCGGGTTGCGCCTGGGGTTCTTGATCCCCCCATCCCATCCATCCGCGCTGCATTGCCGCAAACAGAACCACATTGCCCAGCAACAATATCCAGAACAGCTTTCTCATTTGTTATCCGCCTCACCGGCGATCAGCAACAGTCCCTGCAGGACAAGATTATCAACCACCCTCAGCGGCAGCTTGATATTTTCCCGCAACATCCCCGCCGCTCCGCCGCCCAGAACCACCGGCGCACTATCATCGCCAAGCAATGCATATTGCCGTTCAATCGCGCCGCAACAGGCCTGAACCGCCCCGCTGAACAGCGCATCCGCGGTGTTCAAGGGGAATGCGGCGTACTTGCCCTGCTCCATTTTCAATTGATTTGTTGCGCCGACCAGGCTGCGTTGCATCAAATCCGGGCCGGGCAAAATCAGTCCGCCGAGAAACTCCCCCTGCCCGGACAAAGTATCGACCGTGATTGCCGTGCCGCAATCCACCACCAGGCAGTTCCGCTGCTCCAGATTCCATGCCGCAATCAATGCCGCCCACCTGTCGCTGCCAAGCTGGCCGGTATCGGAGTAGTTGTTGTGCACGCCACACTGCCGTTCCCGCGCCGCGATGAAATGGATCAAGCCCGGCTGGACGGCCTTGATCTCCTGAATGCGCCGGGCGACCTCTTCACCTGCGACATTGCTCACCCAGATCTGCCGTATATCGCGCGGCACGGCCCCGGTCTTGTCCAGCCATCCGGCAAAAGTGCGGGGCAGTTCATCTGCCCGGCCGACCGGCAGCGCGCCATTGCCCACCCAATCGCCGTCATTCACCAGGGCCCACTTGATGAGCGTATTGCCTGCATCGATCAGAAGTCGCATCGCTGCACCTGTAATTCCCCTGAATTAATATGCTTCAATCCCTGCGCGGTTTCCAGGCACAACTCCCCGCTGTCGTTGACTCCGCGGACTATTCCGCTGACCAATGAGCCATCCGGCATGTGCAATTGCACCGCCTTGTGCTGATGCATGTTGCATTGCTCCCATTCGGCGCGCAAAGCCGGGAAGCCGCCCTGCCCAAACCCCTGCAGCACCAATCGCAGCTCCCGCAACAACACGGCCAGCAACTGGTTGCGCGCGGGCATCACTGCGCACACTTCATCAAGCGCGGATGCCGGTTGGCCGATCTGTGGCGCCAGGCTGGCCGGCAAGCTGCAATTCAGGCCGATGCCGATCACCACCGCGCTGGGGCCGAGCATATCGCCCTGGGCCTCGATCAGCACCCCGCCCAGTTTTCCCTGCGCGGTCAAAATATCATTGGGCCACTTCAGCCGGACTCCCTGAGCACCCAATTTGTTCAATGCCCTCACTATCGCAATACCTGCCGCCAGGCTCAATCCCGTCAACGCATTCAACCCGCAATCAAACCGCCACAGCAGCGAAAAGGTCAGCGAGCTGCCCAGGCTCGAATGCCAGGTCCGGCCCATCCTGCCGCGCCCCGCGGTTTGCAGTTCCGCCGCCAGAACCTTGCCTTGCGGTGCCCCGGTCACGGCGCGTTGCAGCAACAATGTGTTGGTGGATGTCGCTTGCGGCAATATCTCAATGTCGAAATGTTCGGCATCCGCGCCCAGCCAGCGCAAAACTTCCCCGCGCTCCAATCTTTGCCAGGGATGCGCCAGGCGATAGCCGCGGCCGCGAATTCGCTGCAAATCAACGCCAAAGTCGGCGGCGCCGGTCAATGCATTGAACACACTGGCACGGGTCACACCCAGCTGGGCGGCCAGCACTTCACCGGAATGAAATTCGCCGTCCGCCAACAGATTCAGCACCCGCCAGGTTCGCTCGCTGGATGAACCGGTTTTCATTCAGGCATCTCTGCGCCGGGCTGCTCGAGAAAGCGAAGGATTTCGTCGCGCCTGTTCAACGTGTCCTGATAACCCAGATCGATCAGCGCACGGGTGTATTTGCTTTCGGAAAGCAGATAACTCAGCAATATCCCCCCGCTCTGTCTTGCTCCGACCAGGCGCAACAGCAGACGTATCGTCCAGGGCATTTCCGAGGCATACCGCTCGGCGATCTTTTCCAGCGGCTGGCTGGGCGAAACAACCAGCACATCGACATGCCTGAGATTGGCGCGCGCGCGCATCTCTTCCGGCATGATGGCGACCAGGTCATTGATCTTTTTTACCCTCTCCAGATCGACTTCCATGCTGTCAAGAAAAATACTGTTGAGGGCATGTCCTGCGATCCTGGCCAGGGTGGGGTAATCGCCTATAGTGCCGCGGTCAGGATATTCGGCGTAGCCGTTGAGCGTCACGCCGATCACCAGCACCCGCGTTGCTCCCAGATGCAGCGCGGGGCTGAGCGGCGCGATCTGGCGCATCGAGCCGTCGCCGAAATATTCACGATTGATCAGTTTCGCCTGAAAAATGAACGGCAGCGCGGCGGACGCCAGCAGGTGCTTGATCTCGATCTGTGTCGGCGTACCCACCCGCCCGGTGCGCCGCCACGGCACCAGCTGCTTCACGCCCTGATAAAAAGTCACCGATTGCCCGGAGCCATAGCCGGATGCAGTGATGCTGAGTGCGTGCAAAAAACCCGCATCGATATTTTTCTGGATGTTTTCATAGGGCACCATATCTTCCAGGAGTTCAACCAGCGGTGAATTGTCCAGCAGCGAGACACGGTTAAGCTTGTTGATATTGAACGCGCTGAATACCATGCCGGCAAGCCATAACATGGAATTGCTGAACACTCCGATAAAGTCGGTGCGATATACCCGGTTGGCGTGAAAGCCCCTCCAGGTATTGGCCAGATACTGGGTGGCCTTGCGAAAATTTTGCGCATTCGCCGCGAGCGCGGCGGCATTCAGCGCGCCGGCCGAAGTGCCGCAAATGATGGGAAAAGGACTGCGCGCGCCGCGCGGCATCGAGTCAGCGATGGCCTTGAGGACGCCGACCTGATAGGCGGCCCGTGCCCCGCCGCCGGTAAGTATCAAACCCAGCCGATTCTGCATCGATGTTTTATCCGGCCTCGGCCTGCACCGCCTCCAACGCGTCCTTGAGCGTTTCTTCGGGCAGGGCATTCAGCGTTTCCGAAAGCATCTCGGCGGCATCCATAGTCTCGTCGCGCAAGGATTCCGGGTCGGTATTCGCCACCAGCACCGCCGCCGCGCCCACCACCTTGAGCAACCTGGTGCGCTCCTGCATCAGCATCTCGATCTCTTCGCGCAGCATCGCGGCTTCCTGTTTGTTCATTGCCATACTCTTCCCCCTAGTGTTTTTTCACGCCGGCAACCGCCAGCGCGCTCATGTTCACGATACGCCGCACCGTCGCTGTAGAAGTCAGGATATGCACCGACTTGTTCGCCCCCAACAAAATCGAGCCTATCGTGACACCGTCTCCGGCCGCCATCTTCAACAGATTATAGGCAATATTGGCCGCATCCAGATTGGGCATGATGAGCAGGTTCGCGGCGCCCTTAAACCGCGCGGAAGGAAACGTCTCCGTACGCAGGCTTTCCGACAACGCGGCATCGCCGTGCATCTCGCCTTCAACTTCCAGCCCCGGGGCAAGCTGTTCAAGCAACTCGCGCGCGCGGCCCATCTTGCGCGCCGAGGCGTCAGGATGGCTGCCGAAATTGGAATGCGACAACAACGCGACTTTCGGCAACAAGCCGAAACGGCGCACTTCCTCGGCAGCCAGCATGGTCATCTCGGCGATCTGCTCGGCACTCGGATCAAGGTTGACGTGGGTGTCGCAAATGAACAGCGTGTGCCTGGGCAGCATCAGGATATTCATTGCCGCATAAACGTTCATGCCCGGGCCGTGCCCGATCACCTCGTCGATATAACGCAGATGCCTGAGCGGTTGCGACACCGTCCCGCACAGCATCGCATCCGCCGCGCCTTTGTGCACCAGCATCGCGGCGATCAGGGTATTGCGCCTGCGCAATTCGCGTTTTGCCAAATCCGGCGTGACCCCGTGGCGCTGCATCAGGCGGTGATACTCGCTCCAGTATTCGCGGTAGCGCGAGTCGCTCTCGGGATTGACCAGCTCGAAATCCTCCCCGGCGCGGATGCGCAAACCGAGCTTCGCGATGCGCTGCGCTATCACCTCGGGGCGTCCCACCAGGATCGGATAGGCGATGCCCTCGTCCACCACGGTCTGCACGGCGTGCAGCACGCGGAACTCCTCTCCCTCTGCGTACACCAGTCGCTGCGGGGCACGCTTGGCGGCCTCGAACACCGGCTTCATCAGCATGTTGGAGTGGTATACAAAGGTGTCGAGTTGCTCGCGATAGGCCGCCATATTGGCAATCGGCCGCTCCGCCACGCCGCTGTCCATCGCGGCCTGCGCCACGGCGGGCGCGATACGCGTGATCAGGCGCGTGTCGAACGGTTTCGGGATCAGGTGATCCGCGCCAAAAGTCAGATTTTCCTCGCCATAGACTTCCTCCATCGCATCCGACTGTTCGGCCTGGGCCAGCTCCGCGATCGCATGCACGGCGGCGTGCTTCATCGCTTCATTGATCGTGGAAGCGCCGACATCCAGCGCGCCCCTGAAAATATAAGGGAAGCACAGCGCATTGTTGACCTGATTCGGATAATCGGAGCGCCCGGTCGCCAGGATCGCGTCGGGGCGCGCCGCTTTTGCGATATCCGGCAGAATCTCCGGCGTGGGATTGGCCAGCGCAAAGATCAACGGCCTGTCGCCCATTTGCCTGATCATTTCCGGTTTCAAGACTCCGCCCGCGGACAAGCCGAGGAACACGTCTGCCCCGCCGAGCACTTCGGCCAGACTGCGCGCCGATGTCTGCACCGCATAGCGCGCCTTGTTGTCATCCATCTCTTCGGTGCGCCCCGTGTAGACCACGCCCTTGATGTCGGTGACGATGATGTTCTCCATGCGCACACCGAGGCTGACCAGCATATCCAGGCAGGCCAGCGCAGCGGCGCCGGCTCCGGATACCACCAGTTTTATTTTTGCGATGTCCTTGCCGACCACCTTGAGTCCGTTCAGCAAAGCCGCGCCGACGATGATCGCCGTGCCGTGCTGGTCATCGTGGAATACCGGGATCTTCATGCGCTCGCGCAGCTTGCGCTCGATATAAAAACATTCAGGCGCCTTGATATCTTCCAGGTTGATACCGCCGAAAGTCGGTTCCAGCGCGGCGATAATGTCCACCAGCTTGTCGGGATCGCGCTCGTTTATCTCCAGGTCGAACACATCGATGCCGGCAAATTTCTTGAACAGCACCGCCTTGCCTTCCATCACCGGCTTGGCGGCCAGCGGGCCGATCGCGCCCAGGCCCAGCACCGCCGTGCCGTTGGTGACCACAGCCACCAGATTTCCGCGCGCGGTCAAATTGCGCGCTTCCGCCGGATTTGCCACGATGGCTTCGCAAGCCGCCGCCACCCCCGGCGTATACGCCAGGGCGAGATCGCGCTGGGTGATCATCGGCTTGCTCGGGGTAACGGTAATCTTGCCCGCCGGGGATTGGCGGTGATACTGCAGCGCAGCCTCGCGCAGTTGCTCGTCCATGATTTCTTTCAAATATACACTTGAAGTACCCGCGGGATTATACCGCAGCGCACGGTAATACCGGTGTTGCTCGACACAGCGCGCATTTTGACGGCGCTGATGCCGGCTTCCTTTCCGCGCCTGCATGCTTAAATGGCAGGGACAACGTAGAATGGCGCGAACCCGGACTGATTTAATTGGCCGCGGTGTACGCGACGCGATTGATTCGTTCAATCCGAGCGCAACAGTATCAAAACCAAAACCTGACCAACGGAGATTTATTTTGGCCGACAATTCCGATGAAAACCTTTTTGCCCAGTACAAAAAAAGGTCTGAGCAAAAAATGAAATTTGTGGTTATATTCCTGGCCGGAGCACTTCTGCTGGTGCTGTACTTTCTTGTTTACGGCTGAACCCGCCCCCGGCCAGCATGGCGCAGAGCCCGGCCCGAATTCGGAACATGCAGGAAGTATCGCTCCCGGGATTTGAATGGCGGCTGGTTTCCCGCCGCATCCCCACGGCCAGTATCGAATACAGGAATCTCGGGGTGAACCTGCTGATTGTGCCCAGTTACCAGAACAGGTTGTACGGAGCGCTTTCCCTGCAGTTCAAACTCAGGGTATTCTGACCGGGACAAATGCAATTTGAATCACGGCAGGATGCAAATGCAATCCTTCCGCAATGCGCATCATCAAATCTGCCACCGGCGAAACGGCTTATTTTTTCACCCATCCCTTGCGGATCAAACCGGAAAATATCGCCAGATAAGCAGGCAGCAACAAATCCATCAACACCGCAACCAGCCTCCGTTCCACCCGGGAGATGAGCCAGACGCTGCCCAGTGCCACCAGCGCCGCGCCCAGGAAATCCAGCGGGAAATGCACCCCCAGATAAATACGTGCCCAGGCAACCGGTATTCCCAGCAGGGCCAGCACCCATCCCGCAAACCGGGTTTGCGCATGCATCAACAGACAGAATGCAACGGCCCAGATCAAGGTCAGATGGTCGCTCGGAAACGAGCTGTCACGGGCATGGGGAATCAGCGTCTGGCCGATTCCGGCCTCGAAAGGCCGGGGGTGATACCAGGCCAAACCGATCAACTGGTTGATAAACAAACCCGCCAATCCCGAAACCGTTGCGGCAACCAAAATCTGCCGGACAGCCGAACTGCCCCGCAACCAGCCGATGACCAGCCCCGCAGGCACCAGCCAGATCACGCCTTCCGCCAAAAACCTGGCAATGCCGACCGCGGCAGCCGGGGCGCCGGGCGCGGCGTTGAGCAGCATGAATAATGTGTAATTCAGATGTTCCATCATCGCTCCAGGTCAATCCGGCCATCAGCATCGCTGCGCAGATGGCCGGGCATATTCATTCGGCAGTCGGCCGGATATCCGCCCGACTGCCGGGATACCACCGGTGAAAATAATGTCTGCCGGGGTATTCATCGTCAACTGTTTCCCGCCAATCAAATTTAGCGCGGCCAAGATACTTCGCTAATTCCTGATCCCCGCCAGCATCTTCTCCAGCCGTTTCACAGAAACGATCACCGGCGTTTTGAGTTCCTGCGCGAACAGCGACACGCGCAGTTCCTGCAACATCCAGGCAAATTCTTCCACGCGCGGATCGCTGTTGCCCTGCTGAACCTGGCGCAACTTCTGCCAGGCCTGGGTCAGCGGCTGCATCTGCGCGATACACTGCGCATCGCGCGCCGGATTGGCGCGCAATTTTTCGATGCGCAAATTGATCGCCTTGAGATAGCGCGGCACATGCTGCAGGCGTTCATACGGTGTGTCGGCGATGAAGCGCTTGTGCAGCAGCCATTCAAGTTGCGCACGCACATCTTGCGATGCTTGCGCGTGCGCCTTGAGCTGGGGCAGGTTTTTTTGCACGGCCTGATATTCGGTCAGCACATTGCCGACCAGCCGTGCGAGTTCCTGCGCGATCAGCAGCAGGCGGTTCTTCGCCTCCTTGCCGCGCGCGGTGAATTCCGCCTCGTTCGCCGGCAAGGGATCGTTCAGGCAACAACGCTCGAAGGTCATCGCCAGTATCTGTTGCTGCAATTCCTGCTGCGTGCCGCTAAACGGGGAATTGGGCGCCATGAACAGCATGCCCAGCCGCTGCGCGTCGGGCAGATTCTTTTCCAGATACTTCACCTGCTCTTTCAACAGCAGCATGAACAGGCGGCGCAAGCCGCCACGGTGCGCGGCCTGCGCAGCATCGCGGGTATCGAAGGCGCGCAGCACCACCGCGTCGCCATCGTCCACCAGCGCGTTGAACAGCGTCACGGACTGTCCGGCGCGCTTCACTACGCTGGTCTCGGCGAAAACGCCAAAACTCCACGAGGTGTAGCGTTGTTCTGAAAGCGCCTCTCCCTTTTTCTCGGTCGCGGCAACGATCGTTGGCGCGGCGTGCGGCGCAAGTTCGCCATGCAATTGGGCAAAGTTGCGCGACATGCCGAGTTGGCGGCCATGCTCGTCGACGATGCGAAAATTCATCAGCAAATGCGGCGGCAACTGTTCCGGGCGGAACGCATCCAGCGGCACATCGATCTGTTTCTGCTCGCGGATGTAGCGTGCCAGCGCCTGGAGCAGCGGCGCACCGGATGGCTGCACTTCACGGCAGAACGCCGCCGCGAATTCCGGCACCGGCACCAGATTGCGGCGCAGTTTTTGCGGCAGTGTCTTGACCAGTTGCGCCACCTTCTCCGCCAGGATACCCGGGATCAGCCATTCACAGCGCGCCGCGACCACCTGGTTGATCAGCGCGAGCGGCACGGTGAGCGTGATGCCGTCATCGTTCCTGCCCGGCGAAAAGTTGTAGCCCAGCGCGAAGCTGACGTTGTCCATGTTCAGCTGCGGCGGATACTGGTCGGTGGTGATGCCCGCCGCCTCGTGGCGCATCAGATCGTCCTTTTTCAGGTAGAGCAACTTCGGATCTTTGTGCTCCGCCTCCTTGCGCCACGCTTCGAAAGTCGCGCCGTTGTGGAGGCCATGCCCTGAGAAATGGCTGGGGATGCGGCTGTCGTAGAACGCGAAGATCAGCTCTTCGTCCACCAGCACATCGGGACGGCGCGATTTGTGCTCCAGTGCCTCGATGTCTGCGATCAGCTTCTGGTTATGCGCGAAAAATGGAGCGCGCGTCTCGAACTCGCCGCCGACCAGCGCCTGGCGTATGAACACCTCGCGCGACTCCGCCACATTCATCGGACCGTAATTCACGCGCTTTTTGGCATTGAGCAACAGGCCGTGCAGCGTGCTGCGCTCGTAGGCCACGACCTGCGCGGCTTTTTTTTCCCAATGCGGGTCGTAATAATGCCGCTTGATCAGATGACTGCCGACCTCTTCCAGCCACTCCGGTTCGATGCGCGCGACGCAACGCGCGTACAAACGGTGCGTCTCTATCAGTTCGCCCGCCATCACCCATTTCGTGCCTTTTTTTGCCAGCACCGAATTCGGCGCGATGAAGAACTTGATGCCGCGCGCGCCCAGGTACTCGTTGCTTTCCACGCTCTTCATGCCGATGTTGCCGAGCAGCCCGCACAACAGGGCCTTGTGGATCTGCTCGTAGGTGGCGGGTTGCGCCCCCTCCCCAACCCCTCCCCCGAGGGGAGAGGGGCTAACCCCATGCACTCCGCCAGACTGTTCCCTCTCCCCTCGGGGAAGGGCTAGGGAGGGGGTGCTTGTAGATGATTTTTCACACAGCCAGTCAAACAAACTTTGCAGCACCCCCTCAGTATTCGTCAGCACCTCATTGTTCCAAAAACGCAGCACCTTGATCCCCTGCGCTTCCAGCCAGTCACTACGTTTATCATCGTGCGCACGTTGCGCTTCCTCGGCATGTTGCCCCCCATCCAGCTCAATCGCCAGCTTTGCCTGATGACAATAAAAGTCCAGAATATATGAACCTGCCGGATGCTGGCGTCGAAAATCGTATCCGAGAATCTGATTTCTACGCAACAACTGCCAAAGCAGATTTTCGGCGTCCGTTGCATTTTTTCGCAGTTCGCGCGCGCGGGTCAGAAGCGCTTCAGGCAACGCGGAATGACGCAAAGGACTCTCCCCCTCCCCAGCCCTCCCCCGGTGAGAGAGGGAGTTTTTTAGCATCCCCATTTCCGCAACCTGCCCGTGCAGCTGCTGGTGCAGCTCGCGCCACTCGCGCAGCCGTAGCGGCGACAGGAAATTCCTGCGGCACTCTTCAGCTAGCAGGCGATTGGACTTTTTATCCGCCAGCGCCTGCTCGAACCATGCCCATATCTTCGGGTAGGCGAGAAAATCCGAACGCTCGTCGGCAAACCGCTTGTGCGCCGCGTCCGCCGCTTCCTGTCTGTCCAGCGGACGTTCACGCGGGTCCTGCACTGACAGCGCGCTGGCGATGATCAGGATCTCCGTCAGGCAGTGATATTGCCGCCCCGCCAGCAGCAGGCGTGCGATCTTCGGGTCGAGCGGCAATTTTGCGAGTTCATGGCCCAACTGGGTGAGTTGGCGTGACTCGTCTATCGCGCCGAGTTCGGCGAGCAACTGGTAGCCGTCCGCGATCATGCGCGGGGTGGGCGGTTCGATAAATGGAAATTCTGAAATTTCCCCGAGTTCAAGCGCGCTCATGCGCAGGATCACGGTCGCCAGAGACACGCGGAAAATTTCCGGGTCGGTGAATTCCACGCGCTGCAAAAAATCCGCCTCGTCGTACAAGCGCACGCACACGCCGCTCATCACGCGACCGCAACGCCCGGCACGCTGGTTCGCGGCGGCGCGCGAGATCTTCTCGATGTGCAGCTGCTCAACCTTCTGCCGGATGCTGTAGCGGTTCACCCGCGCCAAGCCGCAGTCGATCACGTAACCGATATTGGGCACGGTCAGCGAGGTTTCCGCGACGTTGGTCGCCAGCACCACGCGCCGCTGAGCACCGGTCTTGAACACCCTGTCCTGTTCCGCCGCCGACAGCCGTGCGAACAGCGGCAGCACCTCTATTCCTTTCGGGTGGTGCTTGCGCAAGGCTTCCGCGGTGTCGCGTATCTCGCGCTCTCCGGGCAGGAATACCAGCACGTCGCCGCGCAAGCCCCCCGCCGCGAGTTCAACCAGCGCGCTGCTCACCGCCTGCGGCACATCCTGCGCCTCCCCCTCCTCGCTGATCTGCAGCGGGCGATAGCGTGTCTCGACCGGATAACTGCGCCCGGACACTTCGATCACCAATGCATTGAAATGCCTGGAGAAGCGGTCGGCGTCCAGCGTCGCGGAAGTGATGATCAGCTTGAGATCCGGGCGGCGCGGCAACAGCTGCTTGAGGTAGCCGAGCAGGAAATCGATGTTCAGGCTGCGCTCGTGCGCCTCGTCGATGATCAGCGTGTCGTAATTCCTGAGCAGCGGGTCGCTGTGGATCTCGGCCAGCAGGATGCCGTCGGTCATCAGCTTGACGCTGGTGTCCTGCGACACCTTGTCGTGGAAGCGCACCTTGTAGCCGACCGCGCCGCCCAGCTCGGTCTTCAACTCGAACGCGATGCGCGTCGCAACGGTGCGCGCCGCCACCCGTCGCGGCTGAGTATGGCCGATGCAGCCCAGCACCCCGCGCCCCAGCGTCAGGCAGATCTTAGGCAACTGCGTGGTCTTGCCCGAGCCGGTTTCGCCGCACACGATCACCACCTGGTTATCGGCAATGGCGCGCGCCAGGTCCTCGCGCTTCTGCACCACCGGCAGGTCGGCCGGAAATTCTATCGCGGCAAGGGAATCAAGGCGCGCCTTGCGGCGCAGGGCAGCCGGAGATAAAACAGCATTCACGTTCTGTACCAGAAAAACAGCAGGAATCGGCGCGGGGCCATCTCTGCAGGAAGGATAGAAATTCAAAACACCGGGGATTCATTCTCAGCGCCGCTTGAGGCGGCACACCCTATCTTACCGAAAGCGCGGCCATAGGAAAAGCGGACTGCGTCTGGCTATCGATTCAAACCGTCCGCGTCCCCAAGACGCCAACAGTTGCCTGGCAATAATCAGGATTGCGGTATGATGCGCCGCGGTGCAAATCAGGATTTATTTACTCATTACTGATCTTTCCGTTATTCATTACACCGTTCGCCCTGAGGTATCGAAGGGTGTAGACCGCCTGGTGATTGGGCTTCGATACCTCAGCCCGAACGGCATGTTTGTCGCTAATTATGGAATGCTCAATAAGATCGATCAACCCGCAAAAGCTGAACCACTGCCCCATTGTTTGGTCTCAGTCCGGCTTGAAATATATTTCAACATTTTTATTCCATCGTAAGGAGACCGCTTTGAAAACCCAATTGCACAAACTGCTCGCCTATACCGCAACCATCCTGGTGGTCGCGACAGCCCTCACCGTGATGACAGGCTGCTCACAAAAACCAAGCGCCGAAGAAAGCGCCGCGCAAACCCAGGCAATAGTCGACAAGGCCGTCGCGGAAGCCAAGCAGCAGATCCTTGCCGACCAGGCCGCGGAAAAAGCCAGGCAGGATGCTGCCGCAGCAGCCCAGGCCGAGGAAAATGCCAAGGCAAAAACCGAACATGAAGCCGCCATTGCCGCCGCGAAGAAGGAACTCCTCGCCGAACAGCGTGCCGCCGCGAAAAAACCGCGCAGCGCCGAACAACAGGCGGCCGCGAATGGCGCTTATCCGCCACCACCACCCCCGCCCGGCTATAGAACAGTGTGCGCCAATTGCGGGGTGGTCACTTCCATCAACGCGGTTGAATCAGAAGGCCAGGGATCGGGTTTGGGCGCCATTGCAGGCGGACTGGCGGGCGGTTTGCTGGGCAACCAGGTCGGCAATGGAACCGGGCGTGACTTGACGACCATCGCCGGCGCAGTGGGCGGCGCATTTGCCGGCAACAAGATCGAGAAAACCGCGAAGAAGACCACGGGTTACGACATTGTCATCAGAATGGATACGGGCACGCAGCATACCGTTCATCAGAATACCGTCCCCGGACTTGCGATCGGACAGAGGGTCAAAATTGAAAATGGCGTGGCCGTTGCAAATTGACAGCCTGAATATTGGGGTGCGTTACTTGGTGCCGGCTTTGCAAGCGGCTTGATGTTTCGCAGCATGGGCGGCGCGCCGGTTGATAGCCGGCGCGCTGTTTTTTTCAGGCTGCTGCGGCCCCGATCAGCCCCGCTTATTCCGTCACCAGTGTAACCCTGGTTTCCGCGGTCGCCTTGTCGATATCCAGGCGGATTTCACAGTATTCGGTGTTTTCGCTGACCGGGGTGGGGTCGTCCGCGCAACTGCATCCGCCTATCACGCCGCTGTACAGGATTCCCGCCCTGACACGGATCAGGTCTTCCGACTCTGCAATGTTATTGATCATCACCGTGATGGGTTCGGCTGTCACATGGCTGCTGATCGACAAGCCCTGCTGCAAAGGCAGCCGGTCGGCGCCCAGCAGCTCGATTTCCCGTTTCAGGATATCCCCGAATCCGGGCGTGCCCCAGGCGCTCAATGCCTTATGAAGTTGAATCATCTTGAAAACACTGATTCGCCACAGAGAACACAGAGAGGAAACAATTGGTTGCCGTAAATATTGATATCACCCATCAGGTGAACCGGAAAATCAACTGGAACCCGCTTCATCTCTGTGTTCTCTGTGGCTTGAATTGTGGTTTTTAGGATCATGGTATCGTCACCTGCATGCTTGCCGCTGACAGACATCGCGGCAGCGATGGAGCAATTTTACCGGTATCCCGTTGGTTCTGGATATAACAGAATCACCGGGTTTTTGTCTCCCGGGCTACAGCCCGCTTGATCAAGAAGCGCCGGTGCCGGGCGATGAATCGATTCTGCTGCCTTCCCCTTAACAAGTCACGTGTATCATCACCCCATGAAAATCCCCAAAAGAATCGAACCGCTTGTCGAGGACGGCGTGGTTGACAGCGTCCTGCGCCAGCTGATGAGCGGAAAGGAAGCCATGGTCTATGTCGTCCAGTGCGGCGGCGAGATACGTTGCGCAAAGGTATACAAGGAAGCCAACCAGCGCGGCTTCCACCAAGCCGTCCACTATACCGAAGGCCGCAAGGTCAAGAACAGCCGCCAGGCGCGCGCGATGGAAAAAGGCTCCCGCTATGGCCGCAAGGAACAGGAATCGGCCTGGCAGCGATCCGAGGTTGACGCCCTGTACAAACTCGCCGCAGCCGGAGTGCGCGTGCCGCACCCCTACGGATTTTACGAGGGCGTGCTGCTGATGGAACTGGTGTCGGACGAAAATGGCGCGCCGGCTCCCAGGCTCAACGACCTGGAGCTCTCTGAACAGCAAGCCCGGGAATTTCATGCCACGCTGATCCGGCAGGTGGTGTTGATGCTGTGCGCAGGCATCGTTCACGGTGACCTGTCCGAATTCAACATACTCGTCGACAGCCATGGTCCGGTCATCATCGACCTGCCCCAGGCGGTGGATGCCTCCGCAAACAACAATGCCAGCCGCATGCTGGAACGGGACGTCGACAACCTGGCAAATTACTTCGGCCAATTTGTCCCGGAACTGAAAGCCACACAGTACGGCAAGGAAATATGGGCGCTCTACCAGCGCGGCGAATTGTTTCCCGACACACCGTTGACCGGCAGTTTCAAGCTGGACGAAAAAACGGCTGACGTGCGTGCCGTGATGCGCGAGATAGATTCCGCGCGCGACGATCATGCGGCCAAACTGCGCTACCAGCAGCTCAAGAGAGAAGAAGGCCGTTAAGCTGTGCGCGTCCCTTCGGTCACCCTGATCTTTTTCCGCTGATTCACAAGCCCATCAGCAGCAGCCACAGCGGCAACGTCAGCGCGGACAGCAGCGTACTCAGCATCACCTGCGCGGCGATCGTGTCGCCGTCGCCGCCCATGCGTTTCGCCAGCACATAAGCCACCGTGGACACCGGCAGCGCCGCCAGCAATACGACGATGTGAAAATACACGCCGCTCAGTCCGAATGCCCTGGCCAGCCCCCATGCAATCGCGGGCAACACCAGCAGCTTCACTGTCACGCCATACCACAGCGTGCCGGCATGCCTGTTCAGCCCCTGCATGCGCAGTCCCGCACCGACGACGACCAGACCCAGCGGCAGCGAGGCTTGCGACAGCAATCCCAGCATCGCGTCCAGCATGCCCGGCAAATGCCAGCCGCAGAGACTGAACGTGATACCGCCCGCGGTCGCGACGATCAGCGGGTTGAGCAGGATCTCCTTGAGCCAGTGGCTCTCGCTGTGGCGCGCCAGCATCAGCACCGCGGCAACGTTGGCGAGGGGCACCATGAAGCCGATCAATATCCCGATCGCGGCGAGCCCCGCGTGCCCGTGCAACCCACCCGCGATCGCAAGGCCTACATAGCTGTTGAAACGGAATGAAGTCTGGAAAGTCGCCGAGTACACTTTCGGCGGAGCATGAACCAGGTATTTCGCGGAGTAGCCGAGCACGATGCCCGAACACATGAACAGCGCGGCGACGGACAGCATCGGCGTCGCCGCACCCAGATCGACCTCGAAATGTGAAAGCGTGCTGAACAGCAGCGCGGGGAAAAACACGTGGTAGACCAGCCGGTCCATCTGCGGCCAGAAATCCTCGCGCAAACCAAACCAGCGGCGCATGGACACGCCCAGCAGGATAAGCAGGAAGATCGGAACAATGATACGCGCGACAAACATGATTATTCAGCACCCCTTATATTCATTTTATATTTGCCGCCCGCCCCGCCAGCACATTCAGCGCCGCCTCGTCGAAAGGCCAATCAAGCTCCGCCCCGCTGTCAGCACGCCGCACCACGGGAATGCGCATGCCGTATTTTTCAAGCAGCGCCTCATCTTCCGCAATGTCGATATATTCGGTCGTCAACCCTGCAGCATGAAGCACCGCCCCGGCCTGTTCGCACAAATGGCAGTATCGGGTTCCGTATAGCAACAGTTTCATTTCCGCCTCTGCATGCACGGGAGTTGTTCCAGCCGGCCGAGACTCCCGGCCCCGCGCAACACCAGCATGATCAGCCATGCCGCTGACTGCACGGGAATGCGCTTGTCGTGGCGGCATGAAAAGTTGGGGGAGTTTTGCCCGGTGCACCGGCTCTCATCGTAGCGCTGTCGGCCATTGCTATTCCTTGGTCCAGTAGGCGGTGGCGATCCCCTCGCCAAGATCGGCCTCGACCAGACGGCGGCGCACCTCAAGCAGGTGCGCGATCAATGCGGGTTCGTGCCTGGCGTAGGCTTCGGCATCCGGGACGCGGTTCACCACGACACCGAGCAGCTCGGTGATCGCGTTGCCGATGGAGTTCTGGCTAATGGTCACGATCAGTTTTCCGGCATCATTGCGGTAGATAAGCTGCTTGAATGCGGGTTGCCAGCGTATCGCATTCGCATATTTTGCATCCACGATGCACAGGTCGCGCACCTTCTTCGCCGTCTTCATGAAATCATTGTTGAATAGCAGCACGCTTTCCACCTGTTCCGGAAAATAGACATCAGGCAGCATAGCCGCGTTGTGCGTGGAAACCTGGGAAAAGAAGCTGCGATAAAAATCTATGAAACCTTTCAGCACCTCGTCGTATTCCCTCCAGAAATGCACGTCCCTGAGCGCACCCGCCCCGCCCTGTATCTCCCAGCTGGGCAAGCCCTGCGGATATCCGGTCAGGGCGATGCGGGCATCCGCCCCGCTGGCAGGCTTGAGGATGCGCAGGTTCAGCGCCCTGTCGAAGAACTCGCGGTACACGTCGCGCATGTATGCCTGAAACAGGCTGTGCTGGCCGCCGTCGGTCAGGTTGGGATTGCCGGCATCGGCCGGCCTGGCGTTGCGCAATGCCTCCATCGGAAAAACGACAAAGTGGTTGTGCAGCATGCGGATGCTGGGCACGCCGGCAGAAGTCAGCGGCCAGGTCGCATCCAGGCTCGCTTCACCGGCCAGGATCAGCGCCTCCCCGGGATCGGGATACTGTTCCAGCATGTAATCGATGATAATCTGGTTCATCCTGTTCCACACATGCTTGACGTTGTCCGCCACCTGCGTGCGCCGCACCGGCCGTCCCAGCGGATTGAGTATGGTCTTGGACGTGTTGTAGATGATGGAGCAATCGAACTCGGTGCTGTGTCCCAGCGCCTTGCGATACAACAGCAGGTTTTCCGGATTGGTCAGCAGGCCGTTGTTGTTCGCCAGGTCGTTCAGGTTTTCCGTGCTGTTGAAAAACTCGTTGTGTTTCATCCCCTCGGGGACTTCCAGCGGGATAGCCCTGAAAGGTGTGACTATTTCGCGCGGGCCGGTTTGCATCATGTCACTCCTGTCTTGTATTGTTGTCACGGGATACGCCGGGATTTCTGCCCTGGATTTCTGCCCTGGATTCCGCCAGGACCTAAGCCTTCGCCATTGTTTTCAACACTGCCTTGAGCAATTGCCAGCAGCGCCCGACGGATTCAATTTCCACGCTTTCGCCGGGCGCGTGCGCGCCGCGAATGTCGGGGCCGAACGAGATCATGTCCAGATGCGGGTGGCTGGCAGCGAGCAGGCCGCATTCCAGCCCGGCATGGATCACCTGCAACGATGCGGGCCGGCCGAATTGTTCCCGGTACACCTGCTGGCACAGCCCGAGCAGGGATGATGACGGGTCCGGCGTCCAGCCCGGATACGCGCCGTCCTTATAGGCCTGCAAACCGTGAGCAGTGGCATAGGAGACCAGCTTGTCGGCCAGCGCATCCGCGCGCGCGTCCTGCAGCGAACGCACCTTGAAGGTCGCGCGGAACGCGCCGTGCTCCAGCGCAACCACGCCGAGATTGGATGAGGTATCCGTCACGCCGGGAAAGTCACCGCTGATACTCGCGACTCCGTTGACGGCGCTGTCGAGGAAGGCGAGCAGGCTATCCTGTTCGGTGCGCGGGATGGAGTTGTCCGGTGGCGTGTCGTAGTGCTCGCACGCAAACGACACGTTCGCATCCGTCTCGGCGAACCGCGCCCGCCATGCCTGATGCCGATGCCGTACCCACTCGTCGATATTCGATGCGAAGACGATGGGCAGTGCGCACACGGCGCGGGCCTCGCGCGGGATCGCGTTGCGCGCGGTGCCGCCTTTCAATGCGATCAGGCACACGTCGGTGTGCGCGGACAGGTCGCGCAGCGCCTCCGCCAGCAGCTTGATCGCATTGCCGCGCCCGAGATGAATGTCGATGCCGGAATGGCCGCCGCGCAGGCCGGACACTTCAAACTGCAGCAGCGCATAATCCGCCGGCAAGTATTGCTGTGTGCATTCGTGGCGCACTTCCACATCCACGCCGCCCGCGCAGCCCAGATAGAAATGTCCCCACTCCTCGGTGTCGAGGTTGATCAGCGTCTTGCCCAGCAAGGCGCCGGGCGCCAGCCCGCGCGCACCATCCATGCCGGATTCCTCGTTGACGGTAAGCAGCACCTCCAGCGGCGGATGGATCAGGCCGGTCTCTTCCAGCGCGGCCAGCGCGAGCGCGACCCCGATGCCGTTGTCAGCGCCCAGTGTGGTGTCCTGCGCCACCACCCAGCCATCGCGCACCACGGTGTTTATCGGGTCGCGCTCGAAGTCATGCGGAGTCCCGGCATTGACCTGGCACACCATGTCGAGGTGGCCCTGCAGTATCACGCCGGGCACGGACTCGCAGCCGGGACTCGCGGGCTTCTTCAGGATCAGGTTGCCCGCGCCATCAACGATGGCTTCAATGCCGCGCCCCTGCGCCCATGCGACCAGATGCTCGCGCAGCGCGGCCTCGCGATACGAGGCACGCGGTATCGCGCACAGCGTGGCGAAGTGCGCCCAGACGGAAGCCGGTTGCAGGTTTGCAAGGTTGCTGGTCGTTACCATGGAAGAATTAGCGTGTATCGCCTGAGCGGTGTTGTGTAGACTCAACGCGTATTCTAGCTCAGCATCGCATTCTGGAATGAACCTTGAAACGGTTATGGGCGACGGCAGGGATTCCTGAAAATTTTTCCATGAGCCCAAAAGTCATATCGAATGATTTCTGCAAACCACACGGCTCCAGGCCTGCCGGCAAACAGTTGTTTGGCGATACCCGGCGTGATTGTTGGCTTTGTTGCGTTAACGTGCTATTTTTTCAGTATCCCGGGTGGATTCCCAAACTGCGCACTCATGCAAAACATTCACAAAAAAATCGTCAAGCGCCTGCTGCTGGGGTGGTTATCGCTGTCCCTGATAATCAGCGGAGCGGTGTTCTACCTGAAAATGAACGGGGTGGACGAGCTGGTGCTTGGCCTGGCGGTGAAAGAATCGCGATCCTTTACCGCCGGATTTGACCGGGCCGGAGCCGGTCAGGTGGAAATGCTGAAACGAAAAGCCGACGAATTCCTCAAGGGGCATTTTATTGTTCTCGATCTCTACGATGAACACAAAAAATTAATTCTGCGGGAAGCAAGCCCGGGCAGGGAGATGGTCGAGCAAAGGCTCGAACAGTATGTTCACCATTTCCCGATGGAGAACACCCGCTATTACAAAAAACTCTGGATCGACAGGCAATTGTTCCTGCAGGTGCTGTTGCCTCTCCAGGATAAACGCGGAGATCTGGTCGGTTATTTCGAGGGTGTCTACCAGGTTGATGCCGAAACCCTGCACAATATCGAAGCCGATATCATCCGCACCCTGCTCCTGGTGGTGGTGGTGGTCCTCATCACCGCCATCATGCTCTACCCCATTATCATTTCCCTCAACCGCGGGCTGATCAATCTCGCCACCGACCTGCTTAAAAGCCATATCGAGTTGATGGATGTGCTGGGCAGCGCCATCGCCGAACGGGATTCCGACACCAACAGCCACAATTACCGGGTCACCCTTTACGCGATTCGCCTCGCCGAGACGCTGGGGCTGTCCAGCCCGCAGATACGCAACCTGATTGCCGGCGCATTCCTGCACGACGTGGGCAAAATCGGTATTCGCGACAATATCCTGCTCAAGCCCGCCAGCCTGTCCGATACGGAATTTGAAGTGATGCGCGGTCATGTGCTGCTGGGAGTGGATATCATCAGCAAATCCAACTGGCTGGCCGGGGCGAGGGAGGTGGTAGAGTTCCACCACGAAAAATTCGATGGCAGCGGCTATATGAAGGGGCTGAAGGGGAAGGAAATTCCCCTGAACGCCCGTATCTTCGCGATTGTCGACGTGTTCGACGCGCTCACTTCTAAGCGTCCGTACAAGGAACCCTTCGGTTTCGGGGAAACAATGGACACCCTGCAACGCGACAGCGGCAGTCGCTTCGATCCCGAACTGTTATCCACCTTCTGCGGCATTGCCTATCCCCTTTACCAGGAGATCAGCCGCGCCGACGACAGCACGCTGAAGGCATTGCTGAACCGGTCGGTCAGCAAACATTTCCTCAACGGTTGACGGGGCCGTTTCACATCACAACAAGGGGTCGCATGACTTTGAGGCTCGTGCGGCCTGGCTGGCTGAATTTCCGCGCAGTTTCAGTGTTGTGTGTTTAAACGCACCCCGTCCGGATGCGTTACTTGTCATAAACGCCTGTTATTGTCCCGCCAAGGGTGGAATCAAAATCGCGCAGGTCTTTGTCAGCATCCCAACCGTAAGCCGGACAAACAGTGTGGCCTATCCCGACACCCCCCATCCAGTAACATTTTTTGTCACCCGGCACAGAAGCGATTTCAATGACTCTGCCAAGCCCTCCCTTTTCCGCCTGCACCTTCAAAAATGTACACCCGCCGGATTCGATTCCATTGCATGGTTGAATTTGTTGGTCCTTTGGAATCAGGACTAAAATTTTGGCCATAGCCAACGCTTTTCTTTGCGGGTTGATAACACCCAAGACATAATCATCCTGGTGGGCGCATCGTTTATCGGCATTCTGAATCGCGTCGCAGGCAAATTTTACGGTATTGTCCGAAGCGGGCAGTTTGAGCAACGGGCCATAAAGAATCCCGCTATCATTTTTTGCCAGTTCTTGGCCGTAATCCGCGGTGCCGGCCGCGAGGCTGGATGAAAAGGTCGAACATCCTTCCAGTCCCGCCAGCGCCATTAGCATCGCCAGCAAATAAATTTTCCTCATTTTCGCATCCTCATGTGATCAGCTGGCCCCGGTAATCCGGACAGAAACTACGCATCCCGGAGGGTAAACCGCATCCCGGAACTACCCCCGTGTTCAGGCTGCCAGCGGTAATGCCCGGACACCATGTATATATGTGGTCAGGTGTTCCGTTATTCAAGCCCCGGCAAATGAGGGTGTCCCGGAATCACCCGCCCCGTCTGCTATCATCGCGCCCATGCTCAATATCCAGAATCTGTCATACCTGCAAGGCGGCATTCCGCTGCTGCAAAATGTGAGCCTGCAGGCGTTCCCCGACCAGCGCATCGGCCTGGTCGGCAAGAACGGCTGCGGCAAATCCACGCTGTTCCGGCTGATACGCGGCGAAATCAAGCCCGACAGCGGCGAGATTTCCATGCAGTCCGGCAAGACCATCGCGTTCGTCGAACAGGAGATCGCCAGTTCCGACCAGCCCGCGCTGGAGTTCGTGCTCGACGGGGATGTGGAGCTGCGCCTGCTGGAGAAAACACTGGCGAAGGAAAATCACGATGCGGCATGGTTCGATGCGCAGCACCGCTTTGAGGACATCGACGGCTATGGCGCCAGGGCGCGTGCCGCGCAACTGCTGAACGGGCTGGGCTTTGCCAACGACACGCTGGAACGCCCGGTGACCAGTTTCTCCGGCGGCTGGCGCATGCGTTTGAATCTGGCGCGCGCGCTGATGCACCGCGCCGACCTGCTGTTGCTGGACGAGCCCACCAACCATCTCGACCTCGAGGCGATCATCTGGCTGGAACAATACCTGGCGCGCTATCCCGGCAGCATCCTGCTGGTTTCGCACGACCGCGAATTCCTCAACGCCTGCGTCAACCGCATCGCCCATGTGCACGACCGGACCATAGACTGTTATACCGGCGACTACGACGACTTCGAGCGCGCCCGCGCGGAAAAGATCGCGCAGCAGAATCAGGCGTTCAACAAGCAGCAGGAAAAGATCGCGCACCTGGAAGATTTCGTGCGCCGCTTCCGCGCCCAGGCCACCAAGGCCAGGCAGGCGCAAAGCCGCATCAAGGCGCTGGACAGGATCACGCGCATCGCCGCCGTGCATGTCACCGACGGCCATTTCGAACTGGAGATCGAGGCGCCGGAGCGCAGCCCTGATTTATTGATGCGCGCGGAAAAGATGGGCTTCGCCTATGGCGACAAGACGCTGTTCAAGAACATCGAACTGGTGCTGCGTGCCGGCGCGCGCATCGCGCTGCTCGGTCCCAACGGCGCGGGCAAATCCACTCTGATCAAGCTGCTGGTGGGCGAGTTGCAGCCCACCTCGGGCACGCTGGAGGTCACCCCCGACATCCGCATCGGCTACTTCGCCCAGCATCAGCTGGAAAATCTCGACAGCGCCGCCACGCCGTTGCAGCACATAGAACGGGTCGCACCCAAGGAAACCACGCTTGCGCTGCGCAGCTTCCTCGGCCGTTTCGGGCTGGCCGGGGATAGCGAGGACCGCCCGGTGGCGAGTTTCTCCGGCGGCGAGAAAAGCCGCCTTGCGTTGGCACTCCTGGCCTGGCAGAAGCCGCACCTGCTGCTGCTCGACGAACCCACCAACCACCTCGACCTGGACATGCGCGACGCGCTGACGATCGCGCTGGAGGAATACACCGGCGCCGTGGTGATCGTGTCGCACGACCGCAGCCTGATACGCGCCGTGGCCGACGATCTGTGGCTGGTCGCCGATGGCGAGGCAAAATTGTTCGATGGTGACCTGGAAGACTACAAGAGCTGGATCGAAACCCGCCGCCCGCGCGAGGCCGTGCAAGCCAAACCGGTAAAGCCCAGCCTACCCGCCGCTCCCAAGCCCAACCGCAAGACGCTGCAGTCCAAGCAAGGCAAACTCGAAACCGCGCTGGCCACCGCACAGGCGGAACTCGCCGCAGTCAACCGGCAACTCGCCGACCCCGCCACCTATGCCAGCCCCGACCGCGACAGGATCACCGAACTGAACGCGGCGCATGCGCGACTGGAAGCCAAAGTGGCGGAGCTGGAAGAAGGCTGGCTGGAACTGGAGATGGCGCTCGGGGAGTGAGGCTGAGTTCCTGCCGTCAGCGCGAGTGCGGGTCGGCGAAATGATTCATATTTTCTACCAGTCCTTAATTATTGATACCTCCATAATTCACGACACCCTTGCCGTCATTGCGAACGAAGTGAAGCAATCCAGCAAGTCCAAGATGCTTTTTTTAAACCATCTGGATTGCCACGTCGGCTTTGCCTCTGCCGCGCTTCGCTCGCAGCTGAAGCCTTGTTGCAATGACGAGGCATTCTGAATTCCCCGAATTCGCGGGAATGACGTACCAGTTTTTTAATTTCCCCTTACCGCAATCCGAAATTCACGACACCCTTGTCGTCATTGCGAACGAAGTGAATCAATCCAGCAAGACCAAGATGCATTTTTTGAACCATCTGGATTGCCACGTCGGCTTTGCCTCGTCGCAATGACAGGTGTTTGTGCCATCGCTCACAGCTGAAGCCTTGTTGCAATGACGAGGCATTCCGGATTCCCCGAATTCGCGGGAATGACGTGCCAGTTTTTTAATTTCCCCTTACCGCATTTCGAAATTCACGACACCCTTTTCGTCATTGCGAACGAAGTGAAGCAATCCAGCAAGTCCAAGATGCATTTTTTTAAACCATCTGGATTGCCACGTCGGCTTTGCCTCCTCGCAATGACAGGTGTTTGTGCCATCGCTCGCAGCTGAAGCCTTGTTGCAATGACGAGGCATTCCGGATTCCCCGAATTCGCGGGAATGACGTGCCAGTTTTTTAATTTCCCCTGACTGCATTCCGAAAGATGTGTCATTGTCATCAAATATGAAAACCTCAATAGAAAAGCAAATGTGATATTGGCCCTGCTGTTCGCTCCCGGTTACCCCTGCTGTTAAGCCTTGATCGCGCGCGTCAGCAAATACTCGTGACGAACAACATTGTCGTGCAGGTATTCGCCCAGCACCGCATCCATCTCGCTGCGCCACGCTGCAAGCCTTGCGGGCTCTTGCTGCAAAGCCTGCACGGTGCGGATGAAAGGGCCGGCCTTGGCTTCCTGGAACAGGCGCAAATGCCTGGGGCTGAGCGCCGGGATAGCCATCGTGCCCCGCTCAAAGTGCAGGCCTTTTACGCTTTCCCCCAGCCGTTGCCGCACGACAGATACATCGCCCCACTGCAGCGGCGAAGCGACGCCCTGCGGCGGCGGAATATATTTCGCGATCAGGCTGAACTGGCGGCCAATCAGTTGCTCGCCTGGCCAGGTGGCGAACGCGATGGTGCCGCCCGGCTTCAGCACGCGCAGCATCTCGCCCACCGCAACTTCGGGCCGCGGCGCGAATATATGCCCGAACTGGCTCAACACGACATCGAAAGATGCATCCGGAAAAGGCAGCGCCTCGGCATCGCCTTCATGCCAGGCGATATCGTCAAGCTCGGCCAGCGTGGCGCTTACCCTCGCATGCGCGAGCAGCGCCGGGGTCAGGTCAAGTCCGGTCACCCTGGCACCGATACGCCGCGCCGTGATCGCAACCACGCCGGTTCCCGTACCCACATCCAGCACCGCCTGGCCGCCGCTCACCCCGGCGTAGCGCACCAGATGCCCGGCCACGGGTGTCGTGAAAACGGCCATGTCGCCGAAATTTCCCATCGTCCAGGTTTCGCGTTGTCTGGATTTGAATTCATTCATCGGGTCAATACTCATGCTTTCCTCTCTCAAAAAACGAACGAATAAATCCGGACAATCAAATTGCTGACATGACTACTCTGGCTTACGGAATAATTCGTCGAGCGGATTCGCGGCTGCGCGGGAATTTCCGGAAACGCGCACGGCGGTGAACTCTTCCTCGATATTGTCGCGATAGAAACTCCATGCCGCGCCCGAGTTGCTGAACCGGCGCCAGGCTTCTTCGCCGACGCCGCTGTATTGCAGCGTGCTGCCGTCGTCGAGTTGCACCTGCAGCAGGCGGGCGCGCTTATCGTAGCCGATGGCGCGCAACCTGCCCGAATTGATCTTGATCATTTCCATGGCGCGCTCATTGTCCGTGGAATCCGGCATCGTGATCCGCCTCCGCACCGGCCTGCTGCTCAAGGTCTGTTGCGCGCTTGAACGCCTGGTCGGCGCCCGCCGCGTCGCCTTGCGACACGCGCGCCCGTGCTATCACCCGCCAGTTTTCGGCCTGCACGCGATATTGGCGTCCGGAGAAACTGTTCGACTTGCGGGCCAGCGTGATCGCCTGCGCATACTGGCCCTGGGCCAGGCGCAGCTGCGCAAGCTCAAACCATAACCAGGGATTGCGCGGTTCGATGCGCAGCGCGCGTTCCAGCGATGCCCCGGCCGCTTCACGCTGCCCGGCCTCGCTGTCGGTCTGCGCCCGGTCCAGCAGCGCGATCACGGCGCGGTTGCCCGAAATCGCCGATCTCGGTGCCGGCGCGACGGCGGCACCCGGTTGCTGCGCCGCGTGCGGAACAGTTGCGGGTGCGGCAGCAGGGATTGAAGGCCGTGTTGCCACGCCCGCGCATCCGGCAAGCAACAGCAGCCATGCCGAAACAAAAAGCCAAACGAATCTGTTTTTCAATTGAATAACCTCTGGAACCAGTTTTTCTTCCGGGTATCATGCTTGCCCCCGGATTTCACGTCGGGTTTCGCATCAACCCTGGGGGCGGCCACTGGCCCAGATGACGCAGGACAGGGCGACGTTAGCGCCGGTGCGGAACCCTTGATGAATGGCAGCGATATGCCCGCCTTGCAGCCTTCATCATAGCGCAGCCCGCTGACCGGATCGACATTGGCCATCTCGACGTCTTCCGGCATCGCCGGCTGCAGCGGCTCCGGCTGGATATTCTTCATCATCTCGCCCCAGACGGTCATCGCCCCCGAAGCACCGGTCAGTCCCGTGGTCTTGCTGTCATCGCGGCCTACCCATACCACCGCCACGCGGTCGCCGGTGTATCCGGCGAACCAGCTGTCGCGCAGGTCGTCGGTGGTGCCGGTCTTGCCTGCCACATTCATTTCGGCGGGCAGCCAATTGACCAATGATTGCGCGGTACCCTCGCGCACCACGCCCTGCAGGGCCGCGGTCAGCAGATACACCGGCCCCGGCGGGGCGACCGGTTCGACGTTCAGCGGAAAGCGCTGCAGCGGCTTGCCGTCCGCCGTGACGATGGTGCGGATCGCGCGCAACGGCGTGCGGAAGCCGCCGTCGGCAAAGGTCTGGTAAAGCTGTGACACCTCGACCGGCGACAGCCCGAACGCGCCGAGCAGCGACGAGGCGTAAGGCGGCGGCTGCCGTTCGATGCCATACAGGGGCAGCTTGCCGAGGATACGCTCAACGCCGAGTGCTATGCCGAGACGCGCGGTCGAAACGTTATAGGAATTGGCCAGCGCGGTGCGCAGCTGCACCTGCCCGTGGAACTGGCGATCGTAGTTCTTCGGCTTCCAGTCGGGGGTGCCCGGCTGGCTCCATAGCAGCGGGCTGTCATCCAGCGGCGTGATCAGCGTATAGCGCTGCGGGTCTTCAAGCGCGGTCAGGTAAATGATGGGCTTCACCAGCGATCCGATCTGGCGCTGCGCATCGATGGCGCGGTTGTATCCGGCGTAACGCGCATCGCGCCCGCCCACCATCGCCTGTATCTCGCCGGTCTGCGTGCTGCTGACCACCACGGCCCCCTCCAGCGTATTGGCGGGTATCCTGCGCGCCTTCTCGATCGCCGACAGGCGCGACTGCAAGGCCTGCTCGGCCTGGTGCTGGACGAACGGGTCCAGCGTGGTGAAGATGCGCAAGCCTTCGCTGCGCAGATCCTCCTCGCGATAATCGAGCTCCAGCTGGTGATGGACGAACTGCATGAAAGCCGGGTACGGCGAAGTGCCGATGGGTGCGCGCAACACCACACCCAGCGGCTTGCGGCGGGCCGCAAGGAATTGCGCCTGCGTGATGACTTTCTGGTCCAGCATTTCCTGCAACACCACGTTGCGCCGCTTCATCGCCAGTTCCGGATGTTTGCGCGGGTCGTACACCGTCGGCCCCTTGACCATGCCCACCAGGGTGGCCATCTCCTGCAGCTCCAGCCGGTCGAGCGGGCGATCGAAATAGAAATAGCTGGCCAGGCCAAAGCCGTGGATGGCGCGGCTGGAATCCTGGCCGAGAAATATTTCGTTGAGATAGGTTTCGAGTATCTCATCCTTGCTGTAATGCATCTCCAGCAGCAGCGCCATCAGCACCTCGTTCGCCTTGCGCGTCAGCGTGCGTTGCGGAGTCAGGAAAAAATTCTTCACCAGCTGCTGGGTAAGCGTGCTGCCGCCCTCGATGCGCTGGCCGGTGACGGTCTTGTACAGCGCGCGCGCGATGCCGCGCGGATCAATGCCCCAGTGCGTATAGAATTTCCGGTCCTCGGTCGCGATCAGCGCGGCGATCAGCGGCTTGGGAACCTGGTCGAGCCTGACCAGCTCACGATCCTCGTTATGGCCGGGATAGATGCCGCCGATCAGCGGCGGCTCCATGCGCAAAAGGGGCAGATCGGCATCGGGGTTGCCGCGCACCTGCAGCAGCGAAACCTTGCCGTCGGCGAACTCGACGCGCAGATGCTGCGCAGGCTGCGGGCCATCCCCGAACGCAAAATCGCGGGTCGTGAATTCGACGCCATTCAGCGTGTTCTTGTAGGTCGCAGCCTCATCCGCCTGCGGGCTCTCGTGATAACCGAGAGACCTGAACTCATCGAGAAATTGCTCACGTGCCAGTTTCAGTCCCGGATACACCTCCAGCGCACGGCTGTAAACACGGGCCGGCAGGGCGAACTTGCGTCCGTCGAACGCATCGCGGATGGTAACGTCAAGATAGTAGATATAGCCGGACAGCCCAAGCAACAGCAACAGCGCGATGAGTCGCACCGCCTTGCCGGGCGAGTTGAAGCTGAAACGGAATTTATTCCGGAGTGGGATTGAAAACATCATTAATGATTACCTGCAATGGGAAGGCTGTGCATATCTTAGTCTATGGCGCGCAAGCTGCCCGGATTGATCTTGTTCATTTCCATCGCGGCAGCCGAAACTGTCCGAACCGGGTTGCTCAAATTGCAGCGAACATACCATGCGATTCTCGTTCCGCAAGAATGTGCGCGGCGTTTCCGTTGTTACACCTTTTCCCCGCCGAAGCACACCACCTTGTTGCGGCCGCTATGCTTGGCATCATAAAGCGCGGCATCGGCTTCCGCCAGAACCGTCTTGAGTTCGGGCGCGGCGTCTGGCCGGCAGCACGACACACCGATGCTGACTGACACGGATATTTCCCCGCATTCGGTGTTCAGCACCGTGGATGCGATGGTTTCCCGCAGGGACTCGGCCAGCTCCAGCGCGCCGGCGGCGCCGGTGTCCGGCGCAACCACGCAGAATTCCTCGCCGCCGTAACGGCCCAGATAATCGTACCCGCGCAGCCGCCCCGCAAGCAGCACGGGAATTTTGGACAATACCTCGTCCCCTGTCTGGTGGCCGTGGGTATCGTTGATGAGCTTGAAGTGGTCCACGTCTATCATCAACAACGCAAGCGGCAAACCGTTGCGCCTGGCCAGCGCATGCTGCGCGTAATCCATCAGCGCGCGCCGGTTGGGTATCTGGGTGAGACTGTCGGTCATCGCCAGCAGCATGACTTCACGGTCGGTGCGTTCCTTGACCAGGAGCACGAAACCGATCGAACCGAGCAGCGCGGTCGACATCGCGGCGATAAAGGCGATGATCTGGATAGGCTGAACTCCCGCCGTATTTTGCGGTTGGGCGAAGTCGGTGTGGCCGGACAGGGCAACGGCACCGCGCAACCCCAGTACCAGAACAAGCATCACGATCCCGCCGAACAGCAACCGCCATGCCTGGCCGGAACGGGTTTTCCGGTCGGATAGCAGAGCGCGCGCAATCAGCACCATCTGTAAGGCATAAATGACGCCGTCCCAAATGAAGCGGCTGCGTATGTTGTCCGGCAGGATCGCCGAAATCACCAGTATCAGCGCAACCGGGACCAGATACTGCCAGCGCGGCAATTGGCGTTGCTGAAATTCATGTATCGCAACCAGCATCAGCGCATACGACGCGGCCAGGAACCCGTTTGCGGCAATGACCGAAAGGAAATCGGGAATCGTGCCGCGCGCGGCAACCAGCCCCCAGGTCAGGGTTTGCAGGAACATCGCCGCCGCCCATTTGCCCATGCCATCGCGCGTTCTGCCACCGCTCCGGCAGGTGGCGGCAACGAACATGCCCAGCACCGACAAGCCGCAGGTCAGGATCAGCGAAAACAGCAGCGTGCGCGGGTCCAGGTTCATGGCATCAGGCGGAAACCATACGGATGAAAATATTTATCGATGGCATCACCATCTGGCCAGCTTATACAGCGCAAAACTACCGGGGTGGGATCACTTTCCAGAAACATGAACCGGCCAAAAGGGGAATCAGCTCCGGTGCCATCCATGTCCTGCGGCATCCCGGAATCATTGCGCTGCCGTCTACTCTGATTTTTTTGCCGTCCGGTTTTCACCTACTGCGACCTGCACATCGTGCTGACTTTTTCCAGCGCACCCATCAGCCGTGCCTCATCGTCCTGTGTACTGACGATGTAAAGCACCCTGATCGTGTCGGTGTCATAGACTTCTGTGACATTATTGACGACGTCTATCGGATATCCATATCCGTCCACTATCCAGTAATAATCGCTGGGTCCCGACAGGGAGGCAGAATCCCCTTCTGATTGATATTTTGTGTACTTGCCCTTGATCCCGAGCAGCACCGAAATCGAAATGCTGTTGCCGCCTTCGCGCTTGGGCTTTTCAAAATAGACCGCCACGCCGCTGAGATCCCCGGCCCTGGAAGACACCTCTCCCATAGTGCCGAACGACTTGCGGGTGATCTTCCGGAAATCGATTGCGGAATCGATCCTGAAATCCTTCCGCGAGGTAATCATGTTGCCGAAGTCGATATGCAACTGCTCCTCGACAAGCAGGCGGCAGTCGTCGAATTTTGCGGCCCTTACTATGCCCTCAGGCTTCCTCGAAAGTGTCGCAGGCGCAACAGCCTTGTCCAATATATCCACAACCAGTTGCTCTGCCTGATCGAGCGTAAGATTGCCGGTCGGTTGAATCGCTGGTGCGGGCGCCAAGGCAGCCGGGGCTGGTGCAACGGCGGGTGCAGTCGCCGGAGCAAGCGCGCCTGCCGGTGCCGCTGGGGCAAGCTCTGCGCTCACCAGAGTTCCCCCTTCCGTGGCGCATGCATCTGCGGGAAGCTGCACCAGCGACCCGCCCCTGAGCCGGCAATAAGTCTCCATATCCGCTGCATGGCTAACGCCGAGCGGCGCGAGGGCCAGTGCTACAAGAATGGTGAGGCGAAAATGTTTCGTTGACATGTTTGAACTCCCTGGTTTGTATTCATCGTGATTTCTGGAAATGCCGCGGTCCGACCGGTCTCATCAATCGGAATCAGCCCGGGCGAAGAAACCGCGGCCAGCCAATATTATATTTCCCCGCGAGCGTTCAATATCGACCCTGCGTCTTGTTGATGTAATTGGAAAGCTGCTGGGTTTCCTGGTTCATCCGCATCAGATTCGCGTGGGTGACGCGGAACAGCGCGCGCATCACCTTGTAAGCCAGGCGCGGGTGGGCATCCACCACGGTATCGAAAGCCGCCGGGGTGAGCATGTAGACCGTGGCATCGCCGACCGCACGCAGGGTCGCCTTGCGCGATGACCTGTCGACAAACGCGCGGGTGCCGGCGCATTCGCCCGCTGTCATGGTGTGCACCAGATTCTGCGTGCCATCGGGAGCGGCGCTGATGACGCCGACCTTGCCGGAGGCAAGAATGTACAGGGTCTGGTCGGCCTCGCCCTCGCTGACGATCAGTTCGCCATCCTTCAAATGGCGAACGCCCATGATCGCCGCCAAAGTCTTGGCTTCCTCCTCGCTAATTTCCGAACATACCGATGATTTGCCGATCAGTCTGTAGTCTGCTTTATTGCTCATTTCAAGGTGCTCCTTTCCATGTCTGCCGTCGAACCAGAACTGCTGCCACATAAACCCCATTCACGAAGGGCATCATCTTAACGCGATAACGAAAAAAAATCCGCCGCTGCGATCGTCAGGCAAGCCGGGGCCAGCATCATACCGCCTGCCGCAGGCAATATTCTTAAACCAGTAGCTTGGCCGGTGGTAGTTTAGTTCGGCGCCCGTTAGAATGATGAAAGAAAAAACGATATGACCATTTTTATTTGAGGAGCTTTGCATGAAACACTGGAATACAAAATATCCTGAAAGATTCAACCTGGATTCGGGCGAAGATTATAAAAGATGGCGTGATGAAAAACTGGCTGTTTATCCGAGGAGCGTAGGCGAGCTGGTGGTCGAGCTGGGAGATATGACTGCAATAACAGAAACGGAAAAAGAAAAAATAAGGGAACTCGTGGAATTGGCAAATATGTGCGTTTACACGGCGGGCTCTGCCGAACTGAGCATGGAGTCCCTGCTTGCGCTGGGCAGGCAACTCGGGGTTTCCGATACTGACAAAGCCAGGCGGCACTCCAACTCAGACGAATTGACGAACTCCGGCATTTTGAACAATGCCATACCATTCACGACGAGGCATGTCCGCTGGCATACGGATGCCACTTATTTCGGCTCCGACAAAACAATACAGGCCCTGTTTCTGCTGTGTAAGCGGCCGGCTGTTGAAGGGGGAAGCAACAAGGTGCTGGATCATGAAATCATGTACATACTTCTTCGAGACAGAGATCCTGATGCACTCGGGGTGTTGATGAACAAGAATTGCTTCAAGTACAAGAACCCCAAGACCGGCGAAATTGCCGAGCATCTCGGGGGCAAGGTGTTCTGGACAAATCCGGACGGAAACTTGTGCCACCGGTTTTCATTCAGGCAAATGGACATGGCCTGGTCTGAGGATGCTGATGTCAAAGCTGCCAGGGCAGTGCTGGAATCCATGATGCTGGCCGAGTCCGGGTACGTGATTGAAGGCAGGCTGGAATCCGGGCTGGGACTGGTTTCGAACAATGTGCTGCACACACGGGAAAAGCTTGTGGACAGCGAGGATGACGCTCAAAAGAGGCTGCTGTTCAGGACAAGATTTTATGACCGGGTCAATCTCCACTAACCAGTCATAGGACACTGTTCCCGATTGTTCTACCGAGATTCAACCTGTTATCATCCCGTGAAGCCCGGTCACACAATTTCAAGGGTCAGCGTAATTCCACTGGCCCGCGCAATTCTGCCGACGCAAAACATAAATCCAATTCAGGCAAACGCATGACCGAACAATTTATCAACGTTGACTCACTGATCAAGGACGCGAATGACGGCCTGACAGCGGAGGAAATAGCCGGGCTGAAAATGCAGCTGACGGAAAAAATACAGCAGCTCGGCACGCTGGCTGACTCCGACCATTTGCTGCGCGCCCGGCTGCAAATGGACATCGCCGAAATCCTGAACACGCTGGAACGCAAGAAAGAGGCATGGGATATCGCACGCGAGGCATTTGCAATATCCATGCAACAAGGCTCATGGCAGGATGCCGTCGAGGCGTGCGACGTGCTTTATCAGGCCGGCCACGCAGATTCCATCGCGGTGCTGGGCATGGGCATCTGGCTTGCCATTACCTTTCCGGTCGATCCGGAACTGACGGTGGCGATGCTGGTTCATGCGATCGACGCAATGCCGGATGATGCAGACGGCGCCGCAGTTGCTGCAATCACCGGACGCTATGTGGTCGATCTGCGCGCGGAGGAGGACAAGCATGAGAGTCTGGGCTTCCTTGCCGACAATCTCATTGCAATGGTGGCGAAGCGCCACAGCCGGGTGCAGGACCAGAATGAGATGAACCTGTGGCTGGACAAGCTGGAGCTGCGCGACCCGCAGGCGTTCCTGCCGCGCATGGCGCTGGTTGTGGATACCATCGTCGGAGACAAATGGTGGTTTGATCGCGATGTATTGCGCGACAGATTGCCCGAATAAGATAAGCCCGGCTTGAGCTGGCACACGCAAATATTAAAGCGATCAATGGAGTCTGGTCCCATCCATTGCTTGCATATTTGAATCGCAACTATAACTAGCAGAGGAAATGTCATGTCCGGTTTACTCCCCAACGTTGATCCCGATGGATTGCTTGAATTTTCGGTTGTATATACCGACCGATCCCTGAACCACATGTCCAAACAATTCCAGCAAATTGTTAAGGACATATCCGCCATCTTCAAGGAGGCTTACAACGCCCGCTCGGCGATCATCGTTCCCGGCAGCGGCACATTCGGCATGGAATCGGTTGCGCGCCAGTTCGCGCAGGATAAAAAATGCCTGATCATACGCAATGGCTGGTTCAGTTATCGCTGGACCCAGATACTGGAAATGGGAAACATCACGAAGGATGCCCATGTGCTTAAAGCAAGGCAGGTCGACAGCTCCGCCACAGGCAGCTTCGCTCCGCCCCCGATCGGGGAAGTTATCGCCTTCATAAAAAAGGAAAAGCCGGCGGTCGTATTTGTTCCCCATGTTGAAACATCCTCCGGGATCATCCTGCCGGACGACTATGTGCAGGCGATCGGCGCAGCGGTTGAATCTGTCAACGGAATATTCGTCCTGGACTGCATCGCTTCGGGGGCAATGTGGGTCGACATGAAAGAATGCAACGTCGACGTGCTGATCTCGGCTCCGCAAAAAGGATGGAGCAGTTCACCCTGCTGCGCAATGGTAGCCCTGGGCGAACGTGCGCGCGAGAAGATCGACCAGACACAAAGCAGCAGCTTTGCGATGGACCTGAAAAAATGGCTGCAAATCATCGAGGCTTACGAAAACGGCGGCCATCTTTATCACGCGACCATGCCGACCGATGCCCTGAAGATATTGCGCGACAACATGAAAGAAACGCAGTCACTCGGCTTCCCCGCAACCAGGGAAAAACAGATCGATCTGGGCAGGAAAATGCGTGCCCTGCTTGAGTCGAAAAACTTCACCTCCGTTGCGGCGCCGGGCTTTCAATCACCGGGGGTCGTGGTGAGCTACACCTCCGATCCCGACATTCAGAACGGCAAGAAATTTCTCCAGAAGGGATTGCAGATCGCCGCGGGAGTGCCGCTGCAATGCGATGAAGGGCCCGACTTCCGGACATTCAGGTTGGGTTTGTTCGGCCTTGAAAAATTGCAGAATGTCGATCGAACCGTTGCCGGTTTCAAGAATGCGCTTGACCGTATTGACCACCATTAATTTTAGCGAATAGCCAAATGAGAAATTAAAGGGGGAGGCCTCGCAATTGTATTACCGGTACCGGTACTCGTTCATCTGACCATCTCAGAAAAGTATTGCGATGCTGACACCTTTAACCTGCGAGAAACCGTGGTCTGCCCCCGATTGTTCCAACAAAATGGCGAATCATGAAGACGAGATAGAGCGAGAGTACGGCAGCGAAGAAGCACCAGACAGAGACGTAGGCATAGCTATAGGCCGCCGATGCCAACACCATAGACAAGGCAACCAGCCCCCCGAAGATCCTGATCAGCCTGTGGCTGGAGATGAGCAGCGGTATAAGGATAGTCAGGGCATAGAGCGCCGCCGCGTTGATCGGTATGTGGATGGGGCTGCGAAAGGAAACGGAAAATTCGTAGAGGATGGAATGTTCTCTCACCCCAACCGTCATCCACTCGGGATGGAAGACCATGACAGAATAGACCAGCGTGCCAGCGAAAGCGCCGAAAATGGCGCAGCCGCCCATGACCCTCTTGCGCAGCTTTTCGAGCTTGCTGGTTTGGCCGGGCTCGACAAGGTAGCAGCAGAGCGGAAACCACCACAACCACAGGAAATGCGAGAAGAAGTGAAACCCCAGCGCAAAGGATACCGCTGCACCGGCATTTCCCGCATCGAGTTCCTGCCATATCCGTCCCTCGAATGCCTGCTGTAAACCAAAGAAGACAGGTACCAGCGCCCACATCCAGTATGGGGGGTGCAGCCGCCTGGCCTGCTGGACGGCATACACTCCAGTCGTCACCAGCACGGCAGCGGCACTATAGCTAACTGATGCGGAAAAGCACATTGAACGAAAGTATCACCTGTAATTATTATTCTCGCCGACGCGAACGTCGTAGAGCTGCACTTGCTGCAACCGGGTTCGCGCATCGTAGACTATGGCGCGCAACCTGTCTGCATTGATCTTCTTCATTTCCCTCGTGGCATCCCGGAACTATTTCGATGCCAACCCATTGCGTTCAACTGCATTCAGCGCAATAACGATTGCGTCCAACGTGAACTCCCCATTCAAACCGTGGCCTGTCCCCGATTATTCAATTATTCCAAAAACGCATCGTATCGTCCTATGTTAGTTAGCGAACATAAATACCAGCAAGATTGCGTTATAAAACACACACTCCGATATATTTTTGGAATCCCGACAGGAACACAATCGGGCGTTACGCGCATTTAATCGGTCATAAACTTTCTGAAAACCCAGGCATGCCAACACTAAAGACAATAGCACCCCACGATCCGAAACAAAATCGGATACTTGCATCCCTTCCTGCGCCGGATTACGAGCGAATGTTGCCAGACCTGGAATTCATAACGATGCCATTGGGATGGACGATGTCCGAGTCGGGAGACCATGTGAATTTCCTGCATTTCCCGACCGCCGGCATCGTCTCTTTGATATACGAATTGGAAAACGGTGCATCGAGTGAAATTGCGCTCGTAGGGAACGAGGGGCTGGTCGGTGTTTCCATTTTTATGGGGGGCGAAAGCATGCCGAGCAGCACGGAAGTTCAGAGTGCAGGCTACGCCTATCGGCTCAGCAGGAAAATCATGAAACGGGAATTCGCACTGGGAGGGCAACTACAACACCTTGCACTGCTTTATACCCAGGCATTGATTAGCCAGACGTCTCAAACTGCGGTGTGCAACCAGCACCATTCACTGGACAAGCAACTTTCCCGCTGGCTGTTGATGAGCCTGGACCGAATGCATGATAATAAGCTGGTTGTAACGCAGGAATTGATTGCGAACTTATTGGGTGTGCGCCGTGAGAGCGTGACAATGGCTGCTGGCAAGTTGCAAAAAGATGGATTGATTACATACTCGCGCGGCATCATCAAGGTGCTTGATCGATCCAAGCTTGAAATGCAGGTGTGCGAATGTTACGAGGTGGTAAAGAAAGAGTACGATCGCCTGTTGCCGACCCCAGATTCAAAATAGGTCAGGTTCAAACAATTTCAGTTGTTGACCAACAAATTGAACGAAATTAGACGGGAACAGACTGACCCCATTAGCTGGCTCACCGCGCTAATCGCCCTAGCAGCACCGCCTGCAAATTGCGCCGACTGTCCAGTACTGCCATGATCAAGACCTGCCTATTCTCAACACGGTAAACGATGCGCCAAGGCGCGCTGACAAGTTCCCGGTACTGCGAGATGCCGGTATGCAACAACTCTGGCACGACGCGTCCGCGATTAGGCAAGGTGATCTGTGATTGCGCGCGGTGTCTTTACCTCAGTCCCTGACCTCAAAAGAAAGCTCATGCGCTATATCCGTCAGTACAACAAACAACCCAAGACCGTGAAGTGGAAATATTTCGATCCCTCACGCCGTATCACTCCCGAATCAATTGTTACAGTCCACTAGCTGCCAGAATTCAACATCTTCACGAAAAACAATTTTATCGAGCCGCTCTTCCAAAACATCAATGGTGACGACTCCATGCTCTCTTGTTGCGAGGATAAATGATGGCACTTCATCCTCATTCGCTCTGCCCAGATTTGTCAGGTGATAGGCTAAATATCCGTGACACGATGCTAGTTGTTCTTCAATTTTCTTCGCGATAAGCAGGTGAGTCGGCTTATTTTCGAGCTCTAGTGAGCCAGGCCAGAACTGGAAAGTCTTTATCTCAGTGTTCATTGCGTTTCCTCTTACTGTTAAATGGGGACAGACCACGTTTTGTTTTTACTGATTTCCTCATGCGTCCACAACGGATCGAGGTCTGCGCCATTCGGCCAAGTAAGTGCGCCGAGTTCAATGCTGACTTTCTGAAACAACTGAGCATCTTTGAGCGCCGCGTAAATCCCCGCACCAGGACTATTCACCAGCGCCGACATATCCACGATGCCGTTCGTGCCATCGTTGCATGTGATTGAGAGACGATAATCGGGCAGCATGTTAACAGCGCGCACGCGCCAGGCTGCCGCCGCCCTTAATCCAACGGCGATATTTTCTTGGGCAACTGTTTCGCTTGACATAGATTCCAATCCTCCATTAACTCGGCACGATGTAGTGCCGCCCATTCGAGCACGAGAGCTTGCGCGCGTCTCGGCAAACTACCCCTGATCACGTCCAGTGTCCGAATATCAATCAAGGCCTCATATTCGCCATACAGTGCATGAAAATGGGGCGGCGCATGCTCACGCCAGAACATCTGGATCACGATCCCGAAAAACTGACTGATGGTTGGCATGCACTCCCTCCTTATTGGCTAGTTTAGCAGCAACCCTACCCTTCGACAGGCTTAGGGCGAAAGGCTGCCCCCTCTCCCCTGCCCTCTCCCGCGAGGGGAGAGGGAGTGCGGTTAGCGACTGACCGGCTTGTACCAAATCCGCTTTGGCTTCGCTCCTAGCCATTCGACTAAGCGAGCATACGACGCTCGCTAAGTCGCTGGTTATCACCCAGCCGCTTGCGCTTGTCCGCCTCGTATTCCTGATAGTTGCCGTCGAAAAAGTTTCAGTGCGAATCACCTCCTGATGAAACCACTAGCCATTCGACTAGGCCGCCACAATACAGCGACCAAGTCGCTGGATACGCCGCAAGGATGTGGGTGGCGATGCGGTCGAACAACCAGCGGCGCGGGATGGGGACATCACTTATCGCGCATTGGCTGCACTACTTTTGGTAGTACTACGTTTAATGGTCGTAGCACTTGCTGGCCGTTTTTTAATAACTGCCAAACGCGCAACACCCACCAGTGATTCAAGCGCCGAATTCACTGCCTCATTGGTCGGAAATATTTTTGCCAACTCTGGAGTGAGTAACACCAGATTGCTGCCTTTCTGGAAGGCTGCGTGATGTTTGCCGCGGACGCCTTTTTCGAGGTCTTCGCGACGATATTCGGCGCGCATTTCTTCAGTCTTCTTCATAAATTTTCCTTTCACGTTTAGTAGCTACTCGTGCACTGACCAAGCGAATCTTGCCCCGGCGCTCCGTGTATATCACTGCAAGAACTCGCCCTTTGCTGGACATACCAAACGACAACCAGCGCACCTCGCCCACTGAATGATCCGGATCGGGAAAAGCAAGCTCCATTGCATCCCCGAATACGGAAGCCGCTTTTTCGAAGCTGACTTTATGCTTCTTGAAGTTTTGCGCAGCTTTAACTGGATCGGCTTCAAACTCCATGAGTCATTATTCCATGTGCTGAATTTGTTGTGTGGCTAACTTCTCCCCCACCCAACCCTCTGGGTGAAACAACTAGCCATTCGACTAGGCTGCAAACGACCGCAGCCAAGTCGCCGGTTATCCCGGAGGGAGAGGGGATGAGAGCGGTTAGCGGCTGATCGGCTTGTACAGCATCCGCACGGCTTCGCCCTTTCTTCCATCTTTATCGGCTGATAGGTTTGTAGCGTATCCGTTTGGGCTTCGCGCCTTCTTCGCCCAACCGCTTGCGTTTGTCCGCTTCGTATTCCTGATAGTTGCCGTCGAAGAACGTCCAGTGCGAATCGCCTTCCGCCGCGAGGATGTGGGTGGCGATGCGGTCGAGGAACCAGCGGTCGTGCGAGATTACCAGCACGCAGCCGGCGAATTCGAGCAGCGCATCTTCGAGCGCGCGCAACGTTTCCACGTCCAGATCGTTCGACGGTTCGTCGAGCAGCAGCACGTTGCCGCCGACGATCAACGTCTGCGCCAGATGCAGGCGGCCTCGCTCGCCGCCGGAAAGCTGCCCGACTAGCTTGGCCTGGTCGCCGCCCTTGAAGTTGAAACGGCCGATGTAGGCGCGCGCTGGGGTTTCGTATTTGCCCACGGTGAGGATGTCGTTGCCGCCGGAGATCGCGTCGAACACGGTCTTGTCGTTTTGCAACGAGTCGCGCGCCTGATCGACGTGCGCGATCTTCACTGTGGAGCCGATTTTCACTTCGCCGCTGTCCGGTTTTTCTTTTCCGGTGATCAGCTTGAACAGCGTGGATTTACCCGCGCCGTTCGGGCCGATGATGCCGACGATGGCGCCGGGCGGCACCTTGAAGCTGAGGTTGTCGATCAGCAGGCGGTCACCATAGGCTTTGCTCACGCCGTTGAACTCGATGACCTCGTTGCCGAGCCGCTCGCCGACCGGGATGAAGATTTCCTGCGTCTCGTTGCGGGTCTGGTGCTCCTGCGAATTGAGTTCCTCGAAGCGGGCGATACGCGCCTTGGATTTCGCCTGGCGTCCTTTCGGATTCTGCCGCACCCATTCCAGCTCCTGCTTCATCGCTTTCGCGTGGGCGTCGAGTTGCTTCTGCTCGGTCTCCAGGCGCGCGCCTTTCTGTTCCAGCCAGCTCGAGTAGTTGCCCTTCCACGGAATGCCGTGGCCGCGGTCCAGTTCGAGTATCCACTCGGCGGCGTTATCGAGGAAGTAGCGGTCGTGCGTGACGGCGACCACGGTGCCGGGGAAACGCACCAGGAATTGTTCCAGCCAGTCCACCGACTCGGCGTCGAGGTGGTTGGTCGGTTCGTCCAGCAGCAGCATGTCGGGCTTTTCCAGCAGCAGCTTGCACAGCGCGACACGGCGCTTCTCGCCGCCGGAAAGGTTCTTGATCACCGCGTCCCACGGCGGCAGGCGCAATGCATCGGCGGCGATCTCGAGCTGGTGCTCGGAATCCGCACCGCCTGCGGCGATGATATTTTCCAGGCGCGCCTGTTCGGCGGCGAGCGCGTCGAAATCGGCATTCTCTTCGGCATAGGCGGCATACACCTCGTCGAGTTTCTTCTGCGCCTGCATGATCTCACCCAGCGCGGACTCGACTTCCTGGCGCACGGTGTTGTCGGGATTCAGCACCGGTTCCTGCGGCAGGTAGCCAATGCTGATGTTGGGCAGGTGCTGCACCTCGCCGTCGTATTCCTTGTCCACGCCCGCCATGATGCGCAGCACGGTGGATTTGCCCGAGCCGTTCAGGCCGAGCAGGCCGATCTTCGCGCCGGGGAAGAAACTGAGGGAGATGTCCTTGATGATCTGACGCTTGGGTGGAACAATCTTGCTCACGCGGAGCATAGACATTACGTATTGGGCCATGTGCTGTATCTCTAGTATGGATCGGAAAGGGCGTAGCTTACCGCAAAGCGCCGCCAACTAAAAACGGATGGCCGGAATCGGGCAACATACCGGGCATCTGGTGCAGGCTGCACAAAACGTCTGCCTGTCCGGTCAGATGACCATATGTGGCCGCCGCTCCCGTACCCCGAATTTAATTTCGGCCCGCGCGGCCATTCGGGTGTACGGATATTTATCGTTAGGGTATTCTTGCTGTCTGATGCATCCAATCCCTGGAGGAACCGTGGCTTTACCCCTTTTCTGCGACACCGCCGGCGATAGCACCGCCTGCCCGGCCATATGATCATCCATCACCGCCACGCCCATCCGATATTTTCGCTGCTGATGTCGATGATCGTGGCTTTCATCGTGACTCTGATATTGACGGTCGTCAATTTTGGCTCCCAGAATTTTTTCCTGCACTGGGCGCGCAGCTTCATGATCGCATGGCCGATCGCCTTCATCTCGGTGCTGGTGATTTCGCCGCGCGTGCACAGACTGGTGAAATGGCTGACGGCGCAGTGATGCGCCGATAGTCGGCACCCCGATTCATCGCCAGACAAAAAACCGCAGGGGATGCCTGCGGTTTTTTTAATTGGATATTAATGTTTGTGCAGGAGCGGGAATCCAGAATGTCTTGTCATTGCAACAAGGCTTCAGCTGCGAGCGAAGAGCGGCAGAGGCGAAGCCGACGCGGCAATCCAGGACATGTTGTCATTGCGAGAAGGCGAAGCCGACGTGGCAATCCAGATGGCTTAAAAAAATGCATCTTTGACTCACTGGATTGCTTCATTTCATTCGCAATGACGGCAATGCATCTTTAGTCTCGCTGGATTGCTTCACTCCGTTCGCAATGACGGCAAGGATGTCTGAATTATGGAAGTATCAACAATGTTTGTGCAGGAGCGGGAACCCAGAGTGCCTTGTCATTGCAACAAGGCTTCAGCTGCGAGCGAAGCGTGGCAGAGGCAAAGCCGACGCGGCAATCCAGGACATGTTGTCATTGCGAGAAGGCGAAGCCGACGTGGCAATCCAGATGGTTTAAAAATGCATTTTTGCCACCTGGATTACTTCACTTTGTTCGCAATGACGGCTTCGCGGGCCGTTTCGGCAATAGTCCACAGAATTTGTAGGAGCGGCCCATGGCCGCGATCGGTTTTCTGTTCGCGGGCATGGCCCGCTCCTACAATGCCGCACTTCGTTCGCAATGACGGCAATGCATCTTTAGTCTCGCTGGATTGCTTCACTCCGTTCGCAATGACGGCGAAGCATCAATAATTGGTGTTGCAGGGTCCCTAATGCTCCGGAACGTTCAGTGGTATTTGCGGCTGAGCTCATGCACCGACTTGACCAGCGCCGCGACGTTCTCCGGGTTGGTATGTTGCGAGATGCCATGGCCGAGATTGAACACATGGCCGCTGCCGAAGCCATAGCTGGCAAGGATGCGGTCAACTTCCGCATGTATTGCATCTGGCGACGCGAACAGCACGGCGGGATCCATGTTGCCCTGCAGCGCGACCTTGTTGCCGACGCGCAGGCGCGCGATGCCGATGTCTATGGTCCAGTCCAGCCCCACTGCATCGCAGCCGGTATTGGCGATGCCCTCCAGCCACAGGCCGCCGCCCTTGGTGAACACGATGGACGGGATTTTCACGCCGTCCTTTTCCTTGATCAGGCCGGCCACGATGCGCTGCGTGTAAGCCAGCGAGAATTCGTGGAATGCCGCATGGGACAGCACGCCGCCCCATGAATCGAAAATCATCACGGCCTGCGCGCCGGCCTCGATCTGCGCATTCAGGTAAGCGATCACCGCCTGGGTGGTCACCTCGAGGATGTGGTGCATCAGTTTGGGTTCGTTGTACATCAGCGTCTTCACCCTGGCGTAATCGTCGCTGCCGCCGCCTTCAACCATGTAGCAGGACAGCGTGAACGGGCTGCCGGAGAAGCCGATCAGCGGAATGCGCCCGTCCAGCGCCTTGCGGATCTGCGACACGGCATCGGTGACGTATTTCAAATCCTTGCCGATGTCAGGCACGCGCAGCGCCTTGATCGCAGCTTCGTCGCGCAGCGGATGCTTGAACTTGGGACCTTCGCCATCGGAAAAATACAGCCCAAGGCCCATCGCATCCGGCACGGTCAGGATATCCGAGAACAGGATGGCGGCATCCAGCGGGTAACGGTCTACCGGCTGCAGCGTGACCTCGGTGGCGTAGTCTGGGTTTTTGCACAGGCCGAGGAAGCTGCCGGCACGCTTGCGTGTCTCGCGGTATTCGGGCAGAAAACGACCGGCCTGGCGCATCATCCACATCGGCGTGTATTCGGTAGGCTGATGCAGCAGGGCGCGCAAAAAGGTGTCGTTCTTTAGTTTAAAGTTCATAACTGTCCTATGAAAATCTTATCCGCAGATTTCGCAGATTACACAGATTAAAAACCAAACAAAAATCTGCGCGAACCTGCGAAATCTGCGGACAAAAGATTTTATTTATCGGGGTAACACTGACGAGCCCATCAGGAATTCGTCGACGGATCTTGCGCATTGGCGGCCTTCGCGTATCGCCCACACCACCAGCGATTGCCCGCGGCGCATGTCGCCGGCGGCGAATACCTTGTCTATTCCGGTGCGGTAAGTCTCCGTGTCGGCCTTGATGTTGCCGCGCGCGTCCTTTTCCACACCGAAGGCATCCAGCACCTTCTGCTCCGGGCTGACGAAGCCCATTGCCAGCAATACCAGGTCGGCCTTGAGTTCAAATTCGCTGCCGGCAATCTCGTTCATCTTGCCGTCTTTCCATTCGACGCGAACCGCGCGCAGCTTCTCGACCTTGCCGTTGTTGCCGATGAATTCCTTGGTGACGATGGCCCAGTCGCGATTCGCGCCTTCCTCGTGCGAGCTGGAGGTGCGCAGCTTCATCGGCCAGTTCGGCCACACCAGCGGCTTGTTCTCGTGCTCGGGCGGGCGCGGCATCACTTCGATCTGCGTGACCGACAGCGCGCCGTGGCGATTAGAAGTGCCGACGCAATCGGAGCCGGTATCACCGCCGCCGATCACGACCACATGCTTGCCCGCGGCGGAAATCGGATTCTTGCCGTCCCCCGCTATTTCCTTGTTCTGCGGAATCAAAAACTCCAGCGCGTAGTGCACGCCGTTCAATTCGCGACCGGGAACAGGCAAGTCACGCGCGGCTTCGGCGCCGCCGGACAGGATCACCGCATCGAACTTCTTCAGCAACTCGGCGGGACTGATGGTTTTTTTGGCATCGTTGGCGACGTATTTGGCGGGCGCTTCCTTGCCGATGAAGGTGCCGGTCTGGAAGGTCACGCCCTCGGCTTCGAGCTGCGCCATACGCCAGTCGATCAATCGCTTGTCGAGCTTGAAGTCGGGGATGCCGTAGCGCAGCAATCCGCCGATGCGGCTGTTCTTCTCGAACACCGTGACGCTGTGGCCGACGCGCGCCAGCTGCTGCGCGGCAGCCAAGCCTGCGGGGCCGGAGCCGACCACGGCAACTTTCTTGCCGGTCTTCTTCTCGGGCGGTTGCGGCACGACCCAGCCGTTCTCGCCGCCCTTGTCGATGATCGCGTGCTCGATGGACTTGATGCCCACCGCATCGTTGTTGATGTTCAGCGTGCAGGACGCCTCGCACGGCGCGGGGCAGACACGTCCGGTGAACTCGGGAAAGTTGTTGGTGGAATGCAGCACGTCCAGCGCTTCGCGCCAGTTGCCGCGGTACACCAGGTCGTTCCAGTCCGGGATGATGTTGTTGACTGGGCAGCCCGTGGTGCAGAACGGAATGCCGCAATCCATGCAGCGGGCGCCCTGTGTCTTCGCCTGCTCATCGTTCAGGTGCAGCACGAACTCGTGGTAGTTCTGGCGGCGGTCCGCCACCGGCAAGCTGGCCTCGCTGAGGCGCTTGAATTCCATGAACCCGGTTGGCTTACCCATTATGCGGCCTCCTTCTGCTTGACTTGTTGCGCCGCTATTTCCTGCAATGCACGCCGGTACTCGGTGGGCATCACTTTGGTGAACTTGGGCAGATACGCCGCCCAGTTATCCAGGATGTGTCTGGCGCGCGGGCTACCGGTGTAGCGCAGGTGTTTCTCGATCTGCTCGCGCAGCGCGTGCTCGTCAGCCTGTTCGAGATGGTTGAAATGCACGCGGCCATGCGATTCGACCTCGCCGGTCTCGCTGGCCTCGGCCTCGGATGGAACGGACTCGAGTGCCACCATGGACAGATTGCAGCGCTTCTCGAAACCGCCGTCTTCATCCAGCACATAGGCGACGCCGCCGGACATGCCCGCGGCGAAGTTGCGCCCGGTCTGCCCGAGCACCACCACCATGCCGCCGGTCATGTACTCGCAGCCGTGGTCGCCCAGGCCTTCCACGACCGCGATCGCGCCGGAATTACGCACCGCGAAGCGCTCGCCGGCGACGCCGGAGAAATAACATTCGCCGGAAGTCGCACCGTACATCACGGTGTTGCCGACGATGATGTTTTCGTGGGTGACCAGCTTGGAATCTGCAGGCGGCATGATCGCGATGCGCCCGCCGCATAATCCCTTGCCCACGTAGTCGTTGCCTTCGCCGCGCAACTCGAGCGAGATGCCATGCGCGAGAAATGCGCCGAAACTCTGCCCGGCGGTGCCGGTGAATTTCACGGTGATCGTGTCGGTCGGCAAGCCGGCCTGGCCGTAACGCCTGGCGACCTCGTGCGACAGCATCGTGCCGACGGTGCGGTTGACGTTGCTGATCCTGCTGGTCAACGACACCGCCAGTTTGTTGTTCAGCGCGTTCTGCGCCTGGGCGATCAACTCGTTGTCCAGCGCCTTTTCCAGGCCGTGATCCTGCAGCTGCGCATGACGGCGCGCCACGGTGGCGGCCACGGCAGGTTGATGAAACACTTTGGAGAAGTCCAGTCCCTGCGCCTTCCAGTGTGCGATGCCGTGCTTCACGTCGAGCAGGTCGCTGCGGCCGATCAGCTCGTCGAACTTGCGGATGCCCAGCTGTGCCATGTATTCGCGCACTTCCTCGGCGATGAAGAAGAAGTAGTTGACGACATGCTCCGGCTGTCCGGTGAATTTCTTGCGCAGCTCCGGGTCTTGCGTGGCGACGCCAACCGGGCAGGTGTTGAGGTGGCACTTGCGCATCATGATGCAGCCTTCGACCACCAGCGGTGCAGTGGCAAAGCCAAATTCGTCAGCGCCGAGCAGCGCGCCTATCACCACGTCGCGCCCGGTCTTGATCTGCCCGTCCACCTGCAGCGTGATGCGCCCGCGCAGCTGGTTCAGCACCAGCGTCTGCTGCGCCTCGGCCAGGCCCAGCTCCCAGGGCGTGCCGGCATGCTTGATCGACGAGATCGGCGACGCGCCGGTGCCGCCGTCATGGCCGGATATCGTGATGTGGTCAGACTTGGCCTTGGCCACGCCGGCAGCGACCGTGCCCACGCCGACTTCGGAGACCAGCTTGACCGAGATCGATGCGGACGGATTGGAATTCTTCAGGTCGTGGATCAGCTGCGCCAGATCCTCGATCGAATAGATGTCATGGTGCGGCGGCGGCGAGATCAGCCCGACGCCGGGTACCGAGAAGCGCAAGTGGGCGATGTACTCGGACACCTTGTGGCCGGGCAACTGGCCGCCCTCGCCGGGTTTCGCGCCCTGTGCCATCTTGATCTGGATCTGGTCGGCGCTGGCCAGGTATTCGGCGGTGACACCGAAGCGGCCGGAAGCGCACTGCTTGATTTTGGAGCGCAGCGAATCCCCCTCTTTCAATAACAGGTCGCGCTCGATGCGGCCCTTGCCGATGATCTCGGACAGCTTCTCGCCGCCCATGATTTTCTTGTAGCGGTTGGCATCTTCGCCGCCCTCACCGGTGTTCGACTTGCCGCCGATGCGGTTCATCGCGATCGCCAGTGTGGTGTGCGCTTCGGTGGAGATGGAACCCAGCGACATCGCGCCGGTGACAAAACGCTTGACGATATCCCTGGCAGGCTCAACCTCTGCCAATGGCACGGCCGCACCCGCGGGCTTGATCTCGAACAGGCCGCGCAGGGTTTTCAACTTCGTGCCCTGTTCGTTGATGAGCTTCGCGTATTCCTTGTAGGTCGTCACGCTGTTGGTGCGCGTCGCATGCTGCAATTTCGCGATGGAATCGGGCGTCCACATGTGCTCTTCGCCGCGCACGCGCCAGGCATATTCGCCGCCCGCCTCGAGCGCGTTCTCCAGCACCGGATCGGCACCGAATGCAGAGCGATGTGTGCGCATTGCTTCTTCTGCCACCACGCCCAGGCCTATGCCCTCGATCTGGGTTGCCGTGCCGGTGAAATATTCGGCAACGAAATCTGCATTCAATCCGATCGCCTCGAATATCTGCGCGCCGCAATAGGATTGGTAGGTGGAGATGCCCATCTTGGACATCACCTTCATCAGGCCCTTGTTGATCGCCTTGATGTAGCGCTTCTTCGCCTCCTTGGCATCCGCTTTTGCGGGCAGGCTCATCGCCGTGATGGTCTCGTACGCCAGCCACGGGCACACCGCTTCGGCGCCATATCCGGCCAGCAGGGCGAAGTGATGCACCTCGCGCGCGGAGCCGGTGTCCACCACCAGGCCGGTGCTGGTGCGCAGCCCGGCTTGCACCAGATGATGGTGCACCTTGGAACACGCCACCAGCGCGGGGATCGCAACGCGCTTGTCAGACATTGCGCGATCCGACAGGATCAGCACGTTGTAGCCGTCGGCCACGGCGCGGTCGGCCGCGGCACACAGGGCCTTGACGGCTTTCTCGCAACCCGCCGCGCCTTGCGCCACCGGATAGGTCATGTCCAGCACCAGGGAACGATATTGTCCCTGCGTGAGCTGGTCGATGTTGCGCAATTTCGCGATGTCGTCGTTCGACAGAACAGGCTGGTGCACTTCCAGGCGCAACATCGGCCTGGTTTCCTCGATGCCGAGCAGGTTGGGCCTGGGGCCGATGAACGAAGTCAGCGACATCACGATCTCTTCGCGGATCGGATCGATCGGCGGGTTGGTTACCTGCGCGAACAACTGCTGGAAATAGTCGTAGAACGAGCGGTTCTTGTTCGACAATACCGCCAGGGCCGCATCGGTTCCCATCGAACCGGTTGGCTCCTCGCCGGCGCTGATCATCGGAGCAAGGATGAATTTCAGGTCTTCCTGTGTATAGCCGAATGCCTGCTGGGTATCCAGCAGGGTGGCATTCAGTTTCGGCTTTGCTGCCACTTCGGGCAGGTCGCCCAGGTAATAGCGGGATTTTGCTATCCACTGCCGGTAAGGTTTCGCAGTGGCGAGCTGGTGTTTCAGTTCTGCATCGTCCACGATGCGACCGGCCTGCATGTCGATCAGGAACATCTTGCCGGGCTGCAGACGCCATTTCTTGACGATCTTGTGCTGCGGGATATCCAGCACGCCCATCTCGGAAGCCATCAGCACCAGGTCATCATCGGTGATCAGGTAGCGCGCCGGACGCAGACCGTTGCGGTCCAGCGTCGCGCCTATCATGCGTCCGTCGGTGAAGGCCACGGCGGCGGGGCCGTCCCACGGCTCCATCAGCGCGGCATGGTATTCGTAAAACGCGCGGCGCTCCTCGTCCATCAGCGGATTTCCCGCCCAGGCCTCGGGAATCAGCAGCATCATCGCGTGCGGCAGCGAATAACCGCCCGCCACCAGCAGTTCCAGCGCGTTGTCGAAACAGGCCGAGTCGGACTGGCCTTCGGTGATCAGTGGCCAGAGTTTATCCAGGTCCTCGCCGAGCAGCTTCGAAGACATCGCCGCATGCCGCGCAGTCATCCAGTTCACGTTGCCGCGCACGGTGTTGATCTCGCCGTTGTGGGCAATCATGCGGAACGGATGCGCAAGATTCCAGGTCGGGAATGTATTGGTGGAGAAACGCTGGTGCACCAGCGCCAGCGCGCTGACCACCCTGGTGTCCTGCAAATCGAGATAGTACTTGCCGACCTGGTCGGCCAGCAGCATGCCCTTGTAGACGATGGTGCGCGATGACATCGAGGGGCAATAGAAGCCCTTGCCCTGCGAATTGTCCAGGTTGCTTACCGCGTGTTCCATGGTCTTGCGTATCACGAACAATTTCCGTTCAAACGCATCCTGATCCTTGCAATTCTTGCCGCGCGCAATGAACACCTGGCGCACCACGGGCTCGACCTTCCTGACGCTCTCGCCCAGACCCGAGCTATCCACTGGCACATCGCGCCAGCCCAGCACAGACTGGCCTTCGGCAACGATTTTCCCGGCAACAATCTTTTCGCACGCGGCGCGCGCTGCCGCATCGCGCGGCAGGAACAGCATCCCGACACCGTACTCTCCGGCGGGCGGCAACTGGATATTGCCCCAGCCCATTTCATCGCGCAAAAACCGGTCGGGAATCTGCAGCAGGATGCCCGCGCCGTCACCGGCCAGGGGATCGGCACCCACCGCGCCGCGATGGGTCAGGTTCTCCAGTATCTGCAAGCCCTGGCACACCATGTCATGGCTTTGCTTGCCCTTGATGTGGGCTACAAAGCCCACCCCACAAGCATCGCGCTCCTGGCGCGGGTCGTACAAACCCTGCTGCATCGGCAAAGAACTGTTATTCACGGCGTTTCCCATCTACATCCACCCATCAAAATCAATAAAGCAAAAAATGGCGACACACGTCGCCACGTCAAAATTCAAAAGCGAAAGGGCGGAAATTCTACCTTGTCTGGGGGTGATGGGCAACCGCACCGAACGGCGCGGGTTTGGCAACTAGACTCCTTCTTCCACCGCAAAGATGCGGCGATGCTCGCGGATGGCGTAGCGGTCGGTCATCCCGGCGATGTAGTCGGCAACCGCGCGGGCGAGGCCATGTTCGGCGAGACTCTGGAATTGCGGCGGCAACAGGCGGCTGTCCGCCATGAACACGCCGAACAGGTCGCCGATGATGCGCTGCGCCTTGGCACTCATGCGCAGCACGCGGTAATGGCGATACAGGTGGATACGCAGGAAATTTTTCAGCGCGCGCTGCTGCTCATTGATCTCCGGACTGTAGGCGATCATCGCCGGGGCGCTGCGCACGTCTTCCAGCGTAACGGGGGTTTGCGAGCGGATATTCGACTCGCTCTGCCGGATCAGGTCGGTCACCAGCGCGTTGATCATGCGCCGCACGGTTTCATGCACCACGCGCCGCTCCGGCAGATCGGGATAGGCCTGCCGCACCTCGCTCAATTGCGTGGCGACCAGCGGCACCGCCTCCAGCTGTTCCAGCGTGATCAGGCCGGAGCGCAGGCCGTCATCCACATCGTGGTTGTTGTAGGCGATCTCGTCGGCCAGATTTGCGACCTGCGCTTCCAGCGAGGGACGGCGGCTGTTCAGGAAGCGCTCGCCGAGCTCGCCGAGCTTCGCGGCGTTGTCCGCCGAGCAATGCTTGAGGATGCCCTCGCGTGTTTCAAAGCACAGGTTCAGTCCGTCGAATTCGGCATAGCGCTCTTCCAGCTTGTCCACGACGCGCAGCGATTGCAGGTTGTGCTCGAATCCGCCGTGGATCTTCATGCAGGCGTTCAACGCGTCCTGGCCGGCATGACCGAACGGAGTGTGCCCCAGGTCGTGCGCCAGCGAGATCGCTTCGGCAAGGTCTTCGTTCAGGCGCAGGCGCCTCGCGATGGAACGCGCGATCTGCGCGACCTCGATGCTGTGGGTCAGCCGGGTGCGGAACAGGTCGCCTTCGTGATTCACGAATACCTGGGTCTTGTATTCGAGGCGGCGGAATGCGCCGGAATGAATGATGCGGTCGCGGTCGCGCTGGAATTCGCTGCGACCCTGCGGCGCATCCTCGGCTATTTTCCTGCCGCGCGTATTGCCTTCAGAGACTGCGTAGGGGGCGAGTTCAGCCATGTACACAAGCCTGCAAGGTTTGCTGCAGCAGGGCCGGCGGCACATCGCCATAGACCACGGCCCGGCCGACCTGCCTGAGCAGCACGAAGCGCATCTTGCCGCCCTCGACTTTCTTGTCCAGCCCCATCAGCTCCAGATATTTGTCCGCGCCCAAATCGGGTGCGACCACCGGCAATCCGGCTCGCTCGAACAGCTTGCGGATGCGCGCCACATCCTGCGCGTCTATCCAGCCCAGGCGCTGCGACAGGTCCGCCGCCATGATGGTGCCTGCCGCGACGCCTTCGCCGTGCAGCCACACGCCGTAGCCCATGCCCGACTCGATCGCGTGTCCAAATGTGTGGCCCAGATTCAACAGCGCGCGTTCGCCGCTCTCGCGCTCGTCCGCCGCGACCACATCGGCCTTGTTCCGGCAGCTGCGCGCGATTGCGTATTGCAGCGCGGCGGTATCCCGTGCCAGCAATTTGTCCATGTTCTGCTCCAGCCATTCGAGGAAGGGCAGATCGCGGATCAGGCCATACTTGATGACCTCGGCCATGCCGGCCGCCAGCTCATTGTCCGGCAAAGTATTCAGCGTGGCTGTATCCGCCAGCACCAGCTGCGGCTGGTAGAACGCGCCTATCATGTTCTTGCCCAAGGGATGATTGATGCCGGTCTTGCCGCCCACCGATGAATCCACCTGTGCCAGCAACGTGGTCGGTATCTGGATGAACGGCACGCCGCGCAAATAGGTCGCTGCGGCAAAACCGGTCATGTCACCGATCACGCCGCCGCCCAGCGCGATCAGCGGCGTGCTGCGCTCGCAGCGATTTTTCAGCAGCGCGTCGTAGATCATATTCAGCGTGTCGGCATTTTTGTACTCCTCGCCGTCAAGCAGAATTACGGTCACGCTGCTGACGCCGACAGCCTGCAAGGTATGCTGCAGCCTTGCCAGGTAAAGCGGGGCAACCGTGGTATTGGTCACGATGGCAACGCGCTTGCGCGGCACATGCGCCTGCAGCAATTCTGCCCGGTCGAGCAGGCCGTTGCCGATGTGTATCGGATAGCTGCGTTCGCCCAACCCTACACTCAGTGTTTGCATGATCTCCCGGTCAACTTTCATGATGACTGTTGCTGAATGCCGCGATTTTTTCCATCAGGTGCAGCATCAAGACATTCACGCTCTGCTTGCCGCTCTGGACCACGATGTCCGACACTTGCTGATACAGCGGATCGCGCTGCTGGAACAATTCGGTCAACTTGGCATGGGGATCTTTGGTTTGCAGCAGGGGGCGATTGCGATCATGCCGCGTGCGCTGCCACAAATCATGAACGCTGGCTTTAAGATAGATGACGATCCCGTTACGTTTCAGCATCTCCCGGTTCTCTTCTGCCAGCACCGAGCCCCCGCCGGTGGCCATGACCATATTATCGTTGCAGACCAGATCGCGGATCGCGCTGGTTTCACGCAGGCGGAATCCGGCTTCGCCCTCGATATCGAATATGTGCGGAACTGTCACGCCGGTACGCTTGGTGATTTCCTCATCGCTGTCCACAAAGCTCTTGCCCAGATGCCTGGCCAGAGCCTTCCCCATCGTGGTTTTGCCGGAGCCCATCATGCCCACCAGGATCAGGTTGCCGGATTTCATTTTGCGGCTGCCATCCGGGCAAATAACTGTGCTGTGGCTGTCTGGGTTGGTCTGCATGCCAAGTATTGTAAACGATAAAAGCAAAAACACCCGCAAGGGGTATGCCCGCGGGTGCTTGGAGGCTTCGCCTCTTCCTCAGCCCGGACCAGCCGGGCTATGTGATTTTAAGCTTCCCGGCACAGCAACGCCAACGTTTGGCCAGTTCTGGAATCCCGGGCTTTAACGCAAACTCATTTCATCCTTGATGATCTTGGGCGAGATAAAAACCAGCAGCTCGCTCTTGTTATTAAGCTCCGCAGTACTTCTGAACAGGAAACCTATCACCGGCAAATCACCCAAAAATGGGACCTTGTTGGCGCCGGTACTTTGTTCCTGGATATAGATGCCGCCGATTACCACCGTGCCGCCGTTTTCAACCAGCACCTGGGTATTTACCTTGTTGGTATTGATGCTCGGAACGCCGGCATACAACTGGCCGACCGAATCCTTGTTCACCTTGATATCCATGATGACATTGTCATCCGGCGTGATTTGCGGCTTGACTGACAGGCTCAAGGCGGCCTGCGCAAAAGACACGCTCGTCGCCCCGCTGCTGGTAGCCTGCTGGTAGGGTATTTCGGTTCCCGACGAGATCGTGGCTTCGGTCTGGTCCGATGTCACCACGCGCGGACTGGAGATAACCTTGCCCTTGCTGTCGGTTTCAAGCGCAGTCAGTTCCACGGACAGTATCTTGCTCACCGAGCTGTTGAACAGCAGCATGGAGAATGTGCCGGCGGTACCCGCAGACGGCAGGTTGACATTGGGAAGGTTGATGGGCGTTCCGCCACCTGTCAGGCCGCCTATCGCCAATGGGGTCAAGACGCCCGGATTAGCAACCCCCGGTGGGGCAATACCGGTGGGTATAGTTGCCGAATTGGAGCCAATATTGCCATTTACTCCGGTGTTGCCCACATTGAATTGGTCCGCGGAGTTGTAACCCAGTCTTACACCCAGATTTTTACTGAAATTATCCGTCGCCTCCACCACGCGCGCCTCGATCATCACCTGGCGCACAGGCACGTCGATCTGCTTGATCAGCTTGCGCACCCCTTCCAGATTGGTGGGCGTGTCCTGAACAAACACCGTGTTGGTGCGTTTGTCGACTACCGCGCTGCCGCGCTTGGAAAGTATCCGCTGCTTGTCGTTCGACAGCATCGCTGCGACGACATCACCTTTCTGATAGCTTAGCTGGAAGCTTTCGGTGCGCAACTCTTCCAGATCAGCGATTTCCTGATGCGAGGTCAAGTCGAGTTTTTCCTTGGCGGCCAGTTCCTCGCGCGGCGCAACCTGGATCACATTGCCGTTCTTGCGCATATCCAGGCCGCGGCTCTGCAGGATGATGTCAAAAGCCTGGTCCCACGGCACATCTTTCAAACGCAGGGTGAGGTCTCCCTTTACCGAATCGCTGATGACTATATTCAACCCGGTAAAATCGGCGATCACATTCAATGCCTCGCGCACATCGATCTTTTGGAAATTCAGCGTCAGCTTCTCCCCGGTGTAGCCGGGCTTGCTGCCGCTGCCCTGCTTGTCTGCCACAACCGGTTTCACTTCGACGATAAACTTGTTGTCAGTTTGATAAGCCGCATAGTCCCACTGACCGCTGGGTTCAATTACCATGCGCACATTGTCACCCTGCACAAAGGTATCCACATTCTGAACCGGCGTTGCAAAGTCAACCACATCCAGTTTGTGCTGCAGATTGCGCGGCAAATCGGTTTTAAGGAAATCGACGATCAATGTAGTACCCTGCTGGCGAATATCGATTCCAATGCCCGGATCAGAAAGATCGACCTGTATGCGTCCTTCGCCATTCTTGCCGCGACGGAAGTCTATGTCGCGCAACTCATATTTTTGTTTGGCCTGTTTCGCCTCGGCAAAGCGCGCAGTGTTGCTGCTGACCGTATCCGCCGGTTTGTCATGCAGGGTTATCACGAGGCTATTGCCGTCAAGCTTGGTCTCATAGGCCAGCATTTGATTCAGGTTGACTACCAGACGGGTGCGATTGCCGGCCTGAACAATATTTGCGCTTCGCAAGTCCCCGTTATTGAATTCCTGGGATGATTTACCCAAACCGTTCACAGTATTTGGAAAATCAAATGCGATACGCGGAGGGGTATTGATGGAGAATCCGGCGGGAAGACCCGCCAGTGGCTGATCCAACTTTACCTTGATAACCGTAGTGCCATTGCCGGTGTCGACATTCAGCGCCGTAATGCTGTTCTGCGTTTCAGCTTGCGCATACCCTGCACACATTCCGAGCACCACAAACACGCTTAACCATCGCACCAGGCTGCCGGCCATGATATTGAATTGTCTCATTGTCTATACTCCCGTCATTCCATTAATTGCAGGCTGCTATCGCGTTCAGTCCAGTCACCGCTGCTGTCTTGCACAGATTCCTTGATCATCACTGACGTTTCGGTCACCTCTTTAATCAAACCGTAGTTCAAACCGATATAGTTGCCTGCCTTTACCCGGTACAATTTGTTGTCTGTAGCACGTATCACAGCCCAGCCCACTTTGTTCTGGTAGAGATAGCCGACCATCTTGAGACTCTCGAGCGGGAATTCCTCCAGCGCTTCCTTGGGACGATTCAGATCCGGCTGATTCAAGCCGGCTCCGCCGCCTGAGCGCATATCCTGCTTGCGAGGCTTGAATGGATTGGGCAAGTTTGCATCATTGTTATAAGCAAAGAATTCGTATTGCTTCACTTCTGGCGGAGGGTCGATTTTGCCGCGCATATTAGCACCGGAATTTTTCACGAAGTCGCGCAAATCCTGATATTCCGCCCCCCCGCATCCGGACAAGAGTACAACAACAAGCACCAGAAGGCTTAATCTCATTTCTTTGCTCCCGCCGACTTCTTCTGTGCGCTCGTTTCCGCATCGCTCAGGTAACGGAAAGTTTTAGCGGTTGCATCCATTGTCAATCCGGCAGCATTCGGGCTTATCGCAATATCGTTAAGAGTGACGATGCGCGGCAACATTGCAATGTCACTGGCAAACTTGCCAATGTCATCGTAATTTCCCGTCACCTTGATGGTAATTGGCTGAACAGCGAACGAGCCATTCACCGTTTCAGCACCTGGCTTAAACAGGTCGAACTGCAAGCCACGCCCCAGACCGGCCTGGTTGATATCAGTCAATAACGCATCCATTTCCGATTTGTTCGGCAGCTGCTTGAGTAGCGCGCCAAAGGATTCCTGGGTTTCGGTAAGCTGCTTCTTGATCAAGTCCAGGTTGATTGCCTCCCGTTTCTTGACCAGGAAGGTTTCCTTCAGCTTCACTTCCTCCTGCTGAGCGTTCTGCAGATCATTCCATGCATCCTGCAGGATCAGTATCGCACCCGCTGCAACCACGGCGACGAACATCAAAACAAAAGCAATAATCTTTGCCGGCCAGGGCCAGGAGCCTGGCTTTTTTGGGTTCAGGTTTTTCAGATCCGCTAATTTCATCATGCCATTCAATTCCTTGCGCCAGCGGGTTTAACGGGGGGCGCGGGCACTGCCTGCGGGGTCAGGTTGAAGTTCAACGTAAACTCACTGATCCGCGCTGCACCCGAACCCGAAGCATGAATTTCAACCAGTGAAGGAGAATCCAGCCAAGGCGAATCCTCGATTGCCCGCATCAACGTCGAAACCCTCGCATTCGACTGCGCATAGCCAACCAGATTGATTCGATTGCCGGTCTGCTTGAGTGTCTTGAGGTAAACGCCGTCGGGCAGAATTCGCAGCATTTGATCCATCAGATGCACCACATCCGAACGGGTGCTTTGCAAAGTTTCCACAACGTTTTTACGCGCCATCAGGGACCGTGTTTGCTCACGGAGCTTGTTGATTTCTTCGATTTGCTTGTCCAGAATTGCTGTTTCCTGCTTCAGGTACTGGTTGCGCCTTTCCTGATAGGATATCTGGGTGCCGATTGCGGCATCCACAATCCCGATCAGGAATGCCGCCAACGCCACTGAAATCACGCTGAGCGCGATAAACTGTATCTGGCGAGCCTGGCGTTTCTCGGCACGGTGAGGTAACAGGTTGATGCGTGTCATGATGGGTCAAACCTGCGCATTGCCAAACCACAGGCGATAATCAACGAGGGCGCATCAACCTGCAATTGGCGAGGCTTGATACGGCTGGACATCGCCATCAAGGCAAATGGGTTGGCCACCATGGTGCTTACCTGGGTTTTGGTCGCCACCTCGTCATCCAGACCGGGCAAAGCAGCGCAACCGCCAGAAAGCACGATGTAATCCACCTCATGATATTGAGTTGAGGTGAAGAAGAATTGCAATGCACGGGCTATTTCCGTCACCACGTTTTCCCGGAAGGGCGCTAG
>LSLI01000005.1 GCA_001577345.1 Candidatus Gallionella acididurans
TAGCACACTGGTTTCCATCGGCCTCATGATCGTCGCGTTGCCGCGCACACTGGTTTACATCAGCATCATAGCCATCGCGTTGGGCGGCATCGTGTACGGCTTGACTCATCTGGAGGGAATGACCCTCAGGGTGATCCCGGAACGCCAGCCATTGTTTGTCACGATGAGTGATGGCTCGATTCAGAACAAATACGAATTCAAGGTGGTCAACAAAACCGACAGGGATCTCCATGTTAATGTGTCAACGGAAGGCGGTGTGGCCGGGCAGGCCATACTCGGTGCAGAGCAGCCCATACTGACCCATCATGGCCGCGGCACTTCGTTTACGATTTTCGTCAAGGCTCCCGGTGCGAGCATCAAGCAGGAAGTGACACCGATAGAGTTCCGCATACAAAGCGCGGAGGACCCGGCAATCTCGGCGGAATACGATTCCAAATTCAACGGCCCCAAGCCCTGAATGAGATTCGACAAGGAGTGACAAATGCTTACGCAAAAAGACAAGACGGGTTGGCGCAATCCATGGGTTATCGGAATGACGGGGCTGATCGTTACAACATTACTGGTCAATTCGGTGTTGATTTGGTTCGCACTGCACAGCCGTTCCACTTTGGTGGATCACGAGTACAGTACCAAGGATCGCAAGTCCGATACGGAAACAATAGGTGGCATTCAGGCACAAAATTCCCTGGCGTGGAAAGTCACCCTCAAGCAGCCCAAGGCAGTCATGCTGGGTACGCCCGCCCCCTACGAAATTGATGTGGCGGACAGCCAGGGTGCGCCGGTGAACGGCGAAATGGAGGTGGTAGCCTATCGCCCTGCAGACGCGGAGAAGGACTTTTCGATACCCTTCAAGAATGTCGCATCTGGCAAATATCAGGGCTATATCACTTTCCCGCTCAAAGGCTACTGGGAATTGCGCATTCGTGTCAGGCGCGCCAATGATATGTTTGAAGCGGCAAGCGATAAGTTCCTGGTCACACAAGCGCAATAAACCTTCATGGTGAATCAGCCTGGCACGCTCGGCACCACTGGCTGCTTTCATTGCGGTCTGCCTGTCGCTTCGGGGGCTCACCATCACGCCGATCTGGACGGAGCGCAGAGGAGTTTCTGTTGCCCGGGCTGCCAATCGGTGTGCACTGCCATTTTTGGGGCAGGGTTGCAGGGATATTACCAGCGCACACCAGAAGGCATGCTGCTTGCCCCCCCGCCGGAGCCGCCCGGGGATATTGAAATCTATGATTTCGACGAGGTGCAGCAGGAATTTGTCACCTGCTCCGGCGACCTGCGCGACATTCACCTGCTCGTGGAAGGCATCCACTGTCCCGCCTGTGTGTGGCTGATCGAACGCGGGCTGCAACGCGAACCCGGGGTTCAATCGGCCAATGTCAATCTGGCCGCCAAGCGCATACACCTGCGCTGGGACAGCAAGCGCAACAAGCTTTCCAGCCTGATCCGCGCCCTCGCCAGGATAGGCTACGCAGCCGTGCCTTACGATCCGGAAAATGCGGAAGGGGTAATCAAAAAAGCCAATCGCAGCATGCTCTTCCGCCTGTTCTTCGCGGGCTTTGCCATGATGAACCTGATCTGGATTTCCATCGCGCTGTACAGCGGTGCGAACAAGGGAGAGTTCCGGGAGTTCTTCCACTGGATGGGTTTCGCCCTGGCCACGCCGACCCTGTTGTATGCGGGTTATCCATTTTACCGGGGCGCAATCGGCGGGTTGCGCGCCTGGCGGCTAACCATGGACTTGCCTATTGCCATCGGCCTGAGCGTGACCTATGCCTATTCCACCTATATCACGGTCACGGCGAACAAAATCGGCGAAGTGTATTTCGATACGGTGACCAACCTGATTTTTGTGATTCTGATCGGGCGCTATCTGGAAGGCCTGTTCCGCCATCAGGCGCTGTCCGCCACAAGGCGGCTGATGGAATTGCAGTCCCGCGTGGCAACCGTGATACAGGACGGCAAGGAACAAATCGTGCCGACACGCGGGGTAAAACCCGGCGACCGTGTTTTGATCAAGCCCGGTTTTAAAGTGCCGGTGGACGGCATCGTGCTCGAAGGGCACAGTGCAATCGATGAATCCATGCTGAGCGGGGAATCCGCGCCGGTCAGCAAATATGCCGGCGCAAAGGTTTCCGCCGGGACGGTGAATACCAATGGCGCGCTGCTGGTTGAGGTAAGTTCGACTTTACAGAACACCACACTGTCAAAAATCATCCGGCTGGTTGAAGAGGCGCAAGCATCCAAGGCACCGATACAACGCACGGCCGACACCATCGTGCCGTGGTTTGTTTTGGTAACGCTGATTTGCGCGACGCTCACATTCTTCATCTGGAACACCAAAAGTTTTGAACTCGCCCTGATGGCGGCGACCTCGGTGCTGATCATCACCTGTCCCTGCGCGCTGGGAATGGCGACGCCGATGTCGATTGCCGTGGCCTCCGGATTGGGGGCAAGGTACGGCATCTTGATCAAGAACGGCCTGGTGCTGGAGACCCTGTCCAGGGTGAATCATTTCGTGTTCGATAAAACCGGCACGCTGACTGAAGGCAAGATGAGCGTGGCGCATGTGTGTACCACGCCCCTCGCGGCCAGGAAGGACATTTTACGCATCGCGGCAGCGGTGGAACGTTACAGCGAACATAGCGCAGCCAGGGCCATCATTGCCGAGGCGGAAGTACATCGGCTGAACTTTCGTGATGTCACGGTGCGGGAATTTCATTCCGTGGCCGGGTTGGGTGTGCAGGCTGAAGTGAATGGAGAACCCGTGCTGCTGGGCAGTGCCGAATGGCTGATCCGCAGCCGCATCACGCTGGATGAAGGTCTGCTGGCGCAGGCGCGCGAACTGGAAGCACAAGCGATGAGTTGCGTTCACTGCGCGTTGGGCAATGCGCATGTGGCGGTATTCGCACTGGCGGACAAATTGCGCGATGACGCGCGGCAACTGGTGAACGAGTTGCGTGCAGCGGGCATAGCCATGACCCTGCTGAGCGGGGACCGCAAGGCGGTTGCCGATGCCATCGCGCTGCAACTGGGCGGCATGGAAGTGATTGCCGAAGTGTTGCCGCAGGACAAGGATAGGGTGATCCAGCGCTTGCAACAAGGCGGAAAAGTCGTAGTCATGGTGGGCGACGGCATCAACGATGCGCCCGCCCTGGTGCGTGCCGACGTCGGTATCGCTCTTGGATCGGGAACCGATGTGTCGCTGGAAAGTGCCGACATCGTGCTGATGCACAACGGGCTGGACAAGGTGCGGTTGGCAACACTGCTGTCGCGCCGCACCCTGCGCACCATCAAGCAAAATATCGGGCTTTCCTTTATGTATAACGCTATCATGGTACCGCTGGCGATGATGGCCAGGATAAATCCACTGGCTGCGGCTATCACCATGCCCATCAGCTCATTGGTGGTGATCGGAAATGCGGCGCGCATCCGCAACCTGTTCAAAAATGAAAAACCCTAGGGGGGCGACATGGATGTAATTTACACTTTGATACCCGGCATGACGTTCCTGGGCCTGGTGTTCTTTGCAATAATGATTTGGGCAGTCAAACAGGGACAGTATGAAGACATGGAAGGCAATGCCAACCGCATTCTGCAGGATGACGATGAAGACATGATGCCATGACCATTCACCGGACGAAAACACCCATCCCGCAATAATGAAGCGTGGCGACTTCGGTAGATCTATTGGACTATCTCGCCGCTGGTCAATAAAGGCTTAACCAGCTTGTCAAAATCCCCGGGCGCGACATATTGCAGCAACGGTTTTTCGCTGCCTCCCAGAGCGATATCCAGTCCGTTCTGCGGATACAGCCAGTGGATCACGCCACTTTTCTTTTCCCTGATGCGTTGCGCCGGTTGCCCAAAACGCTTGGCGAAAACAGTGTCTTCCAAACGAACCAAAGGCATATAGGTCAGGCTGCCGATCGGCATGGTGAATACCCTGGCGACATCATCCGGATCCATGGTGATTTCCTTGCTGCCACCCGTGGCATTCATGCGCAAGCCCCGCGCCAGCATGCCTTGCAATTCCGAATCCGGAACCATGATACTCAACACTATCCTGCCTTTCAGTCCGGCCAGATTGACCTCTTCAAAAAAAACTTCCACAGCCAATTGACCGTTGGGCGATTTGAACAAGATGGGTTTGGCCACCTCCTTGAAATGCTGTTCGGCCTGGTTGGTGTTGCTTTGTCCCAAGGTGACGCCGAATATCTGGATGGTATCCGCAGTCGGATGCCCGATATGCCAGGGCAAGTCTGATTTCTCGGCGGGCTGGTCCCCCTGAAAAAAAGCCACCCCCAGGATCAGCAGCGCAACAAGCGTGATTCCCCAATAGATTTTTCTTTCCATTTTTGCGGGCCAGTTTGAATTAAATCACAAGTCAGGAACAAAGCCTGAAATCGCGAAGATCAGCCACCACATGAACTCCCACCGCCCATGAAAAATTGGGCGAACCAATGACCGAAAAACAAGGGGATGCGGCATTATTTCCGGATGGTATCATCTGATCCCTGATGATGCTTAATTCTGACTTTAATTAAAAACCAGACAGTGAGCCTGATTCGCACATGTTGAAACAAATCAACATGAACCTGAATAAACTACCGACCGAAAACAAGGCATGAGACTCCCGGACCTGAATATTTTCACTGCCTGGCTTCTGATCCCGCAGACCTTGGCAATGGGCTGGGTAGCAGCACTCGGGCGTTTGATACTGGAACTGTTCGGTACGGATACCCCGGAGGAAGGAATTCCCGGGCGCATCGTCGGCGCGTTGTTGTTGCTGGGCGCTGTCTTTGTGGTACGCCGCCTGCTCGGCGGCACCCTGCCCATTGTTGGCAATCCGGTCGGCAATGGTTATCGTTTCGGACATCGTCTTATTTTGACAGGCAATATTCTGGCGGCAGCATTGTTTGTTTTTCAGATTGCCTGGCATTGGATACCCAGCGCTGCGGCAGTGATGGTAATGGCCCAGCTCACTTCTGCGTTTGGCTACTGGGTCATGGCGCTTTGGATGGCGGGGTTTTCTTTTCTTTACCAGTCGACTCAAGTTGCCTAACTTTCGCCATAGTTCGGTGGCCGATTATGCAAAGTTATTATCTATTCAAATTATTTTTGCACAGGAGAAAACCGATGGATAACCCGATTTCAGGAATGATCGTGAGGCCTGATATCGATTGTAGTCGTGCCGCTGCCATCATGTGCTACGCGCTCATCGGCAGGTAACACCCCGGTTGTAGCAAGATATGCGGCTTCGGCGATATTGGTGGCGTGGTCGCCAACGCGTTCGATATTCTTGGCGCAGCAAAGAAGATGGACGAAGCCGACCACATGCGCATGGTCTTCAGTCATGCGTACGAGAATTTTCTTGAATAGCGCAGTGTGTAGTTTGTCAATCGCATCGTCCTGTTGACGGATGATCAGCGCCTGCTCAGCATTACGCGAAACGCAGGCATCAAGTCCTTGTCTGACTTGAGCCGAGGCGAGGCCTGATAGCCGCTCAACGTCTCCTCCACAATATCCTGCGGAAAAGGTTCGTTCGCTATCACATTAGCGCGCTTGGCGATGTTTTTGGCCAAGCCGCCAATTCGTTCGAGGTCTCTCATTGGGTGTTTGTTCATCCCAATGGTGAACAGTTGCAGTCAGTGGGGACAGCTTATAAAGCGCTGCTCAAGCGTGTCGGGATCGAGGACTTTCGGATTCACGATTTACGCCATACTTGTGCATCATGGCTGGTTACTGCTGGGGTGCAACTACCTGCGGTGATGGATTTGCTCGGTCATTCGTCAATCCAGATGACAGAGCGATACGCACACCTCTCACCCGAGAATGTTCGGGCTGCTGTATGTGCGCTGGATGGTGTGGCACAAAATAGTCACACCAATTTTAATGTACCTGAGCTGAGTAAGACTAAGGCACTGATTTAAATGGTCGGGGTGAGAGGATTCGAACCTCCGACTCCTGCGTCCCGAACGCAGTACTCTACCAGGCTGAGCTACACCCCGCTTACGTTTTGTGATGCTGTAGTATAGTTTGTAGTATAGTTACCGACTAAAATAAACCAAATAAATTTGTTTAATATTAGAGCTTTAAGATAGCAGTTGCAGCCTCGCCCCACTCCTAACTTTGAATCACTATAAGGCATACGGGGTGTGTTGTTAATCGACACAATGGTCAGTATGTCTATCCCTTCGCCGTACAAGAATCTATATGTAATGCAGGTATGCCGTAGACTATATAGCGCACGATTTTCGCCAGTGGCAGTTTCTTTCAATCCAACATCATTTAGAACAATAGAAAACTGCTTCTGCAAATCTTTCAGCGCATAGTCCCTGTTTCGCTGCTGTGGCAAAAAAACATAGTCATCAGGCTTTGCTAGGCCCTGCGCCGCGTAATGGTCGCGTATTCGCTCATATACAACCACAGCCCATTTCATAGTAACTATAGGCTTATCGTGCTTTTTGGTTTTTGGTAATGACAAGCGCAAATATGTGAAATCATTATTGATGATTGCCACATGCTTGTGCTTGAGGACTTTGATGTCACTTGGACGTATAAAGCTATTAGCCATAAATACGATCAAATTGTATAGGTCATATGAGATTGTGATATTGCGAATTGGCTTGCCTAATTTCTGTTCACCTTTTTTCAAATCTGCTTTTGGGTAGATGATGTGGTGTGCATCTTCGCCATCATCCTTGCCATTACTTACAGATCGTATTTCATATTTAGCTCCAACCAATCGTTTTGCTGCACTCCACACTTTGCGATATTCACGTGTATTAAGCCAACCACGCGGCGAATCTTCCTTTTTTATTTTAGGGAACACTGGCATTGCCTTAATCAGTTCTTTTTTCAGTGCGTGTTGCAGCACCTTCTTAACGATGCCCATATATGCAATTGCTGTTGTCTGCCCTATGTCTTTGTCCTCGCTCACCTTGCGCAGAAATAGCTCTAGCGCAAAGTAGTCAATTTTGCCAATTTCGTAAACCCTAAAGAATGGCAGTATGTGTTTTTTTAATCGCCATTCGTCATTGTTGTGCACCGACTTTGTCAGTTCGCCGCGTGTTACACGAGCCAACTGCATTTCCATCGCAGCAAACGCGCAATACTCAAACGAAGTGTCCTTGCTTGCCGACAATGCCAGCCCTGCATGTTTCTTGTAATTTATTTCGTCGTAAAACGCTTTAGCTGCTGCAATGGCCTTCTTCTTATCCGTCTCCTTTGTGCTGCGGCGCAGAATTTTCCCATCCGTGTAATAGCGCATCCACCAAAACGGCGATGCCTCTAATTGGTAGATGACAAGCTTTTTGGGAAAGCCAGGTACGGACGTAAGTGATGCTGATATGGGTGTAGTGCGATGCTTGGGTTTTGCGGCAGCGTCAGTCATAGCGAATTGCTCGCTATTTGCTGAAAACCAAATAATTCAATTGAATCAGAATATAACATTTGTAGTATAGCGTATACTATACTACAGTTAAATGCAAGATGTTATATAACTCTATGTTTTTTATATGTATTAAACGTAATTTTACGAGATATTAATGAGTGCCTACTGTATCCCGAACGCAGTACTCTACCAGGCTGAGCTACACCCCGAATTTCAAGAACTAGAACTGACGCGTCGCGGAAAAGTGCGCCAATTCTAGCAAACATCGCTTGTGTTTTGAATCGGCCAGCAAGGCAATCGAGGCACATGCAGCCTCGGCTTCGCGCATGGCTTGCCGGCGGGTGAAATCAAGCGCGCCGGTGGCGTGGATGATTTGCAGCACTTCGGGAAACTTCTCCACATCGCCCTGCTCGATCGCGCTGCGCACCACCGCGGCCTGTTCCGGTGAACCGTGTTGCATGGCATAGATCAGCGGCAGGGTCGGCTTGCCTTCGGCGAGGTCGTCGCCAAGGTGCTTGCCGGTTTGCAGTTCGTCGGCGGAATAATCCAGCACATCGTCGACCAATTGAAATGCCGTGCCCAGATGCATGCCGTATTCGGCCACCGCCTGCTCGTCAGCGGCTGGGGCTTTGCCCAGGATCGCTCCCAGACGCATCGCGGCTTCGAAAAGCTTGGCGGTTTTGTAGTGGATCACGCGCATGTAATTGTCCGCATCCACACCGGCATCATGGCAATTTAGCAGTTGCAGCACCTCACCCTCGGCGATGACGTTGGTCGCGTCGGCCAGCGTCTGCATCACGCGCATCTCGCCCACTTCCACCATCATCTGGAATGCACGCGAATACAGGAAGTCGCCAACCAGCACGCTGGCGGCGTTGCCGAACAGCGCGCTGGCCGTGGCGCGGCCGCGGCGCAACTCGGATTCATCCACCACGTCATCGTGCAACAATGTCGCGGTATGGATGAATTCCACCACCGCCGCCAGATCGTGATGCCGGGTTCCCCGGTATCCGAGTGCATCGGCAGACAACACCACCAGCGCGGGCCGCAGGCGCTTGCCGCCGCTGTTGATGATGTATTCGCTGATTTGATTGACCAGCAACACTTCCGAATGCAGACGCGTCCGGATTACGCTGTCCACCGCAGCCATGTCAGCCGCGAGCAGTTGTTTGAGGTTTTCTATAAACACGTTCCATCCTGAATTATGGGAGCAGGCCAACAGCCCGGCGAACTCATTGAATACACAATTTTCGCGGCGCGCATTGTCGCATAAAACATCATGCGGGCAAGTTGCACTGCCCTACGTTCGCCGCCACAGGTACATTCCGATCATCACCCCCACCCCGCTCAACATCACCACATAATGCGCCGGTGCCATGCGATCGAGCGGCAGCAGCATGCTCACCACGACAGGAGTGAGCCCGCCGAATACCGCATAAGCGACGTTGTAGGAAAACGACAATCCGGAAAACCTCACCACAGGGGGGAACGCCTTGACGGCAACGCTGGGCACCACGCCTATCACCCCGACAAAGAATCCGCACAGTGCATACAAGCCGTTTATGTTTTGTGGTGCTACCGACATTTGCTGGTAGAACAGCGCCGAAGTGATGCCCAGCATCACGCAACCGGCGACCAGCACCCGCCCCGCACCATAGCGATCGGCCAGCGCACCGAACACCACGCAGCCCGCGCTGAGAAACAGGGTTGCGATGCTGTTCGCCTGCAGGGCGACAGCGGCGGGAACCGCATAGAGTTTTTGCACCAATGTTGGCGTCATCAATATCATCACCACGATCGCGGCTGACAACAGCCAGGTCATCAGCATGGTCAGGATCACTGCGGGACGATGTTCGCGTATCACCGTCTTCAACGGCAACTCATCGGCCAATTCCTGCCTCGCCTGCATCTCCCTGAATACCGGGGTTTCATGCAGCCACTGGCGCAACCAGGCCGACAACAGGCCAAACAGTCCGCCGATGATGAAGGGCACGCGCCAGCCTTCAGCGAGCAGTTCAACGGGTGAATACATCCTGTTGATCGCGGTCGCCACCAGCGAACCGAGCAGGATTCCGCCGGTCAGCCCGGCAGTCAGGGTGCCGCAGGCGAAGCCGGCATGGCGTTGCGGCACATGCTCCGAGACGAATACCCAGGCGCCCGGCACTTCACCTCCTATCGCGGCTCCCTGCAACACGCGCAAGGCCAGCAACAACAGCGGTGCCCAGATGCCGATGACGGTGTAGGTCGGCAGCAGGCCTATCGCCAACGTCGGCACAGACATCAGGAAGATGCTCAGCATGAACATCCGTTTGCGCCCCAGCAGATCGCCGAAGTGCGCCATCACGATACCGCCCAGCGGTCGCGCCAGGTATCCCGCCGCAAATATGCCGAAGGTCTGCAACTGGCTCAGCCAATCGGGCATGCTGGGCGGAAAGAACAGCTTTGCGATCACTGCCGCAAAGAACACGAAAATGATGAAATCGTAAAATTCCAGGGCACCTCCCAACGCTGCCAGCACCAGCGTGCGGTAATCACTGCGACTCAAATTGGCCATTGGTTTCTTTTCCTTGTTCATTCCGTCAACACTCGAAGTGTATGTGATGTAAGCCTCCGGCACTAGCACCCCCGCCATCCATGCATGCGGATTTTTTGGCCGCCCTTCGCCGCGGCATCACCAAACCGCGCGGGGCCCCATAAAAATTTGCGCGGCCACCGGTTTTTATGGATAATGCCCGCCCTTACGCAACACCCGAGTGCGTACACCCGCCGCACCCAACTACAGCAAGGAAAGAAAATGAAAGCAGACATCCACCCGAATTACCAGGAAATCACCGTGACCTGCAGTTGCGGCAACAGCTTCAAGACCCGGTCCGTGATGGGCAAGCCCACGCTGAATATCGAGGTTTGTTCCGAGTGCCATCCTTTTTACACCGGCACACAGAAGATCATGGATACGGCCGGCCGCATCGACAAGTTCCGCCAGAAATACGGCACCAAGACTCCTGCATAGCTACCCGCCGCCGGATTGCCATGTCATGGCAGCCGGCTGGAATGGCTTATTGTCCCGTTCAGGAACTTTGCGCAGCAGTTCCATCAAAAGGCAGCGTTTGCTGCCTTTTCTGTTTGCGGCGACTAGGCCGTATCGGTTTAGGGTACCTCTAAAAATTCAGAGTTCGCCCAAATGCAAGGCGCGAAAAAAATTTCGACGCGCCGCATATTATGTTGATATGCAAGCAAGAAATTTTTTCCGCAACACAGCAGTTGGGATGAAATCTGGATTTTTTTTAGGATAAGCTGACGCATGTATTTCATAAAGCCCACCGACCCCAATCCGATCACTCCCGCCAAGGCGTTCCTGCTCGGGTTGCTGTGCCTGATCTGGCTGGGCACCGGACTGGTGGGGCACGACCCGTGGAAGCCGGATGAAGTATCGGGCTTCGGCCTGATCTATTCCATGCTGCAGAACGGCGACTGGCTGGCGCCCACCATCGCCGGTGAACCCTTTATGGACAAGCCGCCGCTGTTCTACTGGACCGCCGCGCTGTTCGCCAAAATTTTTTCGCCACTGCTGCCGCTGCACGACGGCGCGCGTCTTGCCAGCGGCTTTTATACTGCGCTGACGCTGCTGTTCGTCGGTCTGGCGGGGCGAAAATTGTATGGCGAAAATCGCGGCTGGGCTGCGGTGATCATCCTGATTGGCTGCCTCGGCATGCTGGTGAGCGCGCACCAGATGACCACCGATCTGGCCCTGTTGGCGGGTTGCGCGATGATGCTGCACGGTTTTTCCCTGAGCAAGGAACGCGTCTTGCTGGCCGGTGCATTGATCGGCACCGGCATGGGTATCGGCTTCATGTCCAAGGGATTCATTTCGCCGATACTGCTGGTGCTGATCGCGGCAAGTTTGCCGCTGGCTTTCCGGGGTTGGCGCAAGCGCCAATATTATCTCAGCCTGGCTGCCGCATTCCTGTTCGCCCTGCCCTGGCTGACCATCTGGCCGCTGCTGCTCTACCAATATTCCCCGCAATTGTTTTCGGAATGGGCGTGGGCGCACAACATAGGAAAATGGATCAGCTACGCGAAAACCGGGCCCGGCAGGGATTCCTTGTACTACCTGGAGAACCTGCCATGGCTGGCGTGGCCTGCCATGCCCCTGGCGGTATGGGTGGTGTGGAAATCGCGAAAGCGATTGTCGCAACGCGAAGACCTGCAATTGCCCTTGGTCAGTTTCGCGGTGATGCTGGTCACCCTCAGCCTCGCCGCCGACATAGAAGAAGTATTCGCCCTGCCCATGCTGCTGCCGATCACGCTGCTGGCGACCGCGTCGCTGTCCATGCTGAAACGCGGTGCGGCGAATGCCCTGGACTGGTTCGGGATCATGACTTTTGCGCTGATCGCCATCCTGATGTGGTGGGGCTGGGCCGGCTTGCTGCTGGACAACCAGGCCAAAATCACCCATTGGCTGAAAGACTACCAGCCCGGTTTCGAGCCCGAGTTGCACACCGCACCGTTCGTTATCGCGATCATTGCCACGGTAACCTGGGTCGTGATGGTATGGCGGGTCGGACGCTCGATGCGGCGGGCTACCCTGAATTGGGCATCGGGCGTCACACTGATCTGGATACTGGCGATGACACTGTGGCTGCCATGGCTGGACAGCGGCAAGAGCTATCGCGGCATGGTCACCGCGATGACACAGGCCCTGCCGGCACACTACCAATGCATAGCGGCCGAGCACCTGGGTGACGGGCATCGCGCGATGCTGTATTACTTCGGCAACATCATCACGCTGCGCGACCCGAAACATCTTTGTGATTTGCGGCTGATCCGGGGCGACAGATTATCCAAACCTCTGCGCGACGAAAACCACTGGGAAAAGATCTGGGAAGGCAGCCGGAAAGGCGACAAGAACGAACATTTCAGACTATACCGGCGGGTGGAATCACCGTAGAAAAATCGCCGTTACGCGGCAAGAAATATTTTCAACGAACCTCCGCACTTCATTCCAACTCGTAATAAAACAGACCGCTCATGTGTATCCATGATACGGACTTAACCGGCGTTACTTCAACCTTGCCTGAACAACGCCGATTGCGCATGGGCCTGCAAGCCTTCGCCCAGGGCCAGTACCGAAGCGATATCACCCAGTTTGCGCGCGCCTTGCGCAGAGACCTGGATCAGGCTGCTGCGCTTCTGGAAATCGTACACACCCAATGGCGACGAAAAACGCGCAGTGCCCGATGTGGGTAAAACGTGATTGGGCCCCGCACAATAATCGCCCAGCGCTTCGGAAGTATAGCGTCCCATGAAGATCGCCCCGGCGTGTTTCAGCATGCTCAGCCATACCTGCGGGTCGGCGACAGACAATTCCAGATGCTCGGGCGCGATACGGTTGCTGATGACGCAGGCTTCTTCCAGATCGGCAACGTGGATCAGCGCGCCGCGATTTTCCAGCGCGGTCCTGATGATGACGCGGCGCGGCATCTGCTCCAGCAGTCGGTCTGCGCTTTGTGCCACGGCTTCTATGAATTTCGCATCCGGCGACAGCAGGATGGCTTGCGCCAATTCGTCGTGCTCGGCCTGGGAGAAGAGATCCATCGCGATCCAGTCCGGGTCGGTCTGCCCGTCGCAGATCACCAGAATTTCCGACGGCCCAGCGATCATGTCTATGCCGCACACGCCGAACACACGGCGTTTCGCGGCAGCAACGTAGGCATTGCCGGGGCCGACGATCTTGTCCACCTTGGGGATGGTCGCCGTGCCGTAAGCCAGCGCCGCCACTGCTTGCGCGCCGCCGATGCTGAACACGCGATCCACACCGGCCAGAAAAGCCGCCGCCAGCACCAGCTGATTTTTCACTCCATCAGGGGTCGGCACGACCATGATGAGTTCGCCCACGCCCGCCACTTTGGCCGGCAGCGCATTCATCAGCACCGACGACGGATAAGCCGCCTTGCCGCCCGGCACATACAACCCGACACGGTCCAGCGGCGTGACCTGCTGGCCGAGCAGCGTGCCATCGGCATCGGTGTAGCTCCACGAAGTTTGCACCTGCTTCTTGTGATAGTCTGTGACGCGCTGCGCAGCCTGTTCCAGCGCGTTGCGCTGCGCTGCGGGCAAACCTTCAAACGCAACGCGCAATTCATCGCGCGACAACTCCATCGCTGCGGCACTGGCCAACGGCAGGCGGTCGAATTTTCGCGTGTATTCCAGCACAGCCGTGTCGCCGCGCTTGCGCACGTCCGCGAGTATGCCGGCCACCGTCGCCTCAAGCTTGTCGTCTGCCGTTTCCTCAAAGGCCAGCAGCTTGTCCAGGTCGGTACTGAAACTGTCAGAACGCGAGGATAGTTTCCGGATATTCATTGTTTGCTCACCCTGTTATTTTTTGTAGTCCCTACTTCCTGATCGCAAGCTTGAACGCATCCAGCATGGGCTGGATCACGTCATGCTTCAATTTCAACGCAGCCTGGTTCACGATCAGGCGCGAGGAAATGTCGGCGATGTGCTCGACGGCTTTGAGGTGATTTGCCTTGAGTGTATTGCCGCTGCTCACCAGGTCCACGATCGCGTCTGACAGGCCCACCAGCGGCGCCAGTTCCATCGAGCCGTACAGCTTGATCAGGTCCACATGCACACCTTTCGCGGCGAAGTGAGCCCTGGCAGTCTGCACGTACTTGGTTGCCACGCGCAGACGCGCGCCCTGGCGCACTGCTGACTCGTAATCAAAATCATCGCGCACTGCCACCATCATGCGGCAGCGCGCAATATTCATATCCAGCGGCTGGTAAAGCCCGGTGCCGCCGTGTTCTTCCAGCACATCCTTGCCCGCCACGCCGAGATCGGCGGCGCCATATTGCACATAAGTCGGCACGTCGGAAGCACGCACGATGATCAGCCGCACATCGGCGCGATTGGTAGTCAGTATCAGTTTGCGCGACGATTCCGGGTCTTCCAGCGCGGTAATGCCCGCCGCATTCAGCAACGGCATGGTTTCTTCGAAGATACGGCCTTTGGATAGGGCGATGGTGATAGTCATCAGATTCAGCGGCTTATATAAAGATGCGCATTCTATCGCAATACCCGCCCTGTCTCCGATAGTGCGCCGCAGAAATATACGCGGCCGGGTTCTGCCAATCAGGCAAGCCGGGGCTGGCTGCCGCGTTCACCCGGCTATGCCGCGCAAACTTGGTCGCCGCCTGATCCGCCGGCATCCTTGATTGGCAGCGGGGCTCAACCGATCCTGTTCTGATAGCGTCGGCTATTCAACAGCCGCTACCAGCATACGCCCCAGGTTTCCGTCCGATAATCCGCCAAACCGCCCACAGTGTGCGTAAAGGAACACTTGGGGTCGGTTGCCACTCTGCTGGCGACACCAAATAATGCAAGCTGCAAAACCAGATATACAGACAGGGCAACCGTCAAGGGCTTCAGCCATGCCCGTTTTAAATATTTGCCCCTGAATTTTCTCTTTATAAAATTATTCTGCGTCCGGTTCTCCACCAGATACCAGGTTAAAAACAGCAGAATATAGGCTACGACGACACCCGCCCTGTACATCGGGTCATATGCAACGATCACAATTGCCGCGGTTGCGACCATCCATATTATGCAACCTATCAGCCAGTATTTGCTCTCGGCTGCCTTGTCCTTTTCACCCAAGCCTTGCCAATTCAGGTAGATCAACCAGGCCCCGAAAATCGGGGAGAACAACAGGCTCCAACTGGCAATTGAATTCGGGTTCCAGATCGGGGGGCTATTTGAAATGTTTGCTGAATTTGCGTTCATGTTACCTCCTGCTGTGTGTAAGGCCCGCTTTTTCGGGCAGGCAAGTTGATGTTACTTTATCAACTGAACTTGAGTAATTTAACATCGGAGATGTTTTTCCATCATACGCCTGCGCATTACCCGATGTACATTTTGTATGGGGGCAAAAATCCCTGTCTCGGGCGTTGGTAGTTTCGGTGGGTTCTGCTTCCGGGTGTGCCGGTGTTCAGCTTGCGGGCGAACTTGAACCGGCATGGCGGGGAGGCATACCGAGCCCATGCCGATTGGATGTTTATCAGCAGCTGCCGGCTCAATGATGATTGTGAAACCTGTTTATCTATGCGCCGCAGCTGTTATTTCATCCGGCGTATCCGGGCACCCAAGGCCGACAGCTTGGCCTCGATATGCTCGTAGCCGCGATCCAGATGGTAGATGCGATCCACGACAGTCTCTCCCTGCGCGACCAATCCGGCAATTACCAGGCATGCCGAAGCACGCAAATCGGTTGCCATGATGGTCGCCCCTTCCAGTTGCGCGCAGCCCTTGATGACGGCAGTATTGCCCTCGATGTCGATCTGCGCGCCAAGACGGCGCAGCTCCTGCACGTGCATGAAGCGATTCTCGAAAATCGTTTCGACCACCATCGCGGTTCCCTCGGCCATGGTATTCATCGCCATGAATTGCGCCTGCATGTCGGTGGGAAAAGCCGGGTAAGGCGCGGTGCGCAGATTCACCGCCCTGGGGCGCCGGTTCATTTTCAGGTTGATAGTGCTGCCCGCTACTTGTATCACCGCACCGGCTTCGTGCAGCTTTTCCAGCACATTATCGAGGATGTCGGCACGCGCATCGGTTAGCGTGATGTCGCCACCAGCCGCAGTCGCGGCAACCAGAAATGTACCGCTCTCGATGCGATCCGGCATGATGCGATGGCTCGCACCATGCAATTTTTCCACGCCGGTGATGCTGATGGTATCGCTGCCCGCCCCTTCTATCCTGGCACCCATCGCGATCAGGCACTGCGCCAGATCCACCACTTCAGGCTCGCGCGCGGCATTTTCCAGCACCGTCACGCCATCCGCCAGCACTGCAGCCATCATCAGGTTTTCCGTGCCGGTGACGCTGACCAGATCGAAAAATATCCGCGTGCCTTTCAACCGTTTCGCTCGGGCATGGATGTAGCCATGCTCGATATGAATCTCCGCACCCATCGCCTGCAAGCCCCTGATGTGCAGATCCACCGGGCGCGAACCGATCGCGCAACCGCCCGGCAGCGAAACAAGTGCCTCGCCGAAGCGCGTCACCAGCGGCCCCAGCACCAGTATCGCGGCACGCATGGTTTTCACCATGTCGTAAGGCGCTTCGAGTTTGTCGATATTTGCCGCGGACAAGACCACCTGTCCGCCGGACTGTTCTATCTTCACGCCCATCTGTTGCAGCAGTTTGCGCATCGTGCCGACATCGTTCAGTTCGGGGACGTTGTCGAGCCGCAGGGACTCACGGGTCAGCAGGCTGGCGCACAATATCGGCAATGCGGCGTTTTTCGCTCCCGAAATCCGCACCTCGCCGTTGAGGCGGTTGCCGCCCTGGATTGCTAACTTATGCACGGGCTACTTCTGGCTTTGCCACTCTTGCGGCGTTAACGTTTTCATCGACAGCGCATGAATCTCGGCGCGCATCCGGTCACCCAGAGTCTGGTAAACCAGCTGGTGGCGCTGCACCCGGCTCTTGCCTGCAAACGCTTCGCTGACCACCACGGCCTCAAAATGCTGCCCGTCGCCGACCACGCTCAAATGCTCGGTCGCCATGCCCTGCTCGATATTTAGTCTGATACTTTCCGGAGTGACCATCGTTAAATCCATTGTTTGTTGAAATTGAAATATTTGGCTGCAAAATATGGAGCACCACCCGAAACCGGAAACCCGGGCATGACACCAAAATTGACGGGCGATGCTCGCGGCGGCTTTGCGCCGCTCGCGCGCAGGGATCAAACTGACTGTTTGGGCAACATTTCCGCAACGCCATACAAATTTGCCAGACTCAGCAAATCTTCAGGCAAACCCTTCACGCGCAACTCATGCTGAGTCCGCTGCGCAGCCCTGGCCCAGCCCAGCAGCATGCTGACCGCGGCGGAGTCGACGGATTCGACACGGGAAAAATCCAGCTGCAAATCTTCGCTGGCCAGATGCTGCAAACCGGTTTCAAACAACGCGGGAACGGTGTCCATGGTCAAGTTGCCATGCGCCACCATCCATTCGCCCTCGCGCTTGATCACTTCGCATCCGCCTTGCGCACGTCGCCGGCAGACGACTTGGCATTCTTGTCGGAGAGCGTCTTGATCAAGCCGTCTATCCCGCCCACCTGGATCTGCGAAGCAAACGTGCCGCGATAGCTCATCACCATGCTGACCCCCTCGATGGATATGTCAAACACTTTCCAGCCGTCGGCAACCTTCTCCATTTCATAATTAACCGGGATCGCCTGCGAGCCCGGGTTGTTGATGACGGTCTTGACAGTCGCCTCGGTGTCAGCGGCCTCCATCTTGAGCGGCTTCGTTTCTATGGTTTGATCTCGGTACACCGTGAATACCTTGGTATAGGTGCGCACCAGCATGTCGCGAAACTCCATGGTCAAGGCCTGTTTCTGTTCGGGTGTGGCAGTTCGCCAATATTTGCCGACTGCCAATTGGGTCATGCGTGCAAAATCAAAATGCGGAAGCACCTTGGCATCCACCAGCGCGATGATTTTTTTCTGGTCCCCTGACTGAATACCCTTGTCATGCTTGATGATCGTAATGACATCATCCACGGTGCTTTTGATCAGCACATCGGGTGCCATCACTTCCGCGTGTGCCGTGCCCAGAACGCAGAATATTGCGGCACCCAGAATCATTTTTTTCAAATATTGCATGTTCAGTTCTCTCTTGACCTGTGTTTATTTTGGGGTGGCGGTTTCTTCAGCCTTATTGTAGATGAATTTGCCGATCAGGTTTTCCAGCACTATGGCGGATTGCGTCTGTTTGATCTCGTCGCCGTTATGCAGCATCACGCTGTCACCCCCGGGGTTCAAACCGACGTACTGTTCACCAAGCAAACCCGAGGTCAGGATGCTGGCGAAGGTATCCTTGGGAAACTCATAGCGTTTATCCAGACTCAGCACCACGTTGGCCTCGTAGCGGCCGGTATCCAGCGAAATACTGGTAACCCGCCCGACCAGCACCCCGGAACTCCTGACCGCCGCCTTAGGCGTCAAGCCGCCGATATTGGAAAAATAGGCATGCACCTGGTAGGTTTCGGACATATTGTAGGAGCCCAGGTTTCCGACTTTCATCGCCAGCATCACCAATGCGGCGGCACCCGCCACAACAAACATGCCCACCCATAAATCCAATGTAGTGCGTTCCATAACTCAGTTCCCTCTAAACATGATTGCGGTCAATACAAAATCCAGCATTAAAATCGCCAGCGACGATGTCACGACCGTTCGTGTGGTTGCGCCGGACACACCTTCAGCAGTGGGCGGCGCGTCATAACCTTCGAAAAGGGCAATGACTGTCACCACGGTGCCGAACACAACGCTCTTGAGCACACCATTCATTATATCCTCGCGGAAGTCCACGGCCGCCTGCATCTGCGCCCAGAACGAGCCGTCATCCACACCGATCTGGATCACCCCGACAAAGTAGCCGCCGAACACACCCACCGCGCTGAACAATGCCGCCAGCAACGGCATCGAGATCACGCCCGCCCAGAAGCGCGGCGCAACGATGCGCGCGATCGGATTCACCGCCATCATTTCCATTGCGGATATCTGTTCGGTAGCCCTCATCAAACCTATCTCCGCCGTCATTGCGGAACCGGCACGGCTGGCGAACAGCAGCGCCGCCACGACGGGCCCCAATTCACGCACCAACCCCAGCGCCACCATAACCCCGAGCGCCGATTCCGAGCCATAGCGCTGCAGTGTTTCATAACCTTGCAAGCCCAGCACCATCCCGACGAATAAACCGGCCACCACGATGATGATCAGCGACATCACTCCGGTGGAAAACAATTCCTTGATAATCAGATGGAAACGGCGAAAACTGGTCCCCGAATACAACAGGGTAAGAATAAAGAATCTCGTCGCCGTGCCGATGCGCCAAACCGTATTGATGGTCCGGTGTCCTATCAGCTTGAAGGTTTTGCTTGCAGCCATAGTCAGGTTCTCAAATTCAAATCTTGGCGGTAATCGCCGCCGGGGTAATGGAATGGAACCGGACCGTCCATTTCGCCATGCACAAATTGATGCACAAAATCCCTGTCCGAGGCGCGTATCTGATCCGGCGTCCCTTCCGCCACAATCACGCCTTTCGCCATGAAATAAACGTAGTCCACGATCTTCATCGACTCCTGCACGTCATGGGTGACCACGATCGATGTCGCCCCCAGTGCGTCGTTCAGGCGCCTCATCAAATCGCCCACCACGGTCAATGAAATCGGATCGAGTCCGGCAAATGGTTCATCATACATCATCAGCATCGGGTCCAGAGCCACCGCGCGCGCCAGTGCAACACGGCGCGCCATCCCGCCGGACAATTCTGAAGGCATAAGGCTGTGCGTGCTGCGCAAGCCCACCGCATGCAGTTTCATCAAGACCAGGTCGTGAATAATCTCTTCCGGCAAATTGGTGTGTTCGCGCATCTGGAACGCAACATTTTCATACACAGACATATCGGTGAACAAAGCCCCAAACTGGAACAGCATCCCCATTTTGCGCCGCATACGATACAAGCCTTCCTGGTCCAATTCATGGACGATCTGGCCATCCACCTTGACGTAACCCTTGGTCGGCTTGAGCGCCCCGCCGATATGGCGCAGCAGCGTAGTCTTGCCGCATCCGCTTAACCCCATGATGGCAACAAGCTTTCCTTTGGGGAATGTCATGTTGATGCCTTCCAGGACAGGGCGCTTGTCATAGGCGAAATTAAGATCGCGAATTTCGACCAAAGTGGACAAAGACAAAATCAAAACCCTGAAGAATCGAGGACGCGTATTCTAAACCACAAAATCGACAACCCCCAACTAATTGACCTGAATATGAATACCCTTGCATTTCCCCTATTGAGCTTCCCCCGGCTTGCCGTTATGCTTCATACCAAGCACCCAATAGGCCTGAACTCAAATTGAACGCTCCCGCGACATTACCAAGTTTAATAATTGTCGATGACGATCCGCTGATTCGTGAAGGATTGGCGGTCGCATTCAATAATGATTTCACGATTTATCAGGCCGAATCCCGCATCGCGGCGATTGAATTGCTGCGAAAATTACCCAGCCCGCCCCAACTGGCATTGATCGATTTGGGGCTCCCGCCCGTCCCTCACCGTCCCGACGAAGGATTCCACCTGATTTCGGAGTTGCTTACGCACTCGCCAAAAATCAGGATTTTCATCCTGTCCGGACAGGATGAACAAAGCAACGCGCGTCATGCCCGCACGCTGGGCGCAATAGATTTCATCGCCAAACCCTGTGCGCCGGAGAAAATCAAAAAATATCTGGACGACGCGCTAAAGGTTCAGGATGATGAAAGGCGCCAGGGGGAACGGGACAAACATTCCATGGGTATCATTGGCCACAGCCCAGCGATACAAGCCTTGCGCAGCCAGATCGTGATGTATGCCGCCATTCCCTTTCCTGTGCTGATCGAGGGCGAGTCCGGTTGCGGCAAGGAGTTGGTTGCCGCCGCGTTACAGAAACTGGGCAGCCATCCGGACGCACCGTTCAAGGCACTTAACTGCGCCGCAATTTCCCCCACGCTGATCGAGCCCACGCTGTTCGGATACAGCAAAGGGGCTTTCACCGGCGCCACGAGCACGCAGTCCGGTTTTTTTGAAGACACCTCCGAAGGGACGCTGTTTCTTGACGAGATCGGGGAGATTCCACTTGAACTGCAAACCAAGCTGCTGCGTGTGCTGGAAAATGGCGAATATCAGCGTGTCGGCGAAACTGCAACGCGCAAAAGCGGCGCACGCATCATCGCCGCGACCAACCGCAGCCTGAGAGTCGCTGTTCAGACCGGCAATTTTCGCGGCGACCTTTACCACCGCCTGAATGTGTTCTCGATCACCGTTCCACCGTTGCGTGAACTGGGCCCTGACAAGCTGGCACTGCTGAACCATTTTCGCGCCTACTATGCGCAGCAGATCAAGCAACCGCCTTTTGACCTGGATACGGAGGCTTTGCTGCGCTGGGAGCAATACAGTTTCCCCGGCAACACCCGCGAATTGCGCAACATCGTGATTCGCCTGAGCACAAAGTATCCCGGTCAAACAGTCGGCCTGACACAACTTCAAGACGAACTCGACCCCATGGAAACTTCCGCCCACCGGCAACATGTCACCGCCTCGGAAGCCATCAAGCAGCAACTGCGGCAAGGCAAGTTTAGTCTGGACCTGCACTTGCGCGAGCAGGAAGGTTGCTATATTGCCGTGGCAATGGAGCTTGCCGACGGAAATATCAGCGAGGCCGCAAAACTGCTCGGCATCAACCGCACCACCCTGCACAGCCGTATGAGTGCGCACGAAAAACTCCACAGTTAGGATTCAGCCATGTATCTGGAACACTTCGGACTCACCGAGCAGCCGTTCAAAATCACCCCTGTCACGGTGTTCTTCTTTTCCGGCGCCAACCGCGGAGAAATTCTCGATGCGCTGATCTATTCCATCTCTGAGGTCGAGGGCATCATCAAGGTCAGCGGCGAGGTCGGCAGCGGAAAAACCATGCTGTGCCGCATGCTGCTCGAAAAACTTCCCGGGCACATCGAGGCCATCTACCTGGCCAACCCCAGCTTGTCGCGGGAAGAAATGTTATACGCAATTGCCGACGGACTCGGCCTGAACATCGAGGGGGAGCGTGTCGGCATCATCATGCAGAACATCCAGAACAAGCTCGAGGAAAAGGCGCGTGAGGGCAAGCGTATTGTCGTGCTGGTGGATGAAGCCCACGCAATGCCGCCGGAGACGCTGGAAGAGTTGCGCCTGCTGTACAACCTGCAGGTCGGCAATGCCAAACTGTTGCAGCTCGTCCTGTTCGGGCAGCCTGAATTGAACGCCAAGCTTGATCAACCGAACATGCGCCAGCTCAAGGATCGCATCGTGCATCACTTTCACATGCAACCGCTGTCGCGCAGCATTCTTGAAAGCTACCTGATGTTCCGGATGCGGGCAGCCGGCTACCACGGCCCGAACATTTTCTCTCCTGGCGCCCTCAAGCTTATCGCCGACACTTCCAGCGGATTGATGCGCCGAGTCAACATTCTCGCGGACAAATCGCTGCTGGCCGCATTTATCGAGGACACTCATTACATCAAACCGCAACATGTGCAGGCTGCGATGCGCGATAGCGAACTCAGCCCCGCGCGCAAATTTCCCGATAAAAAACTGCTGTTCGGAACTGCTGCTGCCGGGCTGCTGCTGTCAATCCTGGCGGCATGGTGGGTAACGGATACAGAACAAATATCATTCCTGCATACCCGGATCAAACCGACTTTTGCAGGCACATCCCCTTATTCCGCGACGACGGCGCTGCCTGTTGCCGCCGAATCAAACAATTCAATCTCTCCGGTATCTTCGGTACCCAGCCATGAAGTCATTTCCGCTGCTGCCGAACCAAAACCTGTGGCGGAAGCTGTTTTGCGCCAGGCATCGACTGCAGCCGGAACGGCTGTAACAGCCCCGCAGCCCGCGTCCCAAGCGGTAAAAAGCAAGCCTGCAATCCACAATGCAAGCCTGTTCGATCAACGCCTGGCGGCAGGCAAGCAACTGCTCGAACAGAAAACCGCCGTTGCCAGCATCCAGTTGTTCTACAACGAGGAAATCAAGCCCGCACGCATCGAAGGTTTTCTGAAGCGCGCGGACAAATTGGGGAAGCTCCCGGAAATTTATCTGGTGCCGGCGAATTTTGCCGGCAAGAAAGGCTTGCGCGTACTCTACGGCGCTTACCCATCGGTTGATGCCGCACAAAGGGCGACCAAGGAACTCCCGGCTCGATATCAGCAAGCGTTCGCCACTTCCACCTATATATTCTGAAAATTCACCAAGGAATTTAGCAACTTGACTATACCCGCAAAGCTGTTAGGCTATACCAAAAATATTAAGCTCAAAGTACCAAGTCAAGGGGGGGCATGCATTCAGGCAGGGTATTTTATCTGTGTTTTTTCGGGCTGGTGTTCACCGGTTGCAGCACCAATCCGATACAGCCTTCAGCCCTGCATATGCAGCGGCCCGAGAATCCGGCAACCCCGGAAAGCAGCACCCCGCAACCGATCAATGACAGTGTCATACTCCCTCCGCCACAACCTGCCGGCAGGGTTGCCACTTACAGCGTGGTGGTAGCCGATGTGCCTGCGCAGGAAATTTTGTTCGCTCTGGCACGCGACGCAAAAATCAACCTCGACATTCAATCCGGCATCCAGGGAACGGTGACGGTAAATGCCATCAACCAGACCCTGCCGCAGATACTCGACCGCATCAGCAGGCAGGTGGAGATGCGCTACGAACTGAAAAATGGCACATTGACCGTGATGCCGGACACCCCGTACCTCAAGCAATACAAAATTGATTATGTGAACATGTCGCGGGATGCCGAAGGCAGCATCTCGAATACCAGCCAGGTCGGCGCCAGTGCTGCGGGAGGAGCCGCGGGAGGAGCTCCCGGCGGGGGTGGAGGAGGGGCCGGAGGGGGCGCCAACAGCTCACAACTCTCCATCAAGAATTCGTCCAAGAACCACTTCTGGAATACCCTGGTGCAGAACATCAAGGATATCCTGCACGAGACCGACAAGATATTGCCCGCGGGGTCCAGCGAAACGGTGGTACAGCAAAGCAGGGCTACCACTACCACCGGCACCGGCGCACAAACAATTTCAGGTGGTAAAAAAAGCAGCAAGCCTCCCGGCATAGAGAACAGCCCGAATCCTGCCAGCCTGGAGGAAGGCGGAACCACGGTCACCCGAACCAACACCTTCCGCGAGGCTGCGGCTGTGATAGCCAACCCGGAAGCCGGGATTATCACCGTGCGCGCCACCGGCAAACAGCACCAGAAAATACAGGAATTCATAGACCAGGTCATGGCCAGCGCCCAACGCCAGGTGCTGATTGAAGCGACCATCGTGGAGGTGCGGCTAAGCGACAATTATCAGCAGGGCATAGACTGGTCGCGACTGATGCTTGGCGGCAAAGGATTCAACTTGACCCAGGCCGGCGCAGGGCTTCCCGCTGCCAATACCGGCAGCATGATCACCCTGGGCTATATCGATCCGACATCGCGCATGGGCAATATCGCTGCCTCGATTTCGCTGCTGGAATCTTTTGGCAACGTCAAGGTTCTATCCAGTCCCAAGTTGAGTGTGATGAACAACCAGACTGCCATGCTGCGCGTGGTGGATAATCTGGTGTACTTCAACATGACGGTCATGCCGGGTATCGTTAACCCGCTCACCGGCACCATGTCCACACCGCCTACCTACACCTCCAACCTCCAGTCTTCTCCGGTGGGCTTTACGATGAGCCTGACCCCTGAAATCAGCGACAGCGATAGCGTACTGCTCAATATCCGCCCGTCGATAACCCGTTTGCTTGGTTATGTCCAGGATCCCAATCCGTCCCTGGCCAACCCATGCCTGGGTATCGGCACCTGCCCCGGAGTCGTGAACAACATCCCGCAGACATCGACGCGCGAGATGGAATCGATATTAAAAATCGAGAACAATCAGATCGCCGTACTGGGTGGATTGATGGAAGACAACATGAACAAGCTCACCGACCAGGTTCCGCTGCTGGCCCGTATTCCAGTATTGGGTTATCTGTTCCAGAACCATAACGACACCACCACCAAAACCGAACTGGTGATTTTTCTTCGCCCGGTGATTATTAAAAGCGCCAGCCTCGATGCCGATTTCAGCGAGTTCCGCAATAACTTGCCGGATCAAAAGTTTTTCCGGGAATCGGCCAGCGGCAATCCCCAATAAAGAATAGACCATGAGCCTGCTATTGGATGCACGCAATAAATCACAGCAAGCGCAATCCGCCCAAGATGGCGGTCGCACCCGATCGGAGCTTAGCCTGGAGGCTCTCCCGAACACCGCACCGTCTTCCACAGCCGCGCCTTCGACAGAGAATGCCCGCATCGCCGGGCAGACCCTGTTCAATGCGAAATCTTCCGCAACCGCTTCCCCGCGCGCGCGCATCAACCGCAATTTGCTGATAGCTTTGGGCGGCACGCTTGTACTGTTCAGCGCCGGGGCCGGCTATGTGTGGTACTCCGTTTCTGCCGGCACCCCTGCCCTGCCGGCACACCCGGTCACCGCCACATTGCCCGCCAAACCGGTACTTGCAACAATACCACCGGGCAATAATCTGGTTCCCAATATTGCTTCAACACAAGCGGTTCCGGCAAAACCCGCCGCCATTGTGCAAGCAAAACGCACGGCAAGATCCGCGCTTAAAGCACACCGGCAAGCTCAGCAAGACACCCCCCTGCTTGTCGAGCAGCACCAGTCTGACGCGCTTGATCCGATACTCAACCAAGCCTATCTTGCCTATCGCAACGGAAAATTCGAGCAGGCCGGGCAATCGTATCTGGAGGCGTACAAGCTGGATGCCAGCAATCTTGACGCGATACTTGGACTGGCTGTCGTCGCGCAACGCCTGGGCAAGGACAGTCAGGCTGCGCATTATTACGCACAGGCCCTGGTGCTTGATCCGCGCAATGCGGTGGCCAATGCGGGAATGTCGGCATTGACCACCGATAGCAACCGTGAAAGCCGGTTGAAGACTTTGCTCAACGAACAACCGGGTTCAACCGCCCTGTATTTTGCGCTGGGCAACCAGTACGCCGAACAAGCCCGCTGGGGGGAGGCACAACAGGCCTATTTCAATGCTTACAGACTTGAGCCAAACAATGCCGAACTGGCCTTCAATCTGGCCATCAGCCTGGATCACCTGGGACAAAATAATGCCGCAGTCCAGTATTACCAGCGCGCCCTGCAGCTTGATCCCGGTCCAACCATGAGCTTTAATCACAAGCAAACTTCACAACGCATCTCAGACCTGACGCGCTAACCCCCATGCAAAAAAACAAGCTGTCTGAAAATCGGATTTCGGACAACCAGTCGCAACAACCGCTGGGACAAATACTGGTCGGAAAAGGCGTAATCAGCGACGACCAGTTGCGCATTGCCTTGCAGGAGCAAGGCAAGACCCACCAACCGCTGGGCCGTCTGCTGGTCAGGCTGGGTTTTCTTTCGGAAGCAACCATACGCGACGTTTTGTCCGAAAATCTCGGGCAGGAAAGCGTGGACCTCACTTCCGTCATCATAGATTCCGTTGCATTGGGTTTGATCCCCAAGGATGTGGCGCGGCGCTATCAATTGCTGCCGCTGTCGGTGGACCAGATCAGCCGCATCCTGACCCTCGCCGTAGCCGACCCCGACAACATCATCGCGCTGGATCAGGTGCGCGCCCTGCTCAAGGACCAGTACCGCCTGGTCACGCAACTCGCGAGCGAATCCGACATACTGCGCGCAATAGACCAGTATTACGGTTTCGAACTTTCGATAGACGGCATCCTGCACGAGATCGAGCCGGGTGACATGGAGTACCAGACGCTGCAATCCGGCGTCAACGAATTCAGCCAGCCGGTGGTGCGCCTGATCGACGCCTTGCTCACCGAGGCCGTGCAGCGCAGCGCTTCAGACATCCACTTCGAACCGGAAAGCAGCTTCCTGCGCATCCGTTATCGCGTCGACGGGGTGCTGCGCCAGGTGCGCAGCCTGCACAAGAGCTTCTGGCCTGCGATGGTGGTACGCCTGAAGGTGATGAGCAACATGAACATCGCCGAGACGCGCGCCCCGCAGGACGGCCGTATCTCGCTGCGGCTTTCCGGCCGGCCGATCGATTTCCGGGTGGCTTCGCACCCCACCACGCATGGCGAAAATCTGGTGCTGCGTATCCTGGACCGGCAAAAAGGCATCGTGCCGCTCGATCAGCTGGGCCTGGATGATGCCGCGCTCAACATGCTCAAGCTGATCATCGCGAAGCCGGAGGGCATCGTGCTGGTGACCGGCCCCACCGGCAGCGGCAAGACCACCACGCTGTATTCGGTGCTGAATCATATCAACACCGAGTCGGTAAACATCATGACCCTGGAAGACCCGGTCGAATATCCGCTGGCGATGATACGCCAGACCTCGGTGAACGAATCGGCCAAGCTGGATTTCGCCAACGGCATCCGCTCGATGATGCGGCAGGATCCGGACATCATCCTGGTCGGCGAGATCCGCGACCATCCCACCGCCGAAATGGCGTTCCGCGCCGCGATGACCGGCCACCAGGTGTATTCGACGCTGCACACCAACTCGGCCATCGGCGCGATCCCGCGACTGCTCGACATCGGGATTCTTCCGGACATCATGGCCGGCAATATCATCGGTATCGTGGCGCAGCGGCTGGTGCGTATACTGTGCAAGGAATGCAAATACCCGTACCAGCCGGACCCATCGGAACGCAAATTGCTGGGTATCCCGGCGCATCAGGAAGTGACGCTGTACCGCGCAGCGGGTTGCGAGTCCTGCAACCACCAGGGTTACCGGGGACGCATGACCATCATGGAACTGCTCAAGATGGATTACGACCTGGATGATCTGGTCACGCATCGCGCCAGTTCCCGCGAAATCAGGGAGGCGGCACTCGCCAAGGGTTTCCGTCCCCTGGCGATGGACGGCATCCGGCGCATCCTGCAGGGCATTACCTCCCTTGCGGAAGTCAGCCGCATGGTGGACTTGACCGAACGGCTGGGTTAGGAACCTCCATATGGCACTCTATTCCTATCGGGCCCTGGATGAGCAGGGCAGGATCCATAAAGGCCTGCAGGATGCCGCCAACCAGGTGGACCTGGAACTGCGCCTGAAACGCGGCGGGCTGGACCTGATTGACGCCAAAATGGACAAAGGCAGGATGATCAAGGCGCGGAACAAGATCAAGCGCACCGAACTGATCACCTTTTTTTTCAATCTCGAACAACTCTCCAGCGCGGGCGTTCCCCTGCTGGAAAGTCTCGCCGATTTGCGCGACACCATGAACGACCCCCACTTCCGCGAAATCATCGCGAACCTGGTCGAGTCCATCGAGGGCGGCAAGAAGCTTTCGCAGGCCATGGCGCAACACCCGGAGGCATTCGACAAGATATTCATCAGCCTGACCTTTGCCGGTGAGGAAAGCGGCCGTTTGCCCGAAGTGTTTCTGCACATCACCGAATCGCTGAAGTGGCAGGACGAAATGTCCTCGCACACCAAGACCATTCTGCTCTATCCGGCTTTCGTCGGTACCATCGTGCTCGCAATCACGGTTTTCTTGATGGTCTACCTAGTACCGCAGCTGGTAAATTTTATCAAGGGTATGGGTTTGGAACTCCCCATCCAGACCCGAATCTTGCTGGCCACTTCATCCTTCTTCGTCAATTACTGGTATGTACTGGTTGCCATCCCTGTCATCCTGCCCATCGCTGGCAAGCTGATCATCACCTCCAGCCCGGAGATGCGCTACAAATTCGACCTGCTCAAGCTGGATATGTGGGTCACCGGACCGATATTGCGAAAAATCATATTGGCGCGTTTCGCCAACACCTTCGCAATCATGTACGGGTCCGGCATCAGCATCCTGGACTGCATCGCCAATTCGCGCGACGTGGTCAACAACCTGGCAGTTGCCAAGAGCCTGGCTGATGTCACACAAGAGATAGAGTCGGGCAAGAATCTTACCCAGAGCTTCCAGAACACCGGCATGTTTCCGCCACTGGTGATCCGCATGCTCAAGGTCGGCGAGGCCACGGGATCGCTCGACAAGGCGCTGCTCAATGTCAGTTACTTTTATGACCGGGATGTGAAAGAGTCCATCAAAAAAGTCCAGGTCATGATCGAACCGACCATGACCATCGTGTTGGGTGTATTGCTGGGCTGGGTCATGATGTCCGTACTTTCGCCCATTTACGACATCATCGGCAAGGTGAGTTTATGAAGAGGCCCACGCTGCTGCTGTTCCTGAGCGCCAACCACCTTCATGCCCAACACATGGCAGGCGGCAGGATCGAACAACAACAGGATTTTACCGATACGCCGGACGGCCTGGAGGCTTTCGCGTCGTTCCTTAATACAGCAAAGTGTCCGGCTTATTTGCTGACCGACCTGATCGAAGAGGACTTCCGCCACGAAATCGTCCCGCACTTGACCGGCGGCAGCCGAACCGCGCTGTTGAAACGCAAGTTCGAACAGTTCTATCGGGGCACCCCTTTCCACCAGGCGACCGTACTGAAACGCCAAAAAACCGGACGCCGCGACGTTGACATGCTGTTCTCGGCATTGACCAACCCCTCGCTGATTACGCCCTGGCTGAATATCATACTGGCCGGGCAAATTCCGCTCGCCGGGATTTATTCGGTGCCGCAGGTCAGCACGCCGCTGGCCAAGGATCATCCTGCGAGCCACCTGTTGCTGATTTCATGGGAAAAGTCTGCCGGGCTGCGGCAAACCTATTTCAGCAACCATCACTTGCAAATCTCCCGGTTAACTCCGGTACATTCCGACCTGACCTTCCATGATGCCGTTGTCAAGGAACTCTCGCGCACTTATCAATACCTGAAGAGCCTGAGTCTGCTTCCGGCGGGACAAATACTCGATGTCCGCATCCTGTGCCACGCCGCTGACCGCAACGAACTGCAGAACAAGTTGCCGGTTGACGATGATATGCGCTATGACTTCGCAGATATCGGGGATGTCGGCAAGCATCTGGGCATCGACCAGCGCTTCACCGATTCGGATGCCAGCCAGATATTCCTCTACCAACTGGTCGCCAACCGCCCGAAGACCAATTACGCAAATGCGGAGCACACCCGCTACCACACACTGTGGCAATTGCGCCTGGCCTTTAATGTCTCCGCTGTCGTGTTGTTGCTCGTCAGTGCATCATGGGCGGCATTAAACTTCTGGGAAAGCGCCGGGAAAGCAGCTGAAACCGGTGACCTCACATTTCGGGCGCAGCGCACAGCCGCGGAAGCACAGCAAATCATCCGGGGCTTACCCGCTACCCGGGCACCGGCCGCCGATATGCGGGCCAGCGTTTCCATCATGCGCAAACTCCGTCGATATGCGCCCGTTCCGCAAACCATACTCGAACCGATCAGCGCCGTGCTTGACCGTTTCCCGAAAATCGAATTAAACGAACTTGACTGGCAGGGGAATGCGACCGAAGCGGTTGCAAGCAACACCCGGGCTGATGTCCCCGCCCAGGTCATCACTCTGAACGGAACGCTGCAGAGCTTCGACAAGGACTACCGCGCTGCGCTGGCTTATCTGGAACGTTTTCAGCTCGAATTGGGCACCCGCGGTTACCGCGTGACGACTCTCAGGAAGCCGCTTGACGTCGGCCCGAACAGCAGCCTTACCGACCAGCCGGGCGCACGCGAGGATACCCTCGATTTTTCATTGAAGCTGGTGTGGAGACCGCCCACATGACGAGGATAGCAGCATGAAATTCTCCAGGACCGACATTCCCCTGATGCGCTTGAGTCTTGCTGCCATTTGCGCTTCGGCCTTGTTGAGCGGCGCTATTTTATACGGCAGCAACCGGTACGCTGAGCACAACCAAACAGAGTTGCTCAACGCCCAGCGCCAGTTGAATGACGCGCGCAAGCGTTTATCCGATGCACGGAATGACAGTGAAAACCTGTCTGTCTATTCCGCCGAATATAGCGCACTTGAAGGACAAAACATCATCGGCGACGACCACAGGCTGGACTGGATGGAAGATCTGGAAAAACTCCGCCGGCAGAATCTGGTTGTCGATTTTCGCTTCAACATTGCCCCGCAGAAAATCTATGCGCCGCAACCCGCCATAGACAGCGGCAATTTCAACATCCACTACAGCGAAATGAAATTGCAATTAGATTTGCTGCACGAGGGCCAGCTTCTGAGATTCCTTGACGCGCTGCGCAGCCAGATCAAGGGGCAATATCAGCTTGAAGGCTGCAAGCTTCAACGCGCCGAAACCGTGGCGAATGCCGACACACCGATGACCAACATCAGGGCCGAATGCAGCGGCGGCTGGATCACACTGAAAAACCGGAGTGCTCCGCAATGAGAACGCTGCTCGCCATCTGCTGCTTAAGTGCGCTGCCAATCATCCCCGCCCGCGCAGATGAACTGGGCCGCCTGTTTTTTACCCCGGCACAGCGCGCGCAGATGGATCGGGACTACGCGCAAATAGCCCGCCCCGGCCACAATGTCAACACGCTGACACTGAATGGTATCGTGCAAATGCATGGGGGCAAGCGCACCGCCTGGATCAACGGCGTGGCGCAGCCGGTCGGGCACAGCGATGACAAGTCGCCCGCAAGCCTGCCCGTTCCCATACCCGGCCAGAACAAATCGGTAAAACTCAAAGTCGGCCAGCGCCTGTTGTTGAGTCCATCCGAAAGCCCGGATTCAGGCAAGCCGGATACGCCAAATCAAGACAAACCGAACCCGTAAATCATGCCGCGCATTGCCATTTTCAAGCAGGGTTCCGGCTCACAGCACGGCGGGGTTCTATTGGTGATGCTGGTGATCCTGGTCATCGGTGCCGCAGCCCTGCTGGTCAGCGCACTTAATGGTTCCTCGCTGAAAATCGCGCGCGACAAGACCACTGCCGATGCGTTGGCACAAGCCAAGGATGCACTGATAGCCTATGCCGCCAGCGATGCGAATCGCCCCGGCGAACTGCCCTGTCCCGATTTCAATAATGACGGACCCATCACTCTCACCGAAGATTACAGCGGTAGCAATTGCCTGGGCCTGGTCGGCTGGTTGCCGTGGAAATCGCTGGGACTGCCCGACTTGCGCGACGGCAATGGCGATCGTTTGTGGTATGCGGTGGCCGCTCCTTTTCGCGCCAATGCGCCCTCCACGGTTATCCTGAATAGCGACACACCGAGTGCCTACCCGACACAGATGTTGACGGTGCTGGACAGCGCCACCGGAGCCACACTGGAAAGCGGCGTCATCGCGATCGTATTCTCTCCCGGCGCCCCGCTGAATGGCCAAACGCGCAGCCCCAGCGACAACAATGCCACCAATGCGATCCCGAATTATCTGGAAGCGGATAACGCCAACCTGAATACCACGTTCCAGACTGCCAACAACAACCAGGTTCCCGTCCCGACCACAATCGTGAATGACCGCCTGCTGACAATCAGAAGCAGCAACCTGTTCCCGCCTGTCGAAAGACGCATCGCGCGCGAGGTAAAAGCCTGCCTGGATAATTATGCCGCGATGCCGGTTTCGACCAATGGCAATGTGGCCGGGCTGAAATATCCTTGGACCGCGCCGACAAACTACGCATCCAGTTCACCCGGAATCAACGGCAATTACAACGGAACCTACCTCACATACTTCGGCAGGGTACCCGCTCAGCCCAACATAGACACCTCTTCCAACCCCGCATCGACCTTGATGACCGCGCTCAACACGCTGCAGGCGGCAGAGGGTGCCTTCAACACCAGCAGCAGTTCAGCCAACAACACCGCGCTGCAGAATGCTGCCAATACCGTCCTCAACCTGAAAAATTCGGTCTCCAACGTCTCATCCACTACGATAAATCAGGCAGGCGCTTATGGAATCTATTTTGCAAACGGGTCTACCAGCTATTCGACCGCAACATCCTATCTCACATCGGCCACCAACGCGCTGATAAACTCTGATGATCTTGACCTCAGGATGTCGATCTCCTGGCCGGCCACTTGCACAATTCTCAACAGCCCTTCTTCCTATTTCTGGACCGCCTGGAAGAACATGGTGTTCTACCAGGTGGCAAAAGGTTTTCAACCCGGCAGCAGCGCAAGCTTTGGCGTGCCATTAACCATTAACGGTTCCGGCGCCTACCGGGCCACGGTACTGATCGCAAGAGCCGCGCTCAACTCGACACAAATCAGCGGACGCAGCAATCCTGCCATCAGCCCCACCAACCCTCCCACGCCTTATCTTGAGGGCATCAATCCGCATTCGGGCTCGCCCCCGACAACCACTTTCGTAACCTATAGCACATCCGACCCCAACTACTCCACCGTAAATGATCTGGTATTGTGCCTGGACGGGAAAGGGACCAACCCAGGAAGCGTATGCCCATGAAATATCCAAATCAATATCGATTAATGAGCCCGGGCTTCACGCTGATCGAGATGGCCATCGTGCTGTTTATCGTGGCTCTTCTGATGGGTGGCTTGCTGCCCACGCTGACCAGCCAGATCGAGCAACGGCGCAACAGCGATACCAGCAAACAACTGAACGAGATCAAGGACGCGCTGATCGGTTATGCCGTCATCAATGGCCGCCTGCCCTGCCCCGCTTCACCCACCAGCAATGGCGCGGAGAGTCCGGTTGGCGGCGGAAATTGCACGAATTTCTACAATGGCTTCGTACCTGCCGCGACGCTGGGTCTCTCCGGGACAACGGACAGTTCAGGATTTCTTATTGATTCCTGGGGCAACCGCATCCACTATGCCGTCACTTTATGGACGTGGAATTCCCCAACTCCACCGACCCCACCAAATGTTCCCTACGTCTTTACCACAACTAACGGAATGAGCACCGTCGGGATGTCGAACTTCCCAACGACCGGAACACCACACCTGCAAGTGTGTTCTACCGCTATTAGCGCTACCGGTTCGAGTTGCGCTTCATCACTTGTAACACTCACTTCTAGTCCCGGCGTACCAGTAGTCATCTATTCGACTGGCAAGAATGGTGCATACGGCGGCACAGGCCCAGATGAAGCAGAAAACCCCAATCCCAAGAGCGCCGACAACGACCGCGTGTTCGTCAGCCATCTCCCGACAGGAAGCGGCGCACCCAACGGTTATTTCGACGACATCGTCATCTGGATATCGCCGAACGTGCTGATCAACCGCATGGTGGCCGCAGGCAAGCTGCCGTAGGTTTATAGAGGCCTACGGGTACCGCATTCTCATGAGAAAACTTCTGGTTTGGCTGAAATCCATACTACATTGGCTAGTTGAATGGTGGTTGTTTTGTCTTGGTTTCTTGGTAGTCGCCGCCTCGGCTGCCTCTATTGTCTTCGTCGGCGCTGGTGAAGCGGCATTCCGCTATACCGGAATGGTGTTGCAACTTCTGGGTATTGGCACAGTTGCATGGGGCATTCATACCACTCGTAAAGAATTCGGCCATCCGAGTATCTTCGCAGTTTGGCGCAAACGATTAAATCGCTTTCCCCCGTTCGGGGGCCGGATGGTGACAGGAAGCTCCCACAAAACGCTTCCCCTTATGACTAAAAGTATGCGCGGCTACAGTTCAGTAGTCCCTAGTGCAAACCCAACGATTGACGCACGAGTCCATGCACTGGAGGAAAACCTGAGGCTACTTAACGATCGGGTGAGCCAAACACAAAATGAGACGGATCAGGAGTTTCGTAAACAATCCGATGCACTTAAGCAAGAACAACAAGTTCGATCCGATGAAGACCAACATATCCGCGCAAAATTAGAATCGACTGAAACTGGTGGCCTGAACATCTCAGCAATGGGTGCACTGTGGTTATCCATTGGGGTCATCATGAGTTCCATTCCATCTGAGCTGGCTGTGTGGCTCAAATAATGCCCAACCCATTCAAGCGGGACTGCGCAAAAGCTCGCCACCAATGAACTCCACATTAACGTCACAGGAAGCACTCGTGAGCCAGCCACCGCAAATTCAGTTTGATTTATTGGCAAACGCTCGAGACTCACTCAGACAGGCGGTTGAACTGCTCGCTTGGAAAGACATCGGGTCTGATCACGCAAGACTGAAGCACTCGATCACCAATGCAGCCCACTCGATTGAATTGCTATTGAAAGAGCGGCTTTACCGTATAAATCCCGCGTTTGTCTGGGAGAACGTGGACAAATATCCAAATCTTGAGGCTAACACCGTTAACGTCAACACCGCAATTTCTCGCCTGAAGAATATTGGCGCTGTCATGTTTTCCGAGAAGGACGAAAATAATATACGGTCACTGCGCAAGACACGCAATGCCATCGAGCACTACGAATGGCGCACCACAGAGAAAGAGGCAAAAATCATTGTTGGAAATGCTCTTAGTTTCGCGTTTTCATTCGCCGCTGAGCAGCTTGGCATCGATCTCGCTGCCGACTTCAAACAAGACGATACTTGGCGTTCACTCATTGAGGAACTGTACGACTTCGTTCGCATTCATGGCGCGAGGCTTGAGGCAAAGCTCAGAGAGAACGGCGAATATCCGTCCTACTGCGACGCTTGCGGCGAACTCACAGTCCCTATGCGCGGCGGCAGTTGCGAGCTATGCGGTCACTGGCAGATCGTTGATGATGCTTAATCTCGGTCAACCGCATGGTGGCGGCAGGCAAGCTGCCGTAGATTTTTTATCAGGCGCGCCGCCAGGCGGTGCCCGATGCGCTGTCTTCCAGCACGATGCCCATAGCCAGCAGTTCATTGCGGATACGGTCGGCCTCGGCGTAGTTCCTGAACTGCTCTGCGGCAATGGTGATTCGGGTCATCACCTTCGCGCTTTCACCAATTTAACCAGGTATATGCCATAATCCCAGATAGTTCATTAGCCCAAAATCCGTTCGCCCTGAGGTATCGAAGGGCTTGCTCAAGTGGTTCGATACCTCACCACGAACGGTCTTTTACACCCGACTTCTCCTAATGGATTATCCGGGATAATCATCGCCGCGTTATATTGAGGGGAAAGACCATGGAACAAGTTGCCAGGATTACCGTTGATCCAAACATCTGCGGGGGGAGGCCTTGTATTCGTGGACTACGCGTGCGAGTCAAAGACGTGCTGGAAATGCTGGCCTCTGGCATAACCAAAGAAGACATTCTCAGGGACTTCCCCTATCTCGAGGCCGATGACATTTCTGCTTCGCTCGAATACGCCGCAAAGCAAGTAGACCATCCCATTCTGCAGGCTGCCTGATAATGCGCTTTCTGGTCGACGCGCAATTGCCACCCGCGTTGGCCCGTTTTCTGAATGATGCAGGTCATCAAGCAGAACACGTTTATGACATTGGGATGGGGACGGCCAGCAATAGGGCTATCTGGAACTATGCACTGCAAAACAACGCGACAATAATCACCAAGGATGAGGACTTTGTCAGTCTTATCAGCGTTCAATCCGGCACACCATCCGTGATTTGGGTACGTGTCGGGAATACCGGCAAACAGGCTTTATTGAATTGGATAGAACCAATGATGGAGCGCATCGTCGCCGAGATTGAATCGGGTGAAAAGCTGATTGAAATCGCTTGATCGATAAATCAGGCCCTGCGCCACGTCGTACCTTGTGGTGTGTCTTCCAATACGATTCCCGCATCCAGTAATTCCTTGCGGATGCGGTCGGCCTCGGCATAGTTTTTGGCATTCTTGGCAGCGATGCGCGCTTCGATCTGCGCATTGATTCCCGCATCATCCAACCCGCCTGCGCCCGCGCTTCCCTGCAGGAATTCCGCCGGCTCGCGTTGCAGCAATCCCAGCACGCCGGCCAGAGACTTGAGTTGCGCAGCCGCTTCAGCAGACTGGCTGCGGTTCACTTCGTTGGCGAGTTCGAACAACGCCGCAACCGCCTCCGGCGTGTTGAAGTCGTCGTCCATCGCGGCCCTGAAACGGGCGGCATGTGGCCCGCCCCAATCCACTGCCTGCGCAACAGCAGGTGCCGACTTCAAAGCGGTATAGAGACGCGTCAGCGCACCCTTCGCATCGTCCAGGTGTGCGTCGGAATAATTCAGCGGGCTGCGGTAATGCGCGCGCAGTATGAAGAAGCGCAGCACCTCGGCGTCATATTTTTGCAGCACATCGCGGATAGTGAAGAAGTTGCCCAGGCTCTTGGACATTTTCTCCTTGTCCACATTGACGAAACCGTTGTGTATCCAGTAATTGACGAAGGTGCATCCCCCACCCTGCTCATGTAGCATCGCGCCCTCGCTCTGGGCGATCTCGTTCTCGTGATGCGGGAACTGCAGGTCGGCTCCGCCGCCGTGGATGTCGAAATGGTTGCCGAGCAATTTTGAACCCATCGCGGAACATTCGATATGCCAGCCGGGGCGGCCCTTGCCCCACCTGGAGTCCCACTTCACCTCGCCGGCTTCCTGCTCTTTCGCGTGTTTCCACAGCACGAAGTCAAGCGGATCGTTCTTGTTGTCGGCGACTTCGACGCGCTCGCCGGCGCGCAGGTCTTCCAGCGATTTGCCGGACAACTTGCCGTAACCGGGAAACTTGCGCACCGCGAAATTCACATCGCCGTCCGGCGCCCGGTAGGCCAGGCCATTTGCTTCCAGCTGCGCGATCATGTCGAGCATCTCCGGCACAAATTGCGTGGCGCGCGGCTCATGGTCGGGGCGCAGCACGCCCAGCGCGTCGGCATCCTCGTGCATCGCGGCAATGAAGCGCGCGGTGAGATCATGGATGGATTCGCCGTTCTCTGCCGCGCGCTTGATGATCTTGTCGTCGATGTCGGTGATGTTGCGCACATAGTTCACCTCGTAGCCACTTGCCTTGAGCCAGCGGTACACGATGTCGAATACCACCAGCACGCGCGCATGGCCGATATGGCAATAGTCGTACACCGTCATGCCGCACACATACATGCCGACCCTGCCCGTAACCATGGGCACGAATTCCTGCTTGTCACGCGCCAGCGTGTTGTAGATTTTCAACATGGTCTCGGGGAATGAAGGGGATTAAAGGCGCACCATCCAGGTGAATGGCCATACTTGCGGGGTCTACCCATGTTCTTTGGCCCAGGAATCCTTGAGTGTCACGGTGCGGTTGAACACCAGCCTGCCGCCCGGCTGGTGGTCGCGGCGGTCGGCACAGAAATAGCCGAGGCGCTCGAACTGATAGCGCGTCTCCGGCACCGCATCCTTCACGCACGCTTCCACCCAGCCTTGCACTACCGTCAGCGAATCCGGATTCAGGTAGGTGGAAAAATCAACATCCTTGTCCGCATCCGGTTCCGGCACGGTGAACAACCGGTCATACAAACGGATCTCGGCGGGCATGGCGTGGGCACAGGACAGCCAGTGAATCACACCCTTCACCTTGCGCCCCGCCGGATTCTTGCCCAGCGTGTCCGGGTCTATCGAGCAGCGTAATTCGACCAGCTTTCCCGCGGCGTCCTTGATCACGCCGTCGCAACGCAGCACATAGCTGTAGCGCAGGCGCACTTCGCCGCCCACGGTCAGCCGCTGCCAGCCGTCCGGCGGATTTTCGCTGAAGTCTTCCGCCTCTATCCATATCTCCCTGCCGAACGGCACGATGCGCGCGCCGAATTCGGGATGCTGCGGATGGAAACCCGCCTCGCGCGATTCGGTCCGGCCCTCCACAAAATTGGTGACCACCACTTTCAGAGGCCTGACTACCGCCATCACGCGCGGCACTTTGGCTTCAAGATCTTCGCGTATGGCCGACTCCAGCACGGCCATGTCCACGGTATTTTCGCTCTTCGAGATGCCGATGCGCCTGGCGAATTCGCGTATGCCATCGGGCGTGTAGCCGCGCCTGCGCATGCCGATGATGGTGGGCATGCGCGGGTCGTCCCAGCCGGACACATGCCCGTCGTTCACCAGTTGCAGCAGCTTGCGTTTGCTGGTGATGGTGTAGTGCAATTCCAGCCGCGAAAACTCGTACTGGCGCGGATGACAGGGTATCGTGATGTTGTCCAGCACCCAGTCGTACAGCGGGCGGTGATCCTCGAATTCCAGCGTGCACAGCGAATGCGTGATGCCTTCCAGCGCGTCGGAAATGCAATGGGTGTAGTCGTACATCGGATAGATGCACCACGCATCGCCGGTGCGGATATGGTGGGCACGGCGTATGCGGTAGATCGCCGGATCGCGCATATTGATGTTGCCGCTGGACATGTCTATTCTGGCGCGCAGCACGCGGCTGCCGTCGGCGAATTCGCCGGCGCGCATACGCGCAAACAGATCCAGGTTCTCCGCCGCGCTGCGCTCGCGATACGGGCTGTTCCTGCCCGATTGGGTCAGTGTGCCGCGATATTCGCGCATCTGCTCCGGCGTGAGATCATCGACGTAGGCCAATCCCTTGTGTATCAGCTCGACCGCAAACTGGTAGAGCTGCTCGAAATAATCGGAGGCCCAGCGCACTTCTCCATCCCACTGAAAACCCAGCCAGCGCACATCGTCCTGTATGGACAGCGCATACTCCTCGCTTTCCTTTTCCGGATTGGTGTCGTCGAAACGCAGGTTGCATTTGCCCCGGTAATCCTGCGCCAGACCAAAGTTCAGGCAGATGGATTTCGCGTGGCCGACATGCAGATAACCATTGGGTTCGGGCGGGAAGCGGGTAACGATGCCGCCATGCTTGCCGCCCGCCAGGTCGGCGTCGATGATGGAGCGTATGAAATTTGAAACTGCAGGTGGTGACATGCTGCTCATACTGGATTTTTTCCGGTTTCTGTAGGATTGACGATATAAGCAGGGGATTTTACCCGAAAACGCCAATTCCAAAGAATGACATTAAGGCCTGTTGCCCTGTTTTCCACACTTTTAACGCATTCCCCACACACGCCCTCAATAGACATAAACGATGAAAATGCCCGGGTTATTTGGTAGAATCCGCAGCCATCCCGACAAACTCGCGCGCAACTGGCGCCACATTCCGGAACTGTAAAATGACGATCCTGTTCAACCGTTTTAATCCTGCTTCCGCACTGCTCGCCGGAGCGCTGCTGTTATGCGTCAGCCTGGGCGCGCATGCGGATGACATTGAAGATGCGAACAAGTTATTCAAGCAAGGGCATACCAACCAGGCTTTGGAGAAGGTCAACACCTATCTCGGCAACCACTCGAAGAGCGATCCGGAAAACGCGCAGGCGCGCTTCCTGAAGGGACTGATCTTTACCGAGCAGGCGAAAACCGCGGAAGCCATCAAAATATTCAAGTCGTTGACCGAGGACTACCCTGAATTGCCGGAACCTTTCAACAATCTTGCCGTGTTGTATGCCGGCCAGGGTCAATACGAAAAAGCCAGGCAGGAACTGGAAATGGCGATACGCACTCACCCCAGTTATGCGACCGCGCACGAAAATCTCGGCGATATCTATGCCAAGATGGCCAGCCAGGCATATGACCGCGCACTGAAATTGGACAGCAGCAACACCGCGACACAGACAAAACTTGCAATGATCCAGGAATTGTTTGCGGGCAGCCCGCAGGTCAAACAAACCGCCGCACCCAATACTCCGGCATCAAGCATAGCGGCAGTAAAAGCGCCCGCCTCCCAGACACCTGCCAGCGCTATACCAGTCCAAACCGCGCCAGCCGCCATGCTGCCCGAAAAAACTTCCAGCCTGCCCGAAAAAGCCCCCGGGAATGATGAAGCCAAAAAGGTGCAGGAAACCATCATGGCCTGGGCCGCAGCCTGGTCGTCCAAGGATGTGCCCGGATACCTGTCGTTCTATGCCCAGGATTTCAAAACTCCGGCAGGCGAAACCCGTGCTGCGTGGGAAGCCGCGCGCAAGGAGCGCATCAGCGCCCCGAAATTCATCCATGTGGACGTCAAAATCCAGACCATCAAGCTCATCGACAACAGCCATGCCTCCGTGAAGTTCCACCAGTCCTACCGGTCTAGCCAGCTCAAGTCTTCCAACACCAAAACCATGTTGCTGGAAAAATTTGGTGACAAGTGGCTGATCCAGGAAGACCTCTCGAAATAAGCCATGCCGGCCCAGCCACTCCTCCCGTTTCTGCTGCTCAGCCTGCTGGTGTCAGGCGCGCGCGCAGAGCCCGTTTCGGCCAGCTCGGAAGCACAATTGGTGAAAAGCCTGCAAGCCATCAACGACAATCATCTCGATGTTGCGCTCAACGAAGTCGACAGCCTGTTGCGCGTCAATCCGAATTTCAAGCTGGCGCAACTGGTCAAGGGCGATTTGCTGATGGCCCATGCCGGGGCAATCGATGATATCGGCAGCGCGGCCAATGCCCGTCCGGACGAGATAAAGGGTTTGCGCGATGAGGCACGGGCCCGTATGCAACGGGTCATGTCGCAGTCCGGCGAGAAGCTGGTGCCGCGGTTTTTGTGGCAAATGGATGCGCAACAGAAATACGCCCTGGTCGTGGACACCAGTCGTGCCACATTATTCGTTTATGAAAATGTGAATGGCGAACCGCGTTATGTCACCGATTTCTATGTCACCATCGGCAAACTCGGCACCGAAAAACTTTCCTCAGGCGATCAGCGCACCCCTATCGGCGTGTACTTCGTAAAAGCGGAATTGCCAAAAAACAAGCTTGCGGATATCTATGGCGACGGCGCCTTCCCGCTGAACTACCCGAATGAATGGGATCGCAAAAACGGACACACCGGAGAAGGAATCTGGCTGCACGGAACCCCCAGGGACACGTATAGCCGCCCGCCGCGCGCCAGCAACGGCTGCGTGGCGCTGGCGAACGACGACCTGAACAGGCTGGCGCCCTATCTTCAGGTCGGCATCACGCCCGTCATCATCGCCAACCATATCGACTGGAGCACCGCGCAAGACCTGGGCGAGCGCAACCAGCTGGCGCAGGCCGTCGAGCAATGGCGCAAAGACTGGGCCAGCCTGGACACGAATGGCTACCTCAAGCATTATTCGCGTGATTTCACCAGCGGCAACATGAATTTCGCCGCATGGGCGAGGCAAAAACAGCAGGTGAACAGCGCGAAATCCTGGGTCAAGGTGAGCCTTAGCAATATCAGCATGTTCACCTACCCGGAGCAGCCCGACCTGGTGGTGGTCGATTTCCTGCAGGACTACAGCAGCAGCAACCTGTCCAACCGCATGAAGAAGCGCCAATACTGGATCAAACAGGGCAGCAGTTGGAAAATCATTTACGAAGGAGCCGCATAACATGAAACGACTTTTTACCGCATTGTTCGCACTGCTGCTGTGCTGCGCGATGCAATCCTCTCATTCTTTAACTCAGGGCAAGAAAACCATGGTCAAACTGCACACCAACAAAGGCATCATCACTATCGAACTGAATGCCGACAAAGCGCCGGTCACCGTCAAGAACTTCCTTGACTATGTGAACAGCGGATTTTACAACGGCACCGTCTTTCACCGTGTGATCGGCAACTTCATGATCCAGGGCGGCGGATTCGAACCGGGCATGAAGCAGAAAAAGACCAATCCTCCGATCAAGAACGAGGCCGCAAACGGCTTGAAGAACGACATCTACACGATCGCGATGGCGCGCACCAGCGACCCGCAGTCCGCCACCGCGCAGTTCTTTATCAACGTCAAGGACAATGGCTTCCTCGACTACCCCGGACAGGATGGCTGGGGCTACTGCGTGTTCGGCAAGGTTGTGGAGGGCAAGGAAGTGGTCGACGCGATCGCCAAGGTGAAGACCGGCAGCCAGGATGTGCCGCTGGAAGACGTCATCATCACCAAAGCGGAAGTAGTGAAGTAATCCCACTCTCCCGAGCTATCGCGCTCCCCTCCCCCGCATGTGCGGGAGGGGTTGGGAAAGGGCACTTTTATTCCCCGCCGTAAATGCCACACACACTGCTCATCTCCGACCTGCACCTCAGTGCCGACCACCCGCACAGCATCGCGGCGTTCCGGCGTTTCATCGCGTCGCTCGCGCCGCGCGCCGAAGCGCTCTACATCCTCGGCGACCTGTTTGAATATTGGGCCGGCGACGATGACATGCACGATCTTTTTCATGCCGGGGTGATCGGTGCGCTGCATGGACTTGCGGCGCACGGCACCCGAATCTATTTGATGCACGGCAACCGCGACCTGCTGATGGGCGATGCGCTTGCACGGGCAGCAGGCGCAACCCTGCTCGGCGACCCGACCCCGCTTGACCTTTATGGCACACCGACGCTGCTCAGCCATGGCGACAAGCTATGCACCGATGATGTCGAATACCAGAAATTTCGCGCACAGGTACATGATGCGGAATTCCAGAAAAACTTTCTCGCCCAGCCGCTCGCGGCGCGCAAATCCTATATAGAACAGCTGCGCCGGCAAAGCACTTCAGCGAAGCAGACCAAGGATAGCGCGATCATGGACGTGAACGACGACGCCGTCGCCGCATTGCTGCGGGAACATCATTACCCGCGCCTGATCCACGGCCACACTCACCGCCCAAAACGGCACGAACACAACGTGGATGGACATCTTTGCGAACGCTGGGTATTAAGCGACTGGGATCAGCAGGCAACGGCATTGCGCTGCGACGCGCAGGGGTGCCGCGCCGTCAGTTTTTGATTTTCTCCCGCGGCGCGCACAAACTCTCGCACGGCATGCCGTCACCGTTGCCGTCCAGCGACTTGACGCCGCACTCCAGAAAGTAATGTTTCGCTTCCTCGCACGAGATCATCTCCGAACAACGCCGCTTTTTACCGCAGCCTCTATCAGCCCCAAGGGTTGTTGCCGATGAAGCGGGTACAACGACCGCGCCGGGCTGTGTCGCGGGATGCAATTTGCGCCATCTCCAGGGAGGCATCGGATCGTTCTGTGCCCACAAGCCGCGTGCGGCATGCCTGGCTTCATCCTGCAGCCCGATCAAGGCCTGGTTGCTGTGGTGCCTGGAATAAGCCCCCGCAGGGGGAACGGGTGCCGGACGGCTTTGCCGCCACCCTACCGCAGCCCATGCCATGCCGCGGCGAACCTGTTCGGCGTTCACATCCAGTCCGTCCACGCTGAGCTTCGCGACCATGCGCCCGTACTGGTCCACGGCCTGACTGGCGACACTCACCCGCTTGCCCTTCACCATATCGGACAAGGAATTCCTGGAGTCAGCGCCGAAAGCCTGATCCTTCTCGGGTGCGTCTATCCCGGCCAGCCGGATCTTTACCAGCCCGCCCGAGCGCCGGATCAATACCGTGTCACCGTCCAGCACCACAATCACTCTGGCAGAGAATTCCCGTCCGGGGTCTGCCTGATGCTTCGCCAGGCCAGGCACAGAGTCTGGCGCGGGACGGGAGGGTTCAGCGAGGGCCGTTATGCTTGCGCTCAGCAGCGCAATACAAATCCATTGCGCGAAAAAACGGCTCAAATCAGCGCACTCTTGAGCAGGGCGATGCACATCAGGGCATAACCGGCAGCAAGCAGGTCGTCAAACATGACGCCCAGTCCGCCATGCCAGTTGCTGTCGAAGTATCGTATTGGCGGCGGCTTGAGGATATCGAAGAAACGGAACAGCACAAAGGCCAGCAGCGCCCAATACCAGCCGGGCGGCGTGAAAAACAATACCAGCAGCATTGCCACGATCTCGTCCCAGACTATGCCGCCATAATCCGCCACGCCCAATTTTTTTCCGGTGTAACCGCACACCCATACACCAAAGGCAAAAGCCAGAACCAATGCCAGCATGAACTGCCGGTTCGACAGGACAGGTGCGGTCAGCCAATACAGCGGAAATGCCGCCAGCGTGCCGAACGTGCCCGGCGCCTTGCGGGCCAGACCGCTGCCAAAACCGAATGACACAAAGTGCGCGGGATGACTGAACAAAAATCGCCAACCGGGCTTGACCAGCAGCTCACCGGACAACTCATCTGAAATGTTCATAACCTGCCCTTTCAAGCTTGAGTGGATTTCCCGCCGCATCGAACACGATGCATCCCTGCCGCGCAACGATAGTTCCGATGTTCGTCAACGGCAGTTTCAGTTTGGCTGCGATGCCCGATACTTCGGCATGGCGCGCGGGGTGCGCGGTAAAACATAATTCATAATCATCACCCCCGGCCAGCACACATTGGATGCCCGTCTGCTGCCCGAGATATCCGGCCACCGGCCGGGAGGCCGGCAGTTTCACAAGGTCAATCTGCGCACCCATTCGCGATGCTTCGAGTATATGCCCGAGGTCGGCGAGCAAGCCGTCGGAAATATCGATCGCGCTGGAGGCAATGCCGCGCAAGGCCAACCCAAGTTCGACACGCGGCTGGGGGCGATGCAAAGCCTGCGCGCAGATATCCAGATCGGATTCCGACAACGCGATGCGCCCCTGCAGATGCGCCAGGGCCAGGGCCGCGTCTCCCAAATACCCCGACACCCATATTTCATCACCAGCCTGCGCCCCGCTGCGCAGCAAAGCTCCGCCCTGCGGAACCTCGCCCATGATGGTCACGCACAGGTTGAGCGGGCCGCGCGTGGTATCGCCGCCCACCAGTTCCACCCCGTAGCGCTGCGCCAATGAAAAGAAACCCGCGCTGAATTTTTCCAGCCACGCATCATCCGCCCCTGCATTATTTACACTGGGCAGTGCGATCGCCAGTGTCGCCCAGCGCGGTTGCGCGCCCATCGCGGCCATGTCCGAAAGATTGACTGCCAGCGTCTTGTGTCCCAGCAAAAACGGCTCGGCATCAGGGAAGAAATGCGTTCCGCTTACCAGCATGTCGCTGGATACCGCCAGCACACTGCCTGCGCTTGCCCGCAGCAGCGCAGCATCGTCGCCCACGCCGAGCAATGCCCCGGGTGTGGCACGCGTAAAGTAGCGCCGGATCAGATCGAATTCAGTCATGCGGAAATATCCGTGTTTGGGGTGCGCTGGCTTGTCGCCGCTTTATCCAAAGCGCAGACACGTCTGCGCACCGAAAAAATTCAGGAACCTCTCATGCTTTGCCATGAACAGCAAATTCCAGGGCGCGCAATTGCGGAGCGAGCTTGTCGAGCACGCCGTTGACAAATTTATGTCCGTCGGTCCCGCCAAAAGTCTTGGCCAATTCGACAGCTTCATTGATGACCACCTTGTAGGGCACTTCAACCTGCCGGGATAATTCAAACGCGCCCAGCAGCAATACCGCGAATTCCACCGGGCTCAGTTCCTCCAGCGGCCGGTCGATGTGCTGGGCGAGCAGCTCCTCCAATTCGGCGTGCAGGGTTAATGATCCACGCAATAATCTGGAAAACAGCTCCTTGTCGTAACGGCCCAGATTTTTTTCGGCATGGATCTGTTTTTCAATTTTCGCCTCGTCACCCGCAGTGACGCGCCATTGGTAGATACCCTGCAGGGCAAGTTCGCGTGCCCGGTGGCGCGGACTCTTGTTCGGGGATTTTCTGCCTTCCCCCGCACTGGTCTCCTTATCGCTCATGCCAGTCCCCGCAGCAGGTTGGCCATCTCGATCGCCACCAGCGCGGCTTCGCCACCTTTGGCGTGCATGCGCGCAATTGCCTGCTCGTCAGTGTCAGTGGTCAGTATCGCGTTGGCGATCGGCACTCCGGTATGCAGTTGCACTTCACCCACACAGCGCGCGGATTCGTTTGCCACTATCTCAAAATGATAAGTATCACCGCGTATCACCGCGCCCAGCGCGATGAGTGCGTCGAACCTGCCGCTCATTGCCATGCGCTGCAACACCAGGGGAATTTCCAGCGCGCCGGGCACTGTCGCTAGCGTGATATTGTCTTCGCGCACGCCTTGTTGCACCAGTTGCGCCCGGCACGCGCCCAGCAGGCCTTCGCACACTTCGGTGTTGAAACGGCTCTGCACAATGCCGACGCGCAGGTCGCGGCCCGCGAGATCTTGCCCCATCTCCCTCATTGATTCACTCCTTGGTTTTTGTGGCTGGCATATCCAACCACTTCCAGACCGAAACCGGTCATGCTCGGCATCTTTTGCGGCGTGGCCAGCAAACGCATCTTGCCGACATTCAGGTCGCGCAATATCTGCGCGCCGATACCGTAACTGCGCGGGTCCCAGTGTGCGGTGTGCTGGCCGCCAATCGCCGGAACGGTGCGGGCGCGCAAATCCTGCGGACTCTCGCCGCGATGCAGCAGCACCAGCACGCCGGCCGCCGACTGTCCGATCCTGTCCATGGCCTGATTCACGCTGATCGAATGCGCATGGTCGGTTTGCTCGAGAAAATCCATCACCGAAAGCGGTTCGTGCACGCGCACCACGGTTTCGGCATCCCGGCTGATCTCGCCCTTCACCAGTGCAAGATGGGTAAATTGGGTGGTCTTGTCCACGTAGGTCACCAGGTCGAACTCGCCGTACGCGGTCTGCACCTTGCGCCGCGCCACGCGCTCGACCAGCTTCTCGTTCTGGCTGCGGTGCTCAATCAGGTCGGCAATTGTGCCTATCTTCAGCCCGTGCTGTTTGGCATACACGATCAGGTCTGGCAGGCGCGCCATCTCCCCGTCGTCCTTGAGAATTTCGCAGATCACCGCGGCGGGCGCCAGGCCGGCCAACTGGGCCAGATCGCAACCCGCCTCGGTGTGTCCGGCGCGCACCAGCACGCCGCCGTTCTGCGCGCGCAGCGGAAAGATATGGCCAGGCTGCACGATGTCGGAAGGCTTGGCATTCCTGCCGGCCGCGACCTGGATGGTGCGCGCACGGTCTGTCGCCGAGATGCCCGTGGTCACACCGCTTGCTGCCTCGATCGAAAGCGTGAAGTTGGTCGCCAGCGGCAAACCGTTTTCGCGCACCATCAGCGGCAGATCGATCTGCTTGCAATGCGCCTCGGTCAGCGTCAGGCAGATCAGCCCGCGGCCATGCGTGGCCATGAAGTTGATCTTTTCCGCGGTGACGAATTCGGCGGCGAACACCAGGTCGCCCTCGTTCTCGCGGTCTTCTTCATCGATCAGTATGACCATGCGCCCGGCGCGTATCTCTTCGATGATCTCATTTACGGGTGATATTCCAGTCATTGGGTTCCTTGCATCATTCGTTCCACATAGCGCGCGATCATATCTACTTCGAGATTGACGTGGCTGCCCGCGCGCAAATTTTTCAGGTTGGTCATCGACAGCGTGTGCGGGATCAGGTTCAAGCTGAATTCATTTCCGCTCACCTGGTTGACAGTCAGGCTGACGCCGTTGATCGTGATCGAGCCTTTTACCGCGATGTACTTCGCCAACGCCTGCGGGGCGCGCACCGACAGTTTCCAGCTTTCGCCAAGATCGGTGAATGCCACGACTTCGCCCACCCCATCTACGTGGCCGCTGACCATGTGCCCACCCAGCCTGTCGGCTAGACGCAGCGCTTTTTCCAGATTCACCGGGGCTCCCGGCGCATCAAGACCCTCAGTGCAATTCAGCGTCTCGCGCGACACATCAATGGAGAAATGCCTGCCATCGATTTTAACGACGGTCAGGCACACGCCATTCACCGCGATGCTGTCGCCGGGCTGCACATCGTCAAGACCCAGCGTGCTGGTCGCGATCTCCAGGCGCAGCCCGCCGTCGCGGTCGCTCGCCTGTTTGATGCTGCCTATATCGGCGATGATTCCACTAAACATTCGGATACCTCTGTAAATCCATTTTACGGGCGAATCACTGCGTCGCGTACTCGCTCATTCCTTGTCTATCTAACCTGATATGCCTCGTCATTCGCTGCGCGGCTTCTTGTGCCTCATCCCGTAAAAGTGAATTTCCAAAGGCATCCTTCCACCTTTGCCGTGATGCGCAAATCGTTCCCGACCTGCCGCACATCCTGCCATTTCAAATCGACGCGCTGGTCCAGACTCACCAGCTCTCCCAACTGTGCGATGCCGCGCGCACTGTCGCCCAGCAATTGCGGCGCAACATACAGCAGCAGCTCATCCACCAGCCCCGCGCGCAACATTGCGCCGTTCAATGTGCTGCCGGCTTCCAGCAACACTTCGTTGCATTCGCGCTGCGCCAGATCGCGCAACACCGCGTTCAAATCCACCTTCCCGTCGCTGCCCGGCAGCACAGCCACCGCCGCGCCCGCCTGTTCCAGCGCCGCGATTTTTTCTGCATCACGCACGGCGGTATAAATCAGCACACTTTCACCCTGCAGCACGCGGGCGGTCAGCGGCATGCGCAAGCGACTGTCCAGCACCACACGCAACGGTTGCCGCCCGGTCATGATGTCGCGCACATTCAGCCGCGCATCGTCCGCCAGGACGGTGGCTATGCCGGTCAGCACCGCGCAGGAACGCGCGCGCCAGTGTTGCACATCCAGCCGCGCCGCCGCCCCGGTGATCCACTTGCTGACACCGTTCGCCAGGGCCGTGCGTCCGTCCAGGCTCATCGCGATCTTGCTGCGCAGCAACGGCGTGCCGCGCGACATGCGCGCGAAAAATCCGGCGTTCAGTTCGCGTGCCGACGCTTCCATCAGGCCACAGTCGACTGCAATGCCGGCAGCGCGCAATCTCGCAATACCTGCTCCCGCCACTTTGGGATTCGGATCCTGTACCGCCACCACCACGCGCGCCACACCGGCTGCGACCAGCGCCCCAGCACAGGGCGGCGTTCTGCCATGGTGGCTGCACGGCTCCAGGGTCACATATGCCGTTGCGCCGCGCGCCTTGTCTCCGGCCTCGCGCAAGGCAAGCACCTCGGCATGCGGCTCCCCGGCGCGCCTGTGCCAGCCGCTGCCCACGCATTTTTCATCCGCCACCAGCACACAGCCGACGCGAGGGTTGGGACTGGTGCTGTATAAACCCTGCTCGGCCAGGCGCAGCGCCTGCGCCATCCACCGGCTGTCTTGCGCAGCGGGCATATCAGGTCTTCTTTCGCTTGCCGCTGCCGGCCGTGGCTCTGCGCGCGGGCGACTTGCGCACCTCCTCCACGGCCTCGGTAAAATCGCCGACATCCTGAAAACTCTTGTATACCGACGCGAAACGGATGTAGGCGACCTTGTCGAGCTTGAGCAATTCCTTCATAACCATCTCGCCAACCTGGCGCGAGCCGATCTCGCGCTCCCCCAGGGCATGGAGTTTCTGTGTGACATTGTCTATTGCGGCTTCGACCAGCTCGGCCGAAACAGGACGCTTGTGCAGCGCGCGTTTGAAGCTGGTGCGCAACTTTTCTTCGTCAAACTCGCTGCGCATCCCGTTCTGCTTGACCACCTGGGGCATGCGCAACTCCACCATTTCGTAGGTGGTGAAGCGTTTGTCGCAGGTCAGGCAGCGGCGGCGGCGGCGTATGCTGTCGCCGTCCTCGCTTTCGCGTGTGTCGACTACCTGGGTTTTTTCGCCTTTGCAAAAAGGACATTTCATATTTAATTCAGGTCTGGGATGCGAGTGCTGAGGACTGAGTAAAACGATGTTCCACCTAACCCAGTCCTCGCCCCTTAGTCCTCAGTCCTGTTCAGGCTCCATAAACCGGGAACTGCGTGGTGAGCTTCTTCACCTCGCCCGCCACGCGCGCGATCACCTTATCGTCATTCGGCGCGTCCAGCACGTCTGCTATCAGGTGCGCGAGTTTTTCGGCTTCCAGTTCCCTGAAGCCGCGCGTGGTCATCGCCGGGCTGCCGATGCGGATGCCGCTGGTAACAAATGGCTTCTGCGGATCGTTGGGGATCGCGTTCTTGTTCACGGTAATGTGCGCGCGCCCCAGCGCGGCTTCGGCTTCCTTGCCGGTGATGTGCTTGGCTTGCAGATCGACCAGGAACACATGGCTGTCGGTGCGGCCGGACACGATGCGCAGGCCGCGCTCCTGCAACACTTTGCTCATCACGCGCGCGTTATCCACCACCTGGCGCTGATAAACCTTGAATTCATGGCTTGCCGCTTCTTTCAGCGCCACGGCCTTGGCCGCAATCACGTGCATCAGCGGGCCGCCTTGCAGCGCGGGGAAGATCGCCGAATTCAGCGCCTTCTCATGCTCGGCCCTTGCAAGGATCAGCCCGCCGCGCGGACCGCGCAAGGTCTTGTGTGTCGTGGTGGTGACGAAATCCGCGATGCCGACCGGACTGGGGTATATGCCCGCAGCGATCAGGCCGGCGTAGTGCGCCATGTCGACGAACAGGTATGCGCCCACGCTGTCGGCAATCGCGCGGAAACGTTTCCAGTCGATCACCAGAGAGTAAGCCGATGCACCCGCGACGATCATCTTGGGCTTGTGCTGCGTTGCCAGCGCCTGCACCTGGTCGTAGTCGATTTCCTCATTCGCGTTCAGTCCGTACTGGATCGCGTTATACAGCTTGCCGCTGATGTTCACCGATGCGCCATGGGTCAGGTGGCCGCCATGCGCCAGAGACATGCCCAGTATCGTGTCGCCGGGCTTGAGCACCGACACATACACCGCCTGGTTCGCCTGCGAACCGGAATGCGGCTGCACATTGACGTATTCCGCGCCGAACAGAGCCTTCGCCCTGTCTATGGCCAATTGCTCCGCGACGTCCACATACTCGCAACCGCCGTAATAGCGCTTGCCCGGGTAACCTTCGGCATACTTGTTGGTCAGTTTGCTGCCCTGCGCCTCCATCACGGCGGGGCTGGTGTAATTTTCCGAAGCGATCAGCTCGATGTGGTCTTCCTGGCGGCGATTTTCATTCTGTATGGCGGCCCATAATTCCGGATCCGTGAGGGCGATGGTTTTTTGGCTGGAGAACATGGCTTGATTCCTGAATTGTGAGAACTGGAAAGGCGCGAATTCTACCATGCAGGCGGGGCTGGCAGGAATCCCGGCGCGGATATTGCCTTGCCCGGGCCGTTCAGTCCGGGCCCCTGGGCTTCACCCGGAACAGGCCGGCTGGAACATCAATGAACCATGCAAGCAACACAACCCTGTTGCGCGACCCCGCCCCCAAACCGCTCGCCACGATTTCCGCCGCTATGCATACGTGATCATTTGCCCTGATTCTGCAACTGAAGCATTTCGTAGAAAGCCCGTGCCAGGGGCGACAAGGGGCGCTCCCCCAATTTCAGAAAAAACAGGGGCCGGAGCAGGGGTGCATTGGGGGGATAGTGCAAAGCCTTGACCTCGCCCAGCATCAGCAACTCCCGCGCAACCAGCGTTGGCACCATGGCCACTCCCAGCCCCGCAGCAACCGCGCGCGCGATACCTTCGTTGCTGCCAAGCTCGATGATGCGACCGGGCTGGATGTCGTGCGCACGCATCACCCGCTCACTGACTTCGCGTGTTCCGGAACCGGGCTCGCGTATCAGCCAGACCTCTTCATTCAGGTTTGCCACGTCCGGTTTGCGTTTTCGGGCAATCCTGGAGTCCGGATGGGCGATGATACGCAACTCATCGTCGCGCCAGTGGGTGGAAATGATGCGCTTATCGTCAACCATGCCTTCCACAAGGGCCACATCGATATTGCAGTCTATCAGCGCCTCGCTGATTTCCATGGTGTTGCCTACATGGACTTTCAGTTGAATTGACGGAAATTGCTGAAGGAATCTGGCCACATAGGCCGGCAACCAATAACCTGCAATGGTGGTGCTGGTGCCTACTATTAATTGCCCGCGTTTCAGGTCTATCCGGGCCCGTACATCTTCAATTGCAGCACGCTCCAATGCAAAAATGCCGCGCGCATGCTCGAACATTGCCTGGCCGCTTTCGGTCAGGCGAATTCCCCTGGCACCCTTGTTGCCCCCTGCGCCGCGCTCGACCAGGGGCAGATTAAGCTGTTGCTCCAGTTCCCGCACAGCCTTCGAGACCGCAGGCTGGCTGATATACAAAGCTTCCGCGGCGCGGGAAAAGCTGCGCTTGTCGGCGACCTCAAAAAAAACGCGAAGCAAATGCAGATTCATAACTATTTCTCATATCTGAATGAAATATATGTATTGGAGTTATGTTACAGCAAATCCTAATATTGCGCCCTCGATAGAAGTTTCATTTGCCGCAATTCAACCCAGGGACCCGACCATGACCCATGCCAACCTTACCAGCCCCATCGCCAGACGCTTGCAAGACCGCGCCTGGTGGCTTGGCATCCTGCTGGCGGGGGCGATCGCAACTGCCGCATTGGTCGCGGCCCAATTGCCGTGGGTGCTGCATCTGGGCTTGAGCTCTCTCACCCTGTCCATCGTTTTTGGCATCGTGGCAGGAAACACCATTTTCAGCATGATCGCCCCGCACACCGCAACGGGGGTGGACTTTTCCAAGAACATGCTGCTGCGTGCCGGAATCATCCTGTATGGTTTCCGCATCACTTTTCAGCAGATCGCGGGGGTTGGATGGGAAGGTATCCTGATCGATTTGCTGATGGTGACCCTTACCCTGTTTCTCGCGGTACAGCTGGGCAAACGCGTGTTCAAGCTGGATTACCAGTCTTCGATACTGATCGGGGCGGGCAGCGCCATCTGCGGTGCCGCCGCGGTCATGGCCACCGAGCCTGTCGTGCGCGGCCAGGCGCACAAGGTTTCAGTCGCGGTGGCCACCGTAGTGGTATTCGGCACATTGGCGATGTTCACTTATCCGCTGCTGTTTCCCTATTTGCACCTGTCCGAAAAGTACTATGGCATCTTTGTCGGCTCCACCATCCACGAGGTGGCACAGGTAGTCGCTGCCGGCAGAAGTGTCAGTGATGCCGCGGCATCGACGGCCGTTATTGAGAAGATGCTGCGCGTGATGATGCTTGCGCCGTTTCTGCTTGTTCTGTCGTCATTCTCGCAAGGCGATGAAAAAGCGGGGAGCAAGCCGCACATCACGATCCCATGGTTTGCCGTGCTTTTCATCGCCGCGAGCGCAGTGAATTCGCTGCATTTCCTTCCCGCCCAACTGGTGAATGCATTGATTCAGGTCGACAATGTGCTGCTCACTACCGCAATGGCTGCTTTGGGTTTGCGTACCCATGTCGGCGCGATTCGCCAGGCCGGTGTCAAACCCCTGTTGCTGGCAACCTTGTTGTTTGCTTTTCTGACCATCGGCGGCTATACCATCAACCGCCTTGTCATCTACGCATTCGGATAGTTCTCTAAAGCCACGTCACCAAAAGGCGATGGCATAAGCCGCCGGTTTTAACCGGGCAGACGATGCCGGGCAAGCGGGGGGTGGTTGCGGCCAAGCTGTCTTTCCACGCAGCCAGAACGCGGTGACGCGTCACCGCACTCCAGAGCAAACCTTACCGCCCGGCCACCGTCATGCCTTCCACCAGAATCGACCCGCACTGCTTCGAGCCCTGCACCAGCACGTCGTTGCCGACCGCGACGATGTTGCGGTACATGTCTTTCAGGTTTCCGGCGATCGTGATCTCCTGCACCGGGTACTGGATCACGCCGTCCTCGATCCAAAAGCCCGCCGCACCGCGCGAATAATCGCCGGTCACCTGGTTCACGCCCTGGCCGAGCAATTCGGTGACGAGCAGGCCGCGCCCCATCTGTTTCAGCAGCCCGGCGAAATCCAGCTCGCCGGACTGCAGGATCAGATTGTGGCTGCCGCCGGCGTTCCCGGTGGTGCGCAGACCAAGCTTGCGCGCGGAATAACTGCCCAGGAAATAACCGCGCAGCACGCCATTCTCGACGATGTTGCGGCGCCTGGTTTGCACGCCTTCGTCATCGAACGGGCTGGAAGCCAGGCCTTTTGGGATGTCCGGCACATCGCTGATGTTGATGTGCGGCGAAAACACCTGCTGATCCAACCGGTCGAGCAGGAAAGAAGACTTGCGATACAGGCTGCCGCCGCTCACCGCGCCGACAAAGCTGCCCAGCAGGCCGGATGCGATCGGCGCTTCGAACAACACCGGAACCTGCATCGTATCTATCTGGCGCGCATTCAGGCGGCGCACGGTACGCTCGGCGGCAATGCGCCCGACTTGTTGCGCATCCATCATGTCCCCGGCGTCGCGTGCCACGGCATACCAGTAGTCGCGCTCCATCGCGTCATCCTCTCCGGCGATCACCGCGCAGCTGAGGCTGTGCCGCGAAGTCGGAAAGCCGCCGATGAAACCCAGGCTATTGGCGGTGATGAATTGCGCCTCATGCAGGTTGACGGTCGCGCCTTCGGAATTGCTGATGCGTTTGTCCGCATCCAGCGCGGCCTGCTCGCATCGTTGCGCCAGCTCTATCGCGGCATCGACCGGCAAATCCCACGGGTGATACAGGTCCATGTCGGGGCAATTGCGCGCCAGCATGTCTTCATCCGGCAGCCCGGAGCAATCGTCCCTGGCGGTATAGCGCGCGATCGACAGCGCTGCATCCACCGTGTCGCGCACCGCCTGCGGAGAAAAGTCCGAGGTGCTGGCGTTGCCGCGCTGCTGCCCCAGATAGACCGTGACGCTCAGGCCTTTGTCGCGGTTGTATTCTATGGTCTCGACTTCGCCGTGGCGCACCGTGACGGACTGGCCGAAACCTACCGACACATCGGCGGAGGCGGCAGAAGCGCCGCGCTGCTTGGCATAGTCCAGCATGGACTGCGCGATATCGCGCAGGCTGTCCTCGGAATGGGAAAATCTCTCCCTAGTCGAATCGAGGGAACGGGGTGATGAGGTTACCAGGGCATTCATAAGCAAAGCGGGCAATTGGCGAAAGGCGGTATCATAGCAGTATCGCCGGTATTCATTCAAAGGCTGGGTACATCAGGATTCGATCCAGCCAGGCACCTTAGGTTAACGACACATCCATTGCCATGAACAAGCACAAAAAAGACCACGACGAAGATGAACCCTTGCACATTCATCTCGGTGATGACGAAGACGAAGATGATGACGGCGACGAATATGATGCCGAAGAGCATGACGGCGCCAATGCACATGACGACGACGGCGTAGAAGTCATCCGCCCTCATGCGCGCAATGAAACCCAGCCGCGCAAGTCGGATAGCCAGACTACCAGGGGACGCGGCCTGCGCAACCAGCCTGTGCCGGAGGATGACGAGGAGGACCTGCCCCCGAGCAAGACCAAAATCAAGAAACAGATGCATGAGTTGCGCGACCTCGGCAAAGAGTTGACCGAACTGGGCAAGGACCAGATTGCACAGCTCGACATCCCGGAAAACCTCCGCGATGCAATACGCGAGATGAAAAACATCAACAAATTCGGCGCGCAGCGCCGCCAGATGCAATACATCGGCAAGCTTATGCGCGACGTGGATACCGCACCGATACTCGCCAAACTGGATGCATGGAAAGGCAAGTCGCAGCATCACATCGCCTACATGCACCAACTGGAACGCTGGCGCGACCGGCTGATGGAAAGCGATGCGGCACTCACCGAGTTGCTAGCCGCCCATCCGGGCGCTGATGCGCAACGCCTGCGCACACTGATACGCAATGCGCAAAAGGAAATCGAGACGGGAAAACCCCCGAAAAATTTCAGGGAGATCTTTCAGGTATTGAGAGAGATCATCCCCGAACCTACGTAATAAAAAATGGCCGACACGCACTCCCCGATAATTTTACAAACCGGCAAGAATCCTCAGCACAGCATCATCTGGCTGCATGGCCTGGGTGCAGACGGGCAGGACTTCGTGCCTGTCGCGGAGGAACTGAAACTCCCCGTCGCGGTGCGTTATATTTTCCCGCATGCGCCGATGCGCCCGGTCACGATCAACGGCGGATTCGTGATGCGTGCCTGGTATGACATAACCGGCCAGAACATGGCTGCGCAACAGGACGCCGCAGGCATCCGCGCTTCGCAAGCGTTGGTTGAAACCCTGATCGCCCGGGAAGCGGCGCAAGGCATTGCACCGCAAAATATCTTTCTGGCCGGATTTTCCCAGGGCGGAGCCATCGCGCTGCACACCGCATTGCGCCAGGCCGCTCCGCTGGGTGGCGTGCTGGCGCTCTCCACCTATTTGCCGCTGGCGGAAACCGCACCGCATGAAATATTGGAACAAAGCAGGCGCACTCCCGTTTTCATGGCGCATGGTCTCGGCGATCAGGTCATTCCTTATTCGATGGGCGAAAATTCACGGGAGTCGTTGCTGGGCTTGGGCTATGCGGTCGAATGGCACGAGTATGCGATGCAACACTCGGTGTGCGAGGAAGAGCTGCGGGATATTGCAACCTGGCTGGCACAAAAAATACAGGGCTGAGGTGCGAGGACTGGGGACTGGGGACTGGGGACTGGGCAAAAATCCGCCGCCAAGTTTTTAGCTTAGTCCTCAGTCCTCGCGCCTCAGTCCCAGGTTTTTATTCTTCGCCAGTTTCCTGCACGACAAAACGGAATTTTGCCAAATCATAATCAAGTCCTTTTTCCTGCAACCCGACGGGCATCAGCAGATAGCTTTTCCCGTCCATTACTATCTGCAGGCTGCGCCCCGGTGAAAATGTATCGGCCCTCATCAACAATTGACCCTCGCTGATCGAGTCGTTCCGCCTTGCATTAAGCCATAGCGCGGGCTGGCCGTTTTCAATCGCGCCGCCGGGCACGCTGTTTTGATTCAGCACCACTCCGGTAATTTGATTGGACAGGATTTCTGCTGCCACCCGCAACTGGTTCGCCTCGTCGCGCACCATGCGCCGCACCACGGCGATACCCCAATGCGGCACACCCTCCGGCTGTATGCCCAGCAAGCTGCCGATGCCGATAATTCCATTCCCTGTGGCAGGAACCACGGCGCTGAACCCGCTGGCACTGATTTCCTCGGTCACCCATTGCTCCGGTTTACCCCTGTCTTCGCCGAAATTCAACCCTGCGCCGGTTTGCTCGATCACGTTGTCAAAACTGTCGACGACTTTTAATTTCACATCGACCAAACGCCTGATATTGCGCCTGACAGGCGGCGCAATCACATAGTTCAACAGGTACTGGACGGCATTCCTGACCGCTTCCGCCTCGTAGTTTCCACCCAGGCTGATCTCGTCGGGGACGATATTCTTTTTCAGCACTTTCATCAGCTCTTCCAGCCTGGCTTGCATCGCTGGCATGCCGATAAACCGCATGGCTGGATGCGTTGTGGCGCCCATGTTGATGCGCGACGGCTCGGCCGGGCGGTTCAGGTCGAAGACCAGCCTGCTGTGCTGGCTGATCTCCGCATGAATGTCTATGGCCGAACGATAGTGGGCCACGATACGCTCCGTCAGGTGTATATAAAGCGGGCTCAAGGCGACAAGGCCGCTGTCGTACCACACCATCAGATTGCCGACTTCACATTTCACCGACGTGTTGCCTATCATGCCCGGATAAAGGCTGACCGGGGTATCAAGATATCCCAGCCGTTCGGCATGCCTGAAGAGCTGCAGAAGATTATTCCAGATCGAGTTATCAATCTGGTCGTAATGGGAGCAGGTATATTTCAATTGCCACATCATGGAGTGCACCGCACTGGCAGTCAGCAACGGCACTTGCGCCCTGATGGCACTGCTGCCCCTTGCACCGTTGCAATAGGCGGTGAACAACTTGAAGTAGGCATCCGCGACCTGTCGCGACCATTTGCCTAGCGCCAACCAGAGACGATTTTCCTGGAATTTGTTTATTTCGAATGGGGTAAAATACTCCCTGACCAATTTCCGCACGTAAGGCTGGGCAGCCTCGTCAAACAAGCGCAACACGGCAAATTGATGATCAAGCTTGAATTCGGCCTGCTCGGACAATAATTCTATCAACTCGGTCAGTTCGGTAAGTGACCTGAACGCATCATTTCTCGGCAAGTCTTCCAGCAGTGACTGCGCAGACTTGATGTCCGCCAAAGGATGATCAGATTTCTTGCCGAATATTGCAGATAACATTCCCCGCCCCTTAAATCAATCGCTTGCATACGCATCAATGTAACCACAAAATCCTGCCTATGGAAAGCACTTGAAAGGCTAACTTGATTCCCTGGTTGAACGATAGCGATCCATTTCCGCCTGTCGAGCAGGCGCTGCGCTCGCCCGACGGTTTGCTGGCTGCGGGGGGAAATCTGTCCCCGACCCGTTTGCTGGGGGCCTACCGCCACGGCATATTCCCGTGGTTCAGTCCCGGTGAACCAGTATTATGGTGGAGCCCCGACCCGCGCACGGTGCTGATACCGGGCGAATTCAGGGTCTCGCGCTCATTGGCAAAGGTGTTGCGCAACCGGGCCTATGAAGTACGCACTGATACAGCCTTTGAACCGGTGATGCGCGGTTGTGCTGCTCCGCGCTCCCAAAATCGAACCGGACAGCATGGCACATGGATTCACGAAAACATGATCGCGGCATATTGCGAATTGCATCGATTGGGTTATGCCCACTCGGTGGAAGTATGGATGCCAAAAAAATCATTCCGGCTTCAAACCGAAAGCGAAACTTGGCAGCAACGGACAACAGGCGCGGCCATGAGTGCGGGATGTCCGGCGGCCCAGCCGTCGTCTTGCAAAAGCCCGGTAGAATCGCCGGCAGCTCAGCCGGGAAACCAGCGCAGCACCACCGAGGACTTGGAACTGGCCGGCGGCTTGTATGGTGTCTGTATCGGCCAAATGTTCTACGCCGAATCCATGTTCAGCAAAGCCGACAACGCGTCGAAGATCGCGCTGGCCCATCTCGCCAGACAATTTGAACGCTGGCGACTCGGTTCTTCGACCCCGCCCGGAACAGGCATGATAGATTGCCAGATGAAAACGTCCCATCTTGCCTCGTTGGGGGCGCGCCAAATTCCGCGTGGAGAATTTATCGCACAGCTGCAGGAATTGATACACTGTGCACCGATATCCGACTGGCGATTCGACACCGGCCTATTTAAATGAGTTTACTTAACGACCTGCCGCACACCGCGCTGCATTTTTACCTGACGGCACCCTATCAGTGCAGCTATCTTGCCGGCCTACAGGCACGCTCCCAGGTCGCCAGCCCCGCCCTGTTGATAGACACCCGGGTATATTCCGATCTGGTGCATCACGGCTTCCGGCGCAGCGGAACCTACACCTACCGCCCTCATTGCGATAATTGCCGCGCATGTGTGCCACTGCGTGTGCTGGCAAAACAATTCTCTGCAAGCCGTTCGCAGCGACGCGCCTGGAAGCAACACTGTCATCTCGAGGCGTCACCGCATCCGCTTCAGGACAAACCCGAGTATTACGAACTCTACCAGCGCTACCAGCGTGCGCGCCACAAGGACGGCGGCATGGACAATGACGACCACGAGTCGTACCAGAATTTCCTGCTGCAAAGCCACGTTGATTCCATGCTGGTGGAATTCCGCGAGCCCTTCGACCATGCCACTTCGACCGGCCCGGGGCAGGCGGCGAACGGGCAAGGCGTGCTGCGCATGGTCAGCGTGATCGATCTGCTCAGCGACGGCCTGTCCTCGGTCTACACTTTTTATGATCCGGATTTGCCGCGGGCGAGCCTTGGCGTTTACAACGTACTTTGGCAAATCGAACTGTGCCGCAAACTTGATCTTGATTTTGTCTATCTCGGCTATTGGATAAAGGACAGCCGCAAGATGGCCTACAAGACCGAATACCAGCCCGCTCAAGGTTTACTTGATGGAATATGGCGCACACTCGGACCCGGTGAAAACTAAAGGGCACCTCCAGAAAATGTTTTCATTATTTCGTCCCGCCTTGTTCCGGCTCGATCCGGAAGTTGCCCACCATCTCACCCTTCGCGGCCTGAGTTCCCTGCATTCGTCTGGCTTGAGCAGCTTCATTGCACCGCGCATACCGGACGATCCGCGCATCGTGATGGGACTCGCCTTCCGGAATCCGGTGGGCCTCGCCGCGGGCCTCGACAAGAATGGCGACTGCATCGATGGCCTCGCGGCACTTGGTTTCGGCAGCATCGAAATCGGCACGGTCACCCCGCTGCCACAGCCCGGCAACACCAAGCCCCGTTTGTTTCGCCTGCCCCCGGCCAACGCTATCATCAACCGCATGGGCTTCAACAATGACGGCGTGGATGCGCTGATTGCAAACGTAAAACGCGCGCAGTATCGCGGTGTACTGGGCATCAACATCGGCAAGAACGCCCTCACCCCGATCGAAAATGCGGCGGACGATTATCTGGCCTGTCTGCGCAAAGTGTATGAGCATGCCGGCTATATCACCATCAACATATCTTCACCCAACACCAAAAACCTGCGTCACCTGCAGGATGCGGACGCGTTAAGCAAACTGCTTGCACTGCTCAAGGCCGAGCAGCAAAAGCTCGCCGACACACATGGCAAATATGTTCCGATCGCGCTGAAGATTGCCCCTGACCTGGAAATTGAACAAATCATCCAGATCGCGCGCCTGCTGATGCATCATCGCATCGACGGCGTGATTGCAACCAACACCACGGTGTCGCGGGAGGGCGTGGGCGACCTGCCGCATGGTACGGAAAGCGGGGGATTGAGCGGCGCGCCCGTGCGGTCCAGATCCACTGCGGTGATACGCCAGCTTGCGGCTGAACTGCGGGGCGCGCTGCCCATCATCGGTGTGGGCGGCATCTTGAGCGGCGCGGATGCCGCAGAAAAAATCAAGGCAGGGGCTTCACTGGTACAGCTATACAGCGGCCTGATATATCGGGGGCCGGCGCTGATCGGTGAAGCCTGTGCGGCAATCCGAAGCCTGTAAAACAGGCTGGAAGCGCCAACCCTGGCGATCTTCCCGGATCGCGCTCATTGACTTTGGCTGCAGCCGGAATTACTATAGTTCTAGTTAGAACTAAATTGCCGAGACATGCCCCGTTCGATTTTTCTGCCGTTATTGCGCGAGCTGTCCAGCGCCTACCAGGCTTTCGAGGTTTATTCGTCGGCGCATGTTCGCTCGCTGTCTCTTACCCCGGCCCAGTTCGATATTGTCGCCACTCTCGGCAACACTCCGGGCATGTCACCCAAGGAACTGGGAGAAAAAACACTGATCACCAAGGGCACCCTGACCGGCGTAATTGATCGGCTGGCGGCGAAAAAAATAGTGCGCCGGGTCGCCTCTCCCGACGACGGGCGTTGCCAGATCATCCGGCTGACTTCGCAGGGGGAGAAATTGTTCGCGCGGATATTTCCGTTGCATGTGGCGCACATGGAACGTGTTTTCGCCGGATTTTCGCCCGGCGACCTGGAAGGAATAACGGCCAGCCTGCGTCTTTTGAGAACCGCGTTTGTCGCGGCACATGTTTCAACCAAACCATGACGCCACCCGTCGACACCGGTGGTTTCGGGTAAAAATTTGCTGGGCCTCATGCCCGAAGGGCCGGAGGAAATTTTATGTCGTATATCTAAAGGAGTTTCAAAATGTCAAACAAGCAGCCGGTTATTGCCCAAAAATCCCCTTATGCCGTTGCAGTGGAAGCGGGTAAAAGCTACTGGTGGTGCTCATGCGGCAAAAGTGCCACCCAGCCATTCTGCGATGGCAGCCACAAGGGCAGCGAATTTTCCCCGGTGGAACACAAAGCGAAAGAAACCGGCACCGTCTATTTTTGCGGCTGCAAGCACAGCTCCAAGGGAGCATTGTGCGACGGTACCCATCAGAAGCTTTAGCAGCCAACATCACAATGGGCGGGCATGAGCCGGCCCGTTGCGGCCGCCAACGAATCGCGCATGCGCGATTCGTTTCACCGCGCCGAAACTTGTCCGCATCAAATCATCAACCGCATCTGGCCACGGTCCGAAAAGTCCCTTATGGAAAGCAATGTGATTGCCGTTTCAGCCTGCCGCACTTAAGGCGATCGCGTGTTGCGACGATGTTTCACTATCCCCAACAACATTCACTTGCGGCTTTTCAAGGAAAACATTTGTGATGATCCGCACCAGTCTTCCGGTTAATCAGAGTGCCGGGCAACTGATTGCTTTCAGTAGGGCACTGGCGTAGAGTGCCGCCCCACTCCCAACCCAGAGACGATCGAAAATGAGCAGTACGCCAACGCAACAGAAGTTACCTCCCCTCGTGCTGGGTGCGCTTGGGGTGGTGTTTGGCGACATCGGCACCAGTCCGCTATATGCGATACAGGCGGTCTTTACCGGCCCGCATCCGCTGCCCGCCGTGGAAGCCAATATCCTCGGCGTGCTATCCGTGCTGTTCTGGACCATCATGCTGCTGGTATCGTTCAAATATGTGACCATCATACTTCGCGCGGACAATCACGGCGAAGGCGGATCGCTGGCCCTGCTGGCTCTGGTGGGTGAACTGACCGCCCAGCACCCGAAAATAAAATGGACTGTCACGGCACTCGGTGTATTCGCAGCCGCCTTGTTTTTTGGCGACAGCATGATCACTCCGGCCATCTCTGTACTGTCGGCTGTCGAGGGCATGGATTTGGTCTCGCATCAGTTCAAAATCTACATACTGCCACTGACTGTTCTGATTTTAACCGGGTTGTTTTTTATTCAGAAACGCGGCACCGGCATAGTGGGCATGGCATTCGGCCCGATCATGATCGTCTGGTTCGGCTGCCTGGCGGTGTTCGGCATAATTTCCATCACGCACCACCCGCAAATTTTATATGCACTCAACCCTGTCTATGCGTTTAATTTCTTAAGCGCGGACTTCAGGATTGCCTTCCTGTCGCTGGGCGCCATCGTGCTTGCGATAACGGGCGGAGAGGCGTTGTACGCCGACATGGGGCATTTTGGAAAATTTCCTATCCGCCTTGCCTGGTTCTCTTTCGTACTGCCCGCCCTGGTGCTGAATTATTTCGGCCAGGGAGCATTGCTGCTGGATAATCCGCAGGCCGTCGAAAACCCGTTCTACCTGCTCGCCCCCGCCTCGATACTGGTTCCGCTGGTACTGCTGGCCACCGCAGCAACGGTGATCGCCTCGCAGGCCGTCATATCCGGCGCATTCTCGCTGGCTAACCAGTCGGTGCACATGGGCTTCCTGCCGCGCATGGAAATTCGCCAGACTTCCGACAAGGCGCAAGGGCAGATCTATGTGCCGCTTACCAACTGGACGCTGTATCTGGCGGTGGTTTTCCTGGTTCTTTCCTTTCAAAGCTCCACCAACCTGGCGGCGGCGTATGGTATTGCCGTCACCGGGACGATGACCATAACCACGATACTGATTGCCGTTGTCATCCTGATGTTGTGGCGCTGGCCGTTGATTTTCTCCATACCCCTGATTCTCGTTCTGTTACTCGTGGACATGACCTACTTTGCGGCCAACGCCATCAAAATCATCGAAGGCGGCTGGTTCCCCCTCGGTATTGCGGTGATTTCCTTTACCGTGCTGATGACGTGGAAGCGCGGCAGGGCTTTACTGTTTGAGGATATAGCGCGGCAGTCCGTCTCGATGCAGACCATTCTTGACGGCGTGGACGATATGCCCAGGGTGAGCGGTACAGCGGTATTCCTGACCCCCACCAGCGACGGCACTCCGTCTGCCCTGCTGCATAATCTCAAGCACAATCACGTTCTGCATGAGCGCAATATCCTGCTGACCGTGGTGGTCGAAGACAAACCCTATGTCACCAAGGGTAACAGGCTGTTGATCAAGGACATGGGCAAGAATTTTTATTGGGTGAGGGTTTTTTACGGTTTCATGGATGCGCCCGATATTCCGGCCGCGCTGGAAATTTGCGCCACGCGCGGCCTGCCTTTTGACATGATGACCACCTCATTCTTCGTTTCCCGCGCCCTGATCGTTTCAAGCCCGCATCCGAGCATGACCAAATGGCGCGAACGCCTATTCATCTCCTTATCCAAAAACGCGATGAACGCGGCGGACTTCTTCAAGATACCGGCCAACCGCGTCATCGAAATGGGCACCCTGGTGGAAATCTAGGAAACCCAACTTTTCGCTATATTCTTATACCGTTAATGCGGTTGAAGGAGCCTGGGAATCAGGGGATAATCCGCGACCGCTTATTGTATGGTGTCGCTAATGACTGAATATCTGCTGATCCTGTTTGGCGCGGTATTTGTAAACAACGTCGTGATGGTGAAAATCCTCGGCCTGTGTCCTTTCATGGGGGTTTCCAAAAAACTGGAGGCCGCCATCGGCATGGGCGCGGCCACGACTTTCGTGCTGACCCTGGCTTCGGGTTCAAGCTACCTGATCAACCATTACCTGCTCGGACCCGAACTGTCTTACCTCACCACGCTGTCGTTCATCGTGGTGATCGCCGGCATCGTCCAGTTCACCGAAATGGTGGTGCAAAAGACCAGCCCCCCGCTTTACCAGGTTTTGGGGATCTATCTCCCCCTGATTACCACCAATTGCGCGGTGCTGGGCGTACCGCTGCTCAACGTCCAGCTGAAGCACAACTTCATGGAATCGCTGATCTTCGGCTTCGGCAGCGCGCTGGGATTCACGATGGTGATGGTGTTGTTCGCCGGCATGCGCGAACGCATGGAAGGCGCGGATGTCCCGGCGATCTTCAAGGGTTCGGCCATCGCGATGGTCACTGCCGGATTGATGAGTTTGTCCTTCATGGGGTTCTCCGGATTGATCAAGTAATGGGAAACCCCGAATGTTAAGCGCGCTGCTGGTGATGTCAGCCATCGCTGCCGTGCTTGGCGCGGTGCTGGGCTTCGCCGCGATCAAATTCCATACCGAGGGCAATCCGCTGGTGGACAAGATCGACGACGTCCTGCCGCAAACCCAGTGCGGGCAATGCAGCTATCCGGGGTGCAAGCCTTATGCCACGGCCATCGCGGCGGGGGAAGCCGACATCAACCGCTGCCCGCCGGGTGGCGAGGAGGGCATCCGGAAACTGGCCGAACTGCTGGGCGTGGAGTTCAAGCCGTTCGGTGAAGATGCGGTTCCCAAAGCAAAGTCCCTTGCCGTCATCGACGAAAGCACCTGCATAGGCTGCACCCTGTGCATTCAGGCCTGCCCGGTGGATGCCATCGCAGGGGCCGCCAAACAGATGCACACCGTCATCGCCTCCGAATGCACCGGCTGCGAGTTGTGCGTCGCGCCCTGCCCGGTGGACTGCATCAGCATGCAGGTCATCGGTGAAAAGATCGCCAACTGGAAATGGAAATATCCGGTATATGCCATGACCGCAACAACATGAGGCCCGCTGTGCCTGTTGGCAATGACAACATGAGAAAGCTGTATCATTTTCACGGCGGCATCCATCCGCCCAGCAACAAGACGCAATCCACCCGGGCCACCATTGCGCGAGCGCCGCTGCCCGCCAAACTGGTCATCCCGCTGCACCAGCATGCCGGAGAAACCGCCAAACCCGTCGCCCGTGTGGGGGAGCGCGTGCTGAAAGGCCAGCTTATCGGCATGCCCGACGGTATCGTCTCGAGCGCGGTCCACGCTTCCACTTCCGGCACCATCACCGCGATCGACATGCAGCTGATCGCCCATCCTTCCGGCCTGCCCAACCTGTGTGCCACGCTGGTACCGGACGGCAAGGAGGAATGGGCCCCGCGCAAGACCATCGATTACCGCGACCACAGCCCAGCCGGGCTCCAGCATCTGCTGCGCATGGCCGGCGTAGTCGGCCTGGGTGGAGCGGCATTCCCCAGCGACCTGAAGCTGTCCCTGGACAAGCACAAGATCACCACGCTGGTGTTGAACGGCGCGGAATGCGAGCCTTACATCACCTGCGACGACATGCTGATGCGCGAACGCGCCGCAGAAATCGTGCAGGGTGCGGAAATGCTGCGCTTCATGCTGGATGCCGAAGAAGTGCTGATCGGCATCGAGGACAACAAGCCGGAAGCGATCGCATCCATGCGTGCCGCTGTCGCCGCCGGCGGGCACCAGCGCATGGAAGTCATTGCGGTGCCGACTGTGTATCCCGGCGGCGGGGCGAAGCAGTTGATCCGCGTGCTCACCGGTATCGAGGTGGCCGCCGGAGTGCGCTCCACCGACATGGGCGTGCAGTGCTTCAATGTCGCCACCGCCTACACTATCCACCGCGCCTTTGCGCACGGCGAACCGCTGCTGTCGCGCATCGTCACGATCACCGGGAATGTGCTGCATCCGCGCAATTACGAGGTATTGATAGGCACGCCGATAGCCGAGCTGGTCGCCCTGGGGGTCGCGTTGCCGGACACCGACAGCTACATCATGGGCGGCCCGATGATGGGCTTTCCGCTGCCGTCGGTGCAGGTGCCGCTGGTGAAAGCCACCAATTGCATCATTGCATCCTCGAAGAAAATATTTCCGCCTTCCCCGCCCGTCATGCCGTGCATCCGCTGCACGCGCTGTGCTGATGTGTGCCCGGCGGATTTGCAGCCGCAGGATTTGTTCTGGTTCGCCCAATCCAGGGAGTTCGGCAGGGCGCAGGCATTCAATCTGTTCGACTGTATCGAGTGCGGCGCCTGCAGCTATGTCTGTCCCAGCCACATCCCGCTGGTGCAGTATTACCGTTTTGCCAAGAGCGAGATCCACGCGCGCGAACACGACAAGCAACTCGCCGACAAGGCAAGGATACGCCACGACTACCGCGAACAGCGCATCGAACGCGAGAAGCAGGAAAAAGCAGACAAGCTGGCTGCCAGGGAAAAGGCCGCACAGGCCGCCAGGCTGGCCGACGCCCAGCCATTGACGGCGCAGCAACAGGCGGAACAAGCCGGGATTGAAACAAGTCGCGCGCATATCCGCGAACTTGCCCAATCCGCAGTCGAGCACGCCGATGAAGGGACTACAAAATGATTTCGACAACGACCTTCAGCCGCGGAGCACACGGAAACAGAATTTTTGCCTTATCCGGTGTGTTCCGTATATTCCGTGGTTCCGCTTCGCGGTTTGATATTCAGGAATAATTCAATCATGTTTTTCTCCCCCCTCATCAGCAAATCGGATAGCGTCTCGGCGATCATGCTCAAGGTGCTACTGGCACTGCTGCCGGGCATCGTGTTGTACGTCTGGTATTTTGGTCCGGCGATCCTGGTGTCGATCACGCTGGCCAGCCTCACCGCTCTCGGCACCGAGGCGCTGATGCTCAAACTGCGGGATCGTCCCATCATGCCTTTCCTGAAAGACAACAGCGCGCTGCTCACGGCGTGGCTGCTGGCCCTTTCCATCCCGCCGCTGGCACCCTGGTGGATGGTCGTGGTCGGCACGGCATTTGCGATCGCGATCGCCAAGCATCTGTATGGCGGGCTGGGCAACAACATGTTCAATCCTGCGATGGTCGGTTACGCGGTCCTGATCATTTCGTTCCCCGCACAGATGACCCACTGGATCGCACCGCACGGCATGGTCATTTCGGAACTCACCTTCCCGCAACAACTGGATTTCATTTTCCATGACGTGCTGCCGAACAGCGATACCCTGGATGCCCTGACCATGGCAACGCCGCTGGACACGCTGAAGACGCATTTGCATCTTGATCAACCGATGCGGCAGATACTCGACATGCCGATCTACGGCCGGTTTGCCGGACACGGCAGCGAAATGGTGGCATTGGGATTCCTGCTCGGCGGGCTTTACCTGCTCGCCTCGCGCATCATCAGCTGGCATATTCCCGCCGCATTTCTGGGCACCCTGTTCGTGCTCGCCGGAATTTTTCATCTGGCAGACCCCGCACACTATGCCGGGCCGCTGTTTCACTGGTTCGCCGGCGCGTCCATGCTGGGCGCGTTTTTCATTCTCACCGATCCGGTCAGCAGTCCCACCACCAACAAGGGCCGCTTGATCTATGCGGCAGGGGCAGGCCTGCTCACCTACCTGATCCGCGTCTTTGGGGGCTTCCCTGACGGTGTCGCGTTCGCCACGCTGCTGATGAATATCTGTGTGCCGCTGATCGTGCTGTACACGCAACCAAAAGTATTCGGCAAAAAAGGCAGTCAACCATGAGACGCACCATCGCCAAGGCGTCCATCCTCACCGCGCTCAACCTGCTGTTCTTCGCGGTGATCGGCACTGCCCTGCTTGCCATCACCTACCAGCTGACGCATGAGCCTATCGCGCGCAGCGAGGAACAGGAAAAACTCAAGCTGGTCACGCAGATCGCACCGCCTGAAACTTACGACAACGACATCATCAAGGACAGCACGGAACTCAAAGCGGATGAACTGCTGGGCACCGATGACACCACCATCGCCTACCTGGGCCGCCTTAAAGGCGAGCCCTCCATCGCAGTGCTGCAAGTCATCGCGCCGGACGGATACAGCGGCAGGATCAGCCTGATCATTTCCATACACAGCGATGGCAGGATAGGCGGCGTGCGCGTAATATCCCACAGGGAAACCCCGGGGCTGGGCGACTACATCGAGATCGCCAAGAGCAAATGGATCACCGGCTTCGACGGAAAATCCCTGGACAATCCCCGGGACAGCGGCTGGAAAGTCAAAAAAGACGGCGGATCATTTGACTACATGGCCGGCGCGACCATCACCCCGCGCGCCGTGGTCAAGGCGGTGCACAAGGCGTTGCAATATTTCGCGCAGCATCGCGAAGAGTTGTTCAAACAGAACACTGTTTCCCCTGACAAAGAGAAAGCAGTGCATAGCGAAGGAGACAAGAAATGACCCTGCAGGAATTCAAAGACATTCTTTACAACGGCGTCTGGAAACAGAACACCGGGCTGGTGCAGCTGCTGGGCATGTGTCCCATACTCGCGGTGAGCAGCTCGGTGGTGAACGGCGTCAGCCTCGGCCTGGCGACCGCGGTGGTGATGTCCCTGTCCGGCGCGGCGATCGCGCCGATCCGTGATTTCGTCCCGAATGAGGCGCGCATTCCGGTATTCATCCTGATCATCGCGGTGCTGGTCACCGTGATCCAGTTCACGATGAATGCCTACATGTATTCGCTGTTCGTGGTGCTGGGCATCTTCATTCCGCTGATCGTCACCAACTGCATTGTTCTTGCCCGTATCGAGGCATTCGCCTCCAAAAATCCCGCGCTTCAATCCGCGCTGGACGGCTTGGCGATGGGCCTGGGCCTGACCGCCGTGCTGGCGGTGCTGGGCGGTATCCGCGAGATATTCGGCCACGGCACTCTGCTGTCCGGCATCGACCTGGTGTTCGGCGATGCGGCAAAGGCTTGGGTAATAACAGTCGTGCCGAACTACCACGGCTTCCTGCTCGCGATCCTGCCGCCCGGCGCCTTCATCACGCTGGGCATGCTGATCGCCGGCAAGAACTGGCTGAACCTGCGCGCCGAACAGAAGCTGAAAGGCGGCAGCGCAACCATCACGCCGGTGGATGGCGGGTATGCGCCTGCGGCGCACTAAACACATAGTTGCCTTCTAGTAGCTCCATGAGCGTCAAAGCCATTTCGGCTGACTATGAGAAGCTTGTCGAGTGGCTTAGGCCGAAGATTTTACCGTGGCGAAAGATGACTATTGCGATAGATGGCGTTGACGGTTCAGGTAAATCAACCCTATCAAGGTTCTTAGCATGGCAGCTAGGTATGCCGGTCGTCGAAACAGATTTGGCACTTGTAAAAAGTAACGAGGTACCATCGCATGACATTGCCCTGATAGAAAGTTTAGTCAAAGCTAGGCACGATCTAGATCGCTCAGTGATCGTTGAAGGCGTTTTTGTCTTAAGTCTGCTCGAACCATTTGGGGTGACACCTGAAATTTTAATTCGAATCCAAACCAAGGGAATCACAGGCTCATGGCCAAAGAAATTTAAGCAGTACAACGAAACTTACCCACGCTCAGGAGCACCTGATTATGATCTGAGTTGGATAAGTCACGGTGATGACTAAACGCTTCATCAAGCTGGCAAACATTCGATGAACCCCGCCAAACGCCGCGAAATATTTTTACGCCTGCAAGCCGCCAACCCGCATCCCGCCACCGAGCTGGAATATTCCACACCGTTCGAACTGCTGGTCGCGGTGATGCTGTCGGCGCAGGCCACCGACATCAGCGTGAATGCCGCAACGCAGCATCTGTTCCCTGCCGCCAACACGCCGGAAAAAATCCTCGCGCTCGGCGAGGAAAAGCTGCGCGGGTACATCCAGCGTATCGGCCTGTACAAGACCAAGGCCAAACACGTGATGCAGACCTGCCAATTGCTGTTGGAGAAGCACGGCGGCGCGGTGCCGCAAACCCGCGGGGAACTGGAAGCCCTGCCCGGCGTGGGCCGCAAGACCGCCAACGTGATCCTCAATACCGCGTTCGGCCAGCCCACCATCGCGGTGGACACGCACATCTTCCGCCTCGCCAACCGCATTGGCATCGCACCCGGCAAGGACGTGCTGGAAGTGGAAAAGAAACTGCTCAAGTTCGTACCGGAAGAATTCTTGCACGATGCGCATCGCTGGCTGATCCTGCACGGCCGCTATGTCTGCCAGGCGCGCAAGCCGAAATGCGGCGCGTGCATCATTCATGATCTGTGCGAATACAAGGGGAAGAATACAGGCTAAAAATAACTGCCCAACCTTCCCCCTTGCACAGGGAGGGGATTTATTATTGGGGCTAATTTGGAGTGCGCAGACAAGTCTGCGCAAAAAATGCAGCGACACGTCACTGCACTCCAAACGATAGTCCTGTTTCCATTTTGGAGTAAACACTTTGCTGTTCAATCCCTCGCGCGATGAAGCGCGCAATTTTTTATTCGAATCCTGGCAAAAATACAGAGCCAAGGAATTGCTCACGCCCCTCGAAGACCTCGCCGCTCAGCTGATCTCAAAGCATCCCGAGTACTTTTCCGTGCTGGAAAACCCTCAACAGCATCAGGAGAAGGACTATCTGCCGGAGCAGGGTGCGACCAATCCGTTCCTGCACCTGATGATGCACCTGACCATAGAGGAACAGATATCCATAGACCAGCCGGCGGGAATACGCGCGCATTTCGTGCGCCTGACCCAACGCTTGGAATCGGAACATGACGCGCAACACCGCATGATGGAATGCCTCAGCGAGATGCTCTGGCAGGCGCAGCGAAATCGCACCCAGCCGGATGCGGCGGTATACTTTGCCTGTCTTGAACAGCAGTGAACAGGCATTGACATGAGATTATCCAGGATCACCACCCGCACCGGCGACAAGGGCACAACCGGACTCGCAGACGGCACCCGCCTGGCCAAATCCCACGCGCGCATCGCCGCACTGGGCAGCGTGGACGAGCTGAACAGCCAGCTCGGCGTGCTGCTGACCGAAGAGCTGCCGGACGACATCCGCATCGTGTTGCTGCGAACCCAGAATGACCTGTTCGATCTGGGCGGCGCATTAGCGCTACCCACGCAGGACGTGTTTACACAAAACAAAATCGCATGGCTGGATGAACAGCTTGCGCACTACAACGCCGACCTGCCGCCATTGCGCGAATTCATATTGCCGGGCGGCTCGCGCACTGGCGCGTTGTGCCACGTGGCGCGCACCGTTGCGCGTCGCGCCGAACGCGATCTGGTCGTGCTGTCCCAGAATGATGCCGTGCCCCAACACGCCCTGCCCTATCTGAATCGCTTGTCGGATCTGTTGTTTGTGCTGAGCCGCTGCATCAACCGCGCCCGAACAGCGCCTGAAACATTGTGGCAACGCGACCGGTAATCCGGGCTGAATAATGTGCTCGTTTAATCCCGCACTGACCTCTCGTTAACGACGCTCAATTTCCCTGCGGCAGCACCAAAAAATCAATTGCAAACCGATGACTCGGGCGGGGCTGCGGCCAGTATTACCATATTAATAATATGGTCTTTGTTGTTGATTCTTCTTGCTTTTTTCACAGACCGATGACACTATTTCGGCACCACGCTACTGGCGGGCTGTCGGATCTACCGGACTGACTGCCTGCTGACGAAACCATAAAAATCTGCCGTGGTGTACGCAAGTCCCTTAATCATTTTGGAGGTGTTATCGTGTCAATAACAATGATTTTTTTCCCGCTGGTCTTGACCCCATTTATCGCACTGAGCTTGATGATCCTGTTTGCTGGAAAACCAGATCAATAAACAAGCATCTGCTACCTGTCAGCAGTAACAGGCAAGGCCTGACTTCGGTCAGGCCTTTTTATTTCCCCCTGCCCACAAGAAAAAGCAATATCCGGCCAGGAGCAGGAAGAGAAATACAGAGGTACCGGACGAATTCAGGAGCCAGGCCGGAGTTCAGCGAAAACCTGAAGGTTCCCGGTGCGCATCAACAAGCACTGCAAATGGGAACCGACTTGTCACGCCAATCAACAGTGCTACAATCCCGCCCCCGTTCATACAAGGAGAGTCTCCATGCGCCGTATCCTTCTCGCTGTTGCTTTAGCCGGCTTGACCACTGTGACTTATGCTTCCGGTTTCAAGCTTTCCAGCACGGAAATCAAAGCCAACGGTATGATGCCCAAAAGTTTTGAATTCAATGGTTTTGGCTGTTCGGGTGAAAACAAATCCCCCGCGCTCAAATGGAGCGGAGCCCCCAAAGACACCAAGAGTTTTGCCGTGACCGTGTATGACCCCGATGCGCCGACAGGCTCGGGATGGTGGCACTGGGTGGTGATCAACATCCCTGCGGATGTCACCGAACTGGCCGCGAACGCGGGTGCACTCAACAGCACGACCCTGCCCAAAGGCGCACTACAGGGTCGCACCGACTACGGGACGGTGTCGTGGGGCGGTGCCTGCCCGCCGCAAGGCGACAAGCCGCATCATTACATTTTCACCGTGTACGCGCTGAAAACCGACAAGCTTGAAATTCCGGCCGACGCTACCGCGGCGCTGACCGGCTACATGATTCATGCAAATATGCTCGGCAAAGCCAGTTTCACCGCCAAATACGGGCGGGCCAAGTAGCCGCAAATACGGCGTGGTAGCACATCCCGCCAGATTGAGAAAGATATAAATCACCATCCACTGGTGCTAAACTCTTAACCACTGCACGTGCAGTAATAACGACATAAGGAAAAAACATGAACAGAAAAGAACTGATAGATGCATTGGCCGACAAGACAGGCAGCTCAAAGGCAGACGCTGATCGGAATATTTCCGCGCTGATTGAAATCGTCACCAACACCCTGAAGAAAGGTGACAATGTCGCTCTGGTTGGCTTCGGTACCTTCGAGGTGCGCAAGCGTGCTGCACGTGCCGGCCGTAATCCAAGCACTGGTGAAGCCATCAAGATCAAAGCTGCCAAGGTTCCGGCTTTCAAGGCTGGAGCAACGCTTAAAACCGCAGTTAACGGCGCCAAGAAGTAATCATTCGCCGATACACCAGCCTTCTACGAGGGCTGGTGGCTTTCCGGCCCCAATTTTTCAGCAACGGATAATGCGCATTTGCTCAAATGCGTCCCGAGCCCGCAACACACGTCAAGCCCAGGCTGGATGATAGCGATGGATTCGCGCTCGAATAATACTGCCTGATCAGGAAATCATTGCCCCAGCTTCGCGGCTATTTCACGTTCAGCCGCAGCCCAATGCTCATCGGAACGTCCCTGGAAACCATGCTGCTCTGCAATGAAGTAAGCGGCCGTTTCCACCATGCGATATCGCTCCTCTGGGGTTGGCTTCGCTGCTGTTTTCGGGGTTGATTTCGCTGCCGTTCTAACGGCAGTGGCCGGATCGGCTTTGTCGTTCCCGGCTTTTGCAGGCGGAACTTTATTTTCCACGGTCGCAGCCGCCACTTTTTTCGGTGGCCTGGCTGTTTTCGGTTTTGCCGGTGAAAGCGGGAGAGTTTTAGCCGCCGGAATTTTCGCTACCGGTTTCTTCACCACCGGCTTTTTTGCAGCGACCGTTACCTTGCCGGTCTTCGGCTTGACGTCCGGCGCGGTACCTTTCTTTGCCATCGTCACTTTTTTTATGGCCGATTTTGCTTTTTGTTCCGTCATGACTATCACCTCGCTGATTCCGGAATTGAGATTCCGCTGTGACAACCCGCCATATCAGCCCGGCAAAAGACGTCAGCAATGCGGCAGGTAAGCCGTACAAGCCGGCACTGATTCGAAAGGGCCCGTACGACGCCTGTTAAACACATGATATATTCTTGTATGATAGGCATGCAGCCTGTACCGGTCAACCGGGCAGGGTTGATAATCCTTCCGCAGCCAATAATTGTTCGGGCGTTTTCGGCATTCCGATAAAGGATCGTTCTGATGACTGCTTTGGAAACATGGGAAATGATGAGTTACGTGGTAACAGTCATCGGCCTGCCGATGGCGATTTCCGTATTCATCTTCGAGCAGCACAAAGAGCGCAACAACGAGGAAGAGGAAGTCTATCAACTGCTTTCCGACAACTACCAGGAATTCCTCAAAGTCACGCTGGAGCATCCGGATCTGCGTCTGTTCGCCCGGGAGGAAACACCGTCCCTTTCTGAAGAGCAACGCGAGCGCATGTTTATCATCTTCAGCATGTTAATCTCGCTTTTTGAACGCGCTTACCTGCTGCTTTATGAAGCCAAAATGAATGAGAAGCAGTTGCGGCGCTGGCGTTCCTGGGAAGATTACATGGGTGAATGGTGCAACCGCGCGGATTTCAGGGCCTCGCTCCCCGCCCTGTTGCGCGGAGAAGATCCGGAGTTCACAGACTATATCCTGAAACTCTCGGCCAGCAACCCGGCAGCGTAGAAGCAGAAAGAAAGGAATGGCATGCTATCGATACTAGTCATCAATTCCAAGGGCGGCTCGGGTAAAACCACCCTGGCCACCAATCTCGCCGCTTACTATGCCAGCAAGAAAATCCTGACAGCGATCATGGACTACGATCCGCAGGGTTCCAGCATACAGTGGCTGCGGGTAAGGCCGGATGATGCGCAGAAAATCCACGGGGCCAATGCCGCGCCGGCCAAGGGGGCGGTCCCCCTGCGCAGCACGCACGCGTGGGTTCCTCTCGAAACTGAAATCATGATCATTGATGCGCCTGCCGGAACGAAAGGCCTGCTGCTTCAGGAACTGGTGCGCAAAGCGGACTTTATCGTGATCCCGGTCGCGCCATCGGCAATCGATATTCATGCCACCGCGGACTTCATCAAGGAGCTGTTCCTGTTTGGCGGCGCACGCACCTCCAGGGCAAAGATCGCGGTAGTGGCCAACCGGGTGCGCAATTCGGCATCCCCGGTCTACGGCGCGCTGGAACGATTCCTCAATTCGCTGAAGCTGCCATTCCTGGCCAGGATCAGCGATTCGGAAAACTATCTCCATGCCGTCGAGAAAGGCCTGGGAGTGTTCGAAATGGAGGCGGCCGCAACGGTTACCGAAAGGCAGGAACTGATGCCGATGCTGAAGTGGCTGAACGGTCAATTCCCGAACAGGTTCGCAGCCCGTCTCGAAGACAAGGTGCAGGATCTCGAAGGGTCGAGAAAGTTTGCCGCATTCCGCACCGGGATGCAGAACGTCACCTCGCTCATCACCACCGGAAAATTCAGGAATTATCCCTGACTACGACATAACCCCGAATGGGCGTCCGGCAATAGCGGCCGTTCGCGACCGGCGACTTTATGGAAGGTGATTTGACCACATTGAAGTTCGGCTCTGTGCCAGA
>LSLI01000006.1 GCA_001577345.1 Candidatus Gallionella acididurans
GGGCAGTAAACATGAAAACAGCACAAGAAGTTCGCGCGGGTAACGTCATCCTGGTGGGCACTGAGCCTATGGTCGTGCTCAAGGCCGAGTACAGCCGTTCCGGCCGCAATGGTTCGGTGGTGAAGATGAAAATGAAGAACCTGCTGACCGACTCCGCGCAGGAAACCGTATATCGCGCCGACGACAAATTCGAGCAGATCCTGCTGGATCGCAAGGAAGTGACTTATTCTTATTTCGCCGATCCGATGTATGTGTTCATGGATGGCGAGTACAACCAGTATGAGATCGAGGCAGAAAGCATGGGCGACGCAATCAACTACGTTGAAGACAACATGCCCTGCGAAGTGGTGTTCTACAATGAGAAGGCGATTTCGGTCGAATTGCCCAATACCATCGTGCGCGAAGTAATCTACACGGAACCGGCCGTGCGCGGTGACACCTCCGGCAAGGTAATGAAACCTGCAAAGATCAACACCGGGTTCGAGTTGCCAGTCGCGGCATTCATCGAGATCGGCGACAAGATCGAAATCGATACCCGCACCAACGAATTCAGAAAACGCGCCTGATAAGAGCTGTCCGATTTAAAAGGCCGCCTGCGTGGCAAGCTGCGCGAAATGAGCAGTTGAAACCCTCAGCTTCAGCTAAAGGGGCAAGCCGATCCGCGGTTTGCACCGGCCGGCATTCATTTGAATGGAATTCTGGCATTTGCCTTCCGGACAGTTGAGGTTTTATCCGGCAACTCGTTTTTCAATGCGCCAAAACAACACTGCACCAAAGTTGCAAGTTTGTGTGAGGGAAACAGCGGCGCGTTGCCGACGAACATCCTGTAATCACGCAAAGCCAGACGCAGGCTGCGGCCCAGCCGATTACGGAATGAAGCCATCATCCGGGATTGTTGATGTTGTGCAGAAGGTTCTCCAGCAGGTCTTTGTACTCTATGGATATCCATGCTATCAAAGGCGTGAGGATTATTGCACTTATCAGGCTGTACATAATCATGCGTTTTTTATCCGTGCCCAGTGATTGGAATACAAGTATCACGGTAAATGTTCCAAGTACCAGTGGCCCAAATGTGACTGCATAAAACAGTCCTTTCCCTTCAATAAACTTTGTAGTCCTCTTGCCGCGCTTCTTCTCGATGTATCGTTTTATTGCGGGAATATGCCCCAGTTTATCAATGACCAGTATGATCACAGCGGCAAGGATAAAATTACTTATTCCAGCCGCAACGCAAACCCAGATCAAAGGCAAGCCAAATTCAACGCCAAGTGGAATGGCAATACCACGGCCCGTCAAGGGGTTGATGGTTGCAAGAACCACTGCGATCCATTTTTCAAACAGGCCCATAAAATTTTCGTCCTCGCGAGGGTGGCATCGAAGGCTGGTTGCTTCCCGATGCCGTTGCCGGCATCCGCACTACGTTACTGCCCGAACACGATCAGCCGCCGTTACTTCTGATTCGGTTCTGAGTAAAGTCGCCAAACAGCTATGCGCCGGTCTTTCGTGTGATCGCAATGAACACCCAGACTAGTGCCAAGGGGAGGAGCAGAACGAGCAGGAACGGAAATGCCAATCCTGCCAGGATCAGACCAGCGACTATTACAGCACCCAGGACAAAAATGCCGATCCCGGCAAACACAAAGAGCAGGAAAATCGACGCGCAGAACAAAGCTGTCAAGCCTGCGATGAGTCCAGCTGCTCCGATTGTGCCCGCGAGCGGACCGGTAAGTTCCTGACCGTTGATTATGATTCTTGTCGACCCTGCCTCAAAAAACAATCCCCACAAGACGATGAGCAGCATGCCGAGTGCAAGTACGATTGCAGCTTTCCTGGCCATAATATAAAACTCCTTGAATGGTGCTTGAATTCGACAGAAATTAAGCGTATAAAATCCTTGTGGTTCCTGATCACTGGTTCGCCAAGATTAGCCATTACCGGGAGACGCCTATAGACACTTCAAAGATTAATTATCTGTAGTCATTACCCAAGTCAGAATCCGATGACTGACTGTGTCGGCTTCCCATAAGCCGACAAATAAAGCCGCAGCTATGCGGCTTTATTATTTTTGTGGCCTGTTAATGGCGCGCAGCCATTCGGTTTCTTCCTGAGCTGCTGTCCAGCTTTGTCCCGGAACCGGTTGCTACGGCGATTTCAAAAGAGCTTTCGGTCTGCTGCCGGGGGCTGGATGTACATATCCGACCAACCTGCAACGCACGCCCTCGATTTTTTTGCCTTTCTCGAACCTGGTTGAAAGGCACGACATGACTTCTCCTTTGGCAGCAAGTTCCAATATCTGGATGCGCACTTTTGCAAGCGAGATACCTGTGGCTACAGCAATTTCCGAGTCGAGTCTGTCACCTTGCATTTTCAGGTATTGCAAAATTTCATTCATGGATTCATTTCCGGAAACGTGAGGGGTGCGGAGAGAAGTATATACCTACTGAAAGTTGGCGCATCGGCAGCTGTTTGCTTCTTTTCTTCCCGGACTATTCCAGTTATCAAGTCTTCTTCAGGTTGGCCCCCGGGATCACTGCTGGCAACTTGCACGAATCGCCCGGATTCGCTTGAGGCAGCGCAAATTGTAATTTCCATATTGACGGCCAGACTAAAATTATTGACTATTTGCCAATCGAATTATCAATCACCGTTTTCAATAATTTCATCTACCGTCCATGCTTCATGGAGATTCCATATGCTGCGTTCATTAAGCCGCCCCGATATTTTGGTAACAACCCTTGCTGCTGCGGGAATTATGATGGTGACCATGGGCGCGCGCCAGTCACTGGGGCTCTTTATCGCGCCGATCGATGCGTCGTTGGGGCTTGGCATTGCCACCATCAGCCTGGCTTTGGCCATCGGGCAATTCACCTGGGGTGCAATCCAGCCAATCGCGGGAGCTCTTGCCGACCGTTTCGGCCCGCGCGCCGTGCTGGTTGGCGGACTGCTGATTCTGGCCTTGGGCAGCGCCATCACGCCGTTCATGGGATCCGGATTCGGCCTGACTGTATCACTGGGCCTGCTCTCAGCGATGGGTGCGGGCGCAGGCAGCTTTTCCGTGCTGATTGGCGCGGCCGCGCAGCGCTTGCCCATAGAGGCACGCGGACCGGCTTCCGGGGCCATCAATTCAGGCGGATCCTTTGGCCAGTTTCTTTTCGCGCCCATCCTGCAAAAGCTGATTCAATCGCTAGGCTGGATGGGCGCGATGTGGACGATGTCACTGATGATACTGGCGGCGCTCCCGCTGGTTGGGAAACTGACGAATTCTTTGGCGGGTGCACCGGTCAGGCATGCGCATGAAGATACCGGTGTGCTAAAGGCCATAGGCACGGCCATCAAGAACCCCAGCTATCTGCTGCTGCATGCCGGATTCTTCACCTGCGGCTTTCATATTGCCTTTCTGGTTACACATCTGCCGGGCGAGATCAATCTGTGCGGATTGCCGCCATCGGTAGCCAGCTGGTCCATTGCCATCATCGGTCTGGCCAATATATTCGGGAGTCTCGTTGCGGGATCGTGTGTTTCCCGATACCGCAGTAAATATATCCTGGCCACGATGTATGCCTCGCGCGTATTACTGATCGGCATTTACCTGATGATGCCGCGAACCGAACTGACGTTCTACCTGTTTGCGGCCGGCTTGGGCTTTACCTGGTTGGCGACCGTGCCACCAACGGCCGCCATTGTTGGAAAATTGTTCGGCATTCGCTATTTGTCCACGCTGTTCGGCCTCACGCTGCTGAGCCATCAAATTGGCGGTTTTCTCGGCGCTTACCTAGGGGGCATAGTGATTACCCGATTTGGCGACTTTGGATGGATGTGGTACGCGGATATGGCGCTCGCGGCATTTGCGGCGTTGATCAATTTGCCAATTCGCGAATCGCCTGTCGCACTCTCCCTGGCCCCGGCCTGACCGGCGATAAATCAACATGATGATTGCCGCAAATTATGGAATGCCCCGCAGGAAACATCTCAGTTACCTGGCTGGCTTGCCTGCTTGTGGGGCAGTTCATTCAGATGCTCAAACAGTCTCAATGCAAGCGCACGACGTCCGGTTTCCGGCATACCCTCAACAATGGCCGGCATTTTGGTATCGGGGTTGATAGAAGAAGGGTTCAGCACCCAGACAAGGAATTTTTCCCTGCCAAGAATTTTCGTTTGCTCGGCCAAATCCAAAGGCGCTTTATTTCCGCCGAAACCGTTCACCTGGTGGCAGCTGAGACAGTATTTTTCCAATTCTGGCGCATCGCGAGATTTTTCCCCTGAAATCAGGCTTTGCTCGGAGGATACTGACATCAGTATCTCGTTGACTTGGTAAGGCCAGTAGGTACCGCCTTCACTGATCAGGCCGGGATGATGGATGTTGTCCCACACCAGATAGTAAGGGGCCAACGCTACATTCTCCTCATGCTGTTTCAGGTTGTTCACCCTGAATTCGCGCGCATTCTTTTTTGCGAAGACCAGGTAAGCGTGATACTGGTCAAAGCGCCCAGTTGGTATCCGGGAAACATAGCCATCCAGGGCCCTGAATTCGACAGTGGTACCTGCAGCCTTCCATTCGGCGCCAAATAGCACCCGAAAAATTTTTTCAACCGGATATCCCAGGTAAACCACATGCGGCCGGGTTTTTCCTGCTATCAAGTGCGGTTCGACCACTTCAACTTCTATGGGCGATTCGGCCAGCAGGCGTTTCAGCTCATTCGCATCGGGCAACACGGCGGCGTTTGAGTGGCTTGACAGCAACACCAAGAGCAAAAACAAAATGCCGTGAAATCTGATTAACATGAGCTGCCCCGCATTGATTTATTACCAGAAATTGTTAAGTCAGATTGGGTGTATTGGTAGTCGCAGTGTTTTCATTAAGGGAACATCAAACTGAAGCCCCGCATGCGGGGCGCAATAGCACTTGGTGTTGTCCGGCATATTTCATGCGGTCGCTCGTAACGCGCGGCCTTGTAAACATGCATGGACAACTTATTTCGTTTTCCCGCCAGCAGAGTGGGGGCCCAATCGTGGCAAGAGTTTGCCGCCGCCCGGGACCGGATAGCGTGCCATGTTGAGTTCCATGGCCAGGAACGTATAATAGCCGCAGATGCCCGCCAAATCCACTGCGCCCTGCTTTCCGAAGCGCGCCTCCACCTTGGCGTAGGCTTTGTCCGTCACGCGCTTGTTGCGGTTCAATTCCCATGCGAATTGGTATACCAGCGCTTCGTCTTCTGACATTCCTACTGGAGTCCGACCCAGGGCGATGCTGTCCGCCAATTCCTTTTTGATTCCTGCCTTGAGGGCGATGGGATAATGAACATACCACTCGTAGTCCTGGGTCCACTCGCGAGCGGTGACCAGGATAGCCAGTTCGCTGAGCGTGGTGCCGATGGCGGGTTTGTAGCGCAGGTAATCTCCCATGCCGCGCGCAAGGTTCATCAGGATGGGGCTATACATGAGCGGCTCGAAGGGCCCGAACACCGGTGTCTTGCGTGCCGCCAAAAATTCCTCAGCCGCCCTGGTCTGCTCGGCGTTGTAGTCGGCGGGCGGGATCGTCGGCAAGCGGTTTTGGGCTTCCGCGTCGAAGGATAAAAGCGCGATGCATCCGGCAAGAAGGGTTTTTCGGAGGTTCATGGGAGCTCCTTGTGCGTTGAGTTCGGGCCGGACATGTCCTTGCGCCCGGATTTTTTGGGCGGATATTTATGCCATGTTTTCCGCCCCGGGGCAATGTTGAATCATCATGCGCACTGATGACTTGGCCAGTCTGCTCAGCGGAAGTTTGCTCCGCGGAAAATGGGATCAGGCCAAGAATATTCCTGACGCCCTTGCTGGCTACTTATCCAATTTTAATAAAAATGTAACCCCGATCAAATTGGCACTGAGGGATGGGGACAGCGTGCTGTTGCCCACATTGAAGTGCTGAAAGCCCAAGCGGACTATATCTTTGCCACCCTGGTATTCAACGCCGGCACCATAGGTTAGCCCCTCGTTGTTTACATTTCCGGATGAATAGACATCATCCACGCCGGCCTTGGCATACAAATTGATGCCGCTGCCGCCCAGCGGTAAAAAACCGGCTATCGAAAAATCAGCTTCTCCGCTTGAGGAGAACGGGCCGATTTTACCGAGAACACCACCTTGCACCTCATAGCCGTAGTACTCGTTTGGCCTTGCCGAAATCATGCCAGTGAAACCTGCTGCCGTGTTATTTATCCCGCTTTCGCTGGACTTGACTGAGTACAGCGAAAAGCCAACGTAGTCGTCTAAAGCCGACGCTTCCATTGCCGTGCCGAAGCTGAAACAAGCAAGCATTATCAAAACCACTTTTTTCATATTTTCTTTCTTGCTCAAGCCAACCAGATGCCATAAAAATGGAAAGTGCCAGTCTGCAAACATAATCAAGCATGATTATATCCGCGACCATTTGAATGGTACCCATAATATTTTTATATTTTCTGATTCCGCATCAGATGGAAAGCGGCACAGCCGACCCTTGTTCGGCGGGCAAGATGTACGAAATGAGGTCTGGTGTAAAGCGCAAATGTCCGTATTGAACGATCATGGAAGATTCGGGTTTTCCTGCCGCAACGCTCAACGGGGATTCCGGACTGGATTGCATGGTGATTAAAAAATACAAACGCTGCGCGGAACTATTTGCAAATTACCAAGTCTATGCTTTAGCTGGTGAAAGCCGGCGCACGTTTCTCCTCCCTGAGCGTGTTGTCTTAACCCCCTGTTAAGATATTTTGCCCTTGATGCAGCAGCACGCTCAAGGGCATTTTTTTCGCGAGCAGAAACAGCGCGTGGCTCAACGTGGTATTTGCGTCAGAGGCTTAATAGGCGCAGGTGCTGCACAACATGCAAGTGGTTATTGCCATCCTGCGCCGTCAGCTTGAACATCAGTTAATAATTTGAGATGCTTTCGATTTCCGCCCTGGTGCTGCAGGTGGGGTGATCCCGGACAAGCGGCATCTTATCCCTTCGATTTTCTTGCCATCCTCGAACCGAGTCGAGTGGTAAGTCATTACTTCACCTTGGGCGGCAAGTTCTGCCAAGTAGGTGCGTGTTTTGGAAAGCGAGAGGCCGGCAGCAACAGCAATCTCGGCATCAAGTTTTTCGCCATGTTTTTTTAAGTATTGCAGGATTTCATTCATTTGATTGAGGTCTATTTTAAAGTTGAAAAAAGCCGGGAATTAGCCGGCCTTCCCTATTCTACCAGTTTGCTTGTCAATTAAGGCCAGCCCAACTGGCAATCGATACGGCCGCAGCAGCCAGCCAACCCCAAGCCATATGGAACTCACGGTCAGTCGAAGGGGTGCTACTTTTATTTTTAGCGCTCATTCTTGATCTCCTTGGTTAATTGGCCATCCCTAACCACCGGGACTCGTGTACGACTGAAGGATTTTGATTTGGTTCCGTAACACAGCAGGGTATTGAATGCCAAAAATCAGTAGAATCCATCATCTTGAATATCGTTAATGCCAATTTCTCCATGAACACTTCAATTCCATCAGATCCAAAATCGCTGATGCGCACTATCATCCAGCGCATCGCCACCGGCCCGGAATTATCCAAGAACATCAGCCGCGAAGAGGCAAGGCTTGGCACCAAAGCCATCCTTGAAAACCGGATCGATCCGGTGCAGGTTGCAATCTTCTTTATCGCGCTCAGGATGAAACGCGAAACGCTGGATGAGAACAAAGGCGTACTGGATGCAGTGCTGGAGACGACCGGGCGCGTGGTCGCAATGGTCGATGAGGTGGTGGATATCGGCGATCCCTATGACGGCTACAACCGCTGCCTGCCCACCGCACCCTTTCTCGGCCCGTTGCTGGCGGAGCTGGGCGTGCACGTGGTCAGCCACGGGCTGGACCGGGTGGGGCCCAAGTATGGCGTGTGCGCGCGCCACATCCTCCAGGCGGCCGGCGTACCGGTGGACCTGTCCCCGGCACAGGCTGGTGCTCGCCTGTCCGATCCGGCACTGGGCTGGACCTACATCGATCAGGCGCAATCCAATCCGGGCCTGCACAATATGGTCGGGTTGCGTGCCCAGATCATCAAGCGCCAGGTGTTGACCACCGTGGAAGTGCTGTCCAAACCTGTCGCCGGGCGCAACAAGACCCACTTCATAACCGGCTTTGTGCACAAGCCTTACCCGCCCATCTATGCCGAACTGGCCCGTGTTGCCGGATTTGCCAGCGCGTGCATCATTCGCGGTGTGGAAGGCGGAGTAGTGCCGTCGCTGCGCCAGGCCGGCCGTTATTTTCATTACCACGACATGGGGCCTGAAAGCGAAGTGGCGATCGACCCGGCCGCACTCGGTATCCGGCAGGAAGTCCGCGCCGTGCCGTTGCCGGGCTCGGTTACTGCGGCAGAAGGGGAGGATGAGATCGTTGCCGCGATAGACATTCCCGCCACCGCACGTGCTGCTGCAGAAGCGGGAATGTCGGCATTGCTGGGAACGAAGGGTGCGTTCTACGACTCGCTGGTGCTGAGTGGTGCCATCATTCTGCACCATGTCGGAAAAGCCGCCAGCCTTGCCGATGCCGCCGCACAGATACGCTCAGTGCTAGATTCGGGCCGCGCCGCCAGGAGAGTGGCGTGATGAGTGAATACTTTGCGGTCGCCGCGGCAGATGAACTGCAACCGGCGCAGATGAAACGCATCGCAGTCGGCGGCAAACGCCTGCTGCTGTGCAACTCCGCCGGCACGCTGTACTGCGTGGACGAAATGTGCAGCCACGAGGATTATTCCCTGTACCTCGGCTGCATCCAGGATGGCAAAATAAAATGCTCATTGCACGGCAGCTATTTCGATCTCACCACCGGCCAGCCCACTTGTGACCCTGCGGATGCGCCGTTGTGCACCTATCCGGTAATGATAGACGCGGGCCGGGTGTGGGTCAAAGCCTGAAGCGGTTATTTTCCGAAAGTAGAACCTCGCGCAGGCAGCTTTTTATTTTGCGTCTGTCTTCCAAGTCCCCCCCAGGGCCGTGATCAGTCCCGCGTTGGCGAGCAGCCTTCGTCCGGTGATGTTGAGGCTGGCTTGTTGCGCACTGAGCGCTGTCGCCTGCGCAATCACGACATTCAGGTAACTTACCGTGCCGGCCTGGTACTGGTTCTGGGTCAACAGCAACGCTTCGGCTGCAAAACGGGTCGCCGAATCCTGCGCGGTAGTTTCATCGGCCAATTTGCGCAGCGCGGCGATATTGTCTTCAACTTCCTGAAAGGCGGAGAGCACAGTCTGGCGATATGTGGCGACACTGGTGTCATAGACCGCAATTGCGGCATTCTTCTGCGCGGAGAATGCACCGCCATTAAATACGGTCATCGCGAGGGATGAGCCTACAGACCAGAAGCGATTTGGCAGTGTGAACAGTTGCGAGAAGCTGGAATTCTGGTAGCCGCTGTTGCCGGTCAAGGTCAGGGCCGGAAAAAACGCTCCCTGTGCCACGCCAATCTGGGCGTTGGCTGCTGCCATACGGCGCTCGGCGCCGGCGATATCGGGGCGCCGCTCAAGCAGGGCAGAAGGCAGGGCCAGCGGAACCGCCGGCAGCGTTGGCAGCCCGTTGGTGGGCTTGATCTCGAAATCGGCCGGGGGCTTGCCGATCAACACGGCGATTGCGTGTTCCAGCTGGGCCCGCTGCACGCCCAGATCAATGGCCTGGGCCTGGGTCGATTTCAGTTGCGTCTCCGCCATCGCAACATCAACGCGGCTGTCGACACCAGCTGCATAGAGGTTTTGGGTGATCTGCAGCGTGCGTTCGTAGGCCTTGCCGGTCTGTTCGAGCAGACGCCGCTGCTCGTCGTTGATGCGCAGCTGGAAATAGGACAGCACCAGCGTGCTCTGGGCCGACAACAGCGCGGCCTGCAGGTCCGATTGACTGGCCTGGGCCGAGGCCTTGCTGGATTCGACACTGCGCCCGATTTGTCCCCAGATATCCGGTTCCCAGCTGGCGCCCATGGTGGGGCGCACAATGTTGTAGATCGGCGACCCGGGCGTCACGGTTGATGTGCCGACCGTTGATGACGGGGAAGAACCCTGTCCGCGTCCGACCGCCAATCCGGCGCCCACAGTCGGATAATAGGCGGCTTGGGCCACACCGAGCAATGCCAGCGCTTGCCGGTATTGCGCTGCAGCGGCTACCACATTCTGGTTTGATACCTCGACCTGCGCCACCAGACTGTTCAGTTCCGAGTCGTCATAAATTTCCCACCAGTTGCCGCGCGGCACCCCGTCCCTGGGCTCGGCCGGTTTCCAGTTTCCGGCCTCCTTGTAGGCGGCCGGCATTGCGACATCGGGGCGATGGTAGTCCGGGCCGACCATGCAACCGGTCAGCAGCAGGACAAGCAACAGAGCAAGCGTCTTCAAGATGTGTTCCTGTCATTCATGGCGTATAGAGGGGAGAACAGGCTTGCTTCCCGGCCAAATATCCAGGCACCAAAGCCGGAAACGGTCGAGATACAGATAGACCACCGGGGTAGTATACAACGTCAACAACTGGCTCAGAATCAGTCCGCCGACGATGGAAATGCCCAGCGGCCGCCGGAACTCGGCGCCGTCGGAGAAGCCGATCGCCAGCGGCATGGCGCCGAATAATGCGGCCATCGTGGTGATCATGATAGGACGAAAACGCAGCAAACAGGCTTGCCGGATCGCGTCGCGCGGAGACAGGCCGTCGCGCCTTTCGGCATCGATCGCGAAATCTATCATCATGATGGCATTTTTCTTGACTATGCCGATCAGCAGGATGACACCGATCAGCGCGATGATCGAAAACTCCGTGCCGAAAGCCATCAGCGCCAGCAGGGCACCGACTCCGGCCGAAGGCAGGGTTGACAGGATGGTTAACGGATGTATCAGGCTTTCGTAGAGTATGCCCAGCACCAGATAAACCGAGATCAGCGCGGCGAGTATCAGGAAAGGCTGGCTGTTGAGCGATGCCTGGAATGCCCTCGCGGTGCCCTGGAAATTGCCCTGCACCGAGCTCGGCACGCCAAGTTTTAGTATCGCGTCGTTGATGGCCTGCGTCGCATCGGACAGTGAAATGCCGACCGGCAGATTGAAAGACAGCGTTGCTGCGGCGAATTGTCCCTGGTGATTGACCACCAGCGGTGTAGCCGTCGGCTCATAATGCGCAAGCGAATCCAAAGGCACCTGGGCCGTTGTCCCGTTGGGACCGGGCGCGATGACATAAATATCCTTCAGTGTTTCCGGACTCTGCAAATATTGCGGCGCCGCCTCCATGACGACACGGTATTGGTTGAGCGGGTTGTATATCGTCGATACCAGGCGCTGGCCAAACAGGTCGTTGAGCGTGGAGTCGATCAGGAATTGCGAAACACCCAGCCGTGCAGCGGCGTCTCTATCAACCACCAGCGTGGTTTGCAAGCCTTTATCCTGCTGGTCGGTGTTGACGTCGGCAAGTTGCGGCAGTTTGCTCAAGGCCTCGCGGATGCGCGGCTCCCAAAAGCGCAGTTCGCGGATGGTGTCGGCTTGCAGCGTGTACTGGTACTGGGCGTTGCTGGGACGTCCGCCGACCCGGATATCCTGTTGCGGTTGCAGGTACAGGCTGGAGCCCGGTTCGCGCGCGATTCTGGGACGCAGGCGCGCAATGATCTGGTCGGCAGAAATTTTCCGCTCCGCGAGCGGCTTCAGCGACACGAACATGAAGCCAGAGTTGCGCTGTCCGCCCCCGGTGAAAGCGATGACGTTGTCCACACCGGGGTCCGAGTGCACGATGTCCACATAGCTGGCCAGTTTTTCGCGCATCGCCTGGAAGGAAATACTCTGGTCGGCCTGAATGATGCCTATCATCCGTCCCACGTCCTGCTGGGGGAAGAAGCCTTTCGGTACGATGCTGTAGAGATAGATGTTGAGTCCGATGGTGGCCGCCAGCACCAGCAGCATGATGCGACCATGGGCCAGCGCCCAATCGAGCGAGATGCGATAGCGGTTCAGCGCCGCCGCGAAAATGCGACCGCTGGCATGGTACAGGCGCCCGTGTTGTTCCTCTTTGCGCGGCCTCAGCAAATGCGCACACATCATAGGCGTGGTGGTCAGCGACAACACCAGCGAGACCAGAATGGCGGCGGAAAGTGTGACGGCAAACTCGCGGAACAGCCGCCCGATGATGCCGCCCATCAGCAGAATGGGGATGAATACCGCAATCAGCGACAGACTCATCGCCAGCACGGTAAAGCCGACCTCGCGCGCGCCGCGCCGCGCCGCGTCGAACGGCGAACTGCCGTTCTCGATATGGCGTGACACGTTCTCCAGAACCACCACCGCATCGTCGATGACGAAACCGGTAGATATGGTCAACGCCATCAGCGACAGCATGTTCAGGCTGAAGCCCGCCAGATACATGACCGCGAACGTGCCAACCAGGGACACTGGAACGACGATGCTGGGTATCAGCGCCGCGCGGCCATTGCGCAGGAACAGGAACACCACCAGCACGACGAGGATCACGGAAATGATCAGTGTGCGTTCGACCTCATGCAGCGAAGCGCGGATAGTCGGCGTGCGGTCCATCACCACATCGAGGTCGATCGCGCCCGGGATGGAGGCGCGCAACAGCGGCAGCAGGCCGCGCACGCGGGCCACGGTTTCGATGATGTTGGCACCCGGCTGGCGGTATACGATCATCATCACCGCGGGCTTGCCGTTGAACAGTCCGGCGTTGCGCACGTCCTGTACCGAATCCTCGACGCTGGCGACATCGCCGATGCGCACCGCCGCGCCGTTGTGGAACGCGACGATCACCGGTATGTAGTCGGCCGCAGTCCTGGCCTGGTCGTTGGCCAGAATCTGCAAGTGGCGATCCCCCTCCTCGAAAGCTCCCTTGGGCCGGTTGGCATTCGTTGCGAAGATGGTTTTGCGCACATCTTCAGCGCCTATGCCGAGCCGGTTCATTGCCGGCGGATCAAGTTCGACGCGCACCGCAGGCAGCGAACTGCCGCCGACCGTGACCTGGCCTATCCCGTCGAGCTGTGAAATCTTCTGCGCCAGAATGGTCGAGGCGGCATCGTACATCTGGCCGCGCGACAACGATGCCGAAGTCAGCGACAGGATGATGATGGGCGCATCTGCGGGGTTCACCTTGCGGTAGGTCGGATTGTTGGGCATGCCGGTCGGCAGCAGTGTCAGCGAAGCATTGATGGCAGCCTGCACATCGCGCGCGGCGCCGTCGATGTTGCGGGAAAGGTCGAACTGCAGGATCACGGCGGTATTGCCCAGCGAACTGCTGGAGGTGATCTCGGTGATGCCGGCAATCGTGCCCAGCGACCGTTCAAGCGGGGTGGCCACCGTCGAAGCCATGGTTTCCGGGCTGGCACCGGGAAGCGCAGCCTGCACGGCTATGGTAGGGAAATCGACCTGCGGCAGCGGCGCCACCGGCAACAATGTGAATGACACGGCGCCGGCCAGGGCCAGGCCCAGCGTCAACAGCGTGGTTGCGACCGGGCGGTTGATGAATGGGGCGGAGATGTTCATGCCGGGTTCACGACTGCGCGCCGCCGCGCAAATCGGTCGAAAGCAAGATAAATGACCGGAGTGGTGAATAGCGTCAGTACCTGGCTCACGATCAGCCCCCCGACCATCGTGATGCCCAGCGGATGGCGCAATTCCGAACCGACGCCCGTGCCCAGCATCAGCGGCAGCGCGGCCAGCAGCGCCGACATCGTGGTCATCAGGATGGGCCGGAAGCGCAGCAAGCAGGCCTGGTAGATCGCTTCCCGCGGCGTCTTGCCCTGTTCACGCTCTGCGCTCAGCGCGAAATCGATCATCATGATCGCGTTCTTCTTGACTATGCCGATCAGCAGGATGATACCGATGATCGCGATGATGCCGAGATCATTGCCCGACACCAGCAGCGCGAGCAGCGCGCCGACCGCTGCTGACGGCAGCGTCGACAGTATCGTCACGGGGTGGATGAAACTCTCGTAGAGCACGCCGAGCACGATGTACATAGTGACGATGGCGGCAAGGATCAGCAGCAGGGTGTTGTCGAGCGAGGCCTGGAAGGCCAGCGCGGCGCCCTGGAAGCCGGTCTCCACGCTGGCCGGCATGTCGAGTTCCGCGCTGGCCTTGCGTATCGCGGCAACTGCTGTGCCGAGCGAAACGCCAGGCGCGAGATTGAATGAAACGGTCGAGGCGGGGAACTGGCTGATATGGTTGACGGCCAGCTGGGTGGTTTTTTCGGTGACGCGTGCAATCGACAGCAGCGGCACCTGGCTGCCGGTAGGCGAGACGATATAAATATTGTCCAGCGCAGCGATGCCCTTGTGGAATTCCGGCTTGACTTCCAGCACCACGCGATACAGGTTGGATTGCGTGAATATGATCGAGATCAGGCGCTGGCCGAACGCATCGTAGAGCGCGTTGTCTATCGCGGCCGTGGTGATGCCGACGCGCCCGGCGCTGGCGCGGTCGATGTCGATATAGGCTTGCAGGCCCTGATCCTGGGTGTCGCTGGCGACGTCCAGCAATTCCGGCACCTTGCGCAGGCGGGCCACCAGTTTCGGCACCCACAGCGCGAGTTCGTCCGGGTTGGCGTCCTGCACACTGTACTGGTATTGGGTGCGGCTGACGCGGTCTTCTATCGTGAGATCCTGCACCGGCTGCATGTAGGTCGTGATGTTGCCGAGCTTGTCTAGATGCGCCTGCAGGCGGCGGATTACACCGCTGGCATCGGTGTCGCGCTCGGACTTGGGCTTCAGGTTGATCAGCATGCGGCCGCTGTTGAGCGTGATGTTGCTGCCGTCGACGCCGATGAACGAGGACAGGCTCGCCACCGCCGGATCGGCCAGTACGATATCTGCGACGGCCTGCTGGCGTTCCGCCATCGCGGCAAACGAGATCGACTGGGGAGCCTCGGTGATGGCCTGGATGACGCCGGTGTCCTGCACCGGAAAGAAGCCCTTGGGCACGAAAACATAGAGCAGCACGGTCAGCGCCAGCGTGGCGGCGGCGACCAGCAGGGTCGCGCCCTGGCGGTCCAGCACCCAGTTCAGCCAGATGCCATAGCGCGCGATTACCCGGTCAAAGAAGGCGCCGCTGGCGCGGTAGAAGCGCCCCTGCTGTTCCGGCGGTGTATGGTGCAGCAGGCGCGCGCACATCATCGGCGTTAGCGTCAGCGACACCAGCGCGGAGATCAGGATGGCCACCGCCAGCGTGATCGCAAATTCGCGGAACAGCCGGCCGACCACGTCACCCATGAACAGCAGCGGGATAAGCACCGCGATCAGCGAGAAGGTCAGTGAGATGATGGTGAACCCGATCTGCTCGGAGCCCTTGAGCGCAGCCTGCATCGGGGATTCGCCGGCCTCGACGTAGCGCGAGATATTCTCGATCATGACGATGGCGTCATCAACGACGAAGCCGGTGGCTATCGTCAGCGCCATCAGGGTCAGGTTGTTGATCGAGAAACCCGCCAGATACATGACGCCGAAGGTGCCGATAAGGGACAGCGGCACGGCAACGCCCGGGATCAGCGTCGCCGGCACATTGCGCAGGAACACGAATATCACCATCACCACCAGTGCCACGGCCAGAAGCAGTTCGAACTCGACGTCATGCACCGAGGCGCGGATCGTGGTGGTGCGGTCGGTCAGCAGCCGGACATCCACGGTGCCGGGCAGGGCGGCCTGCAGCTGCGGCAATATTTTCTTGATGTGGTCGGCCGTCTCGATCACGTTGGCACCCGGCTGGCGCTGGATATTGAGAATGATGGCCGGCGCGCGGTTGGCCCAGGCCGCCAAGCGCACGTTTTCGGCGCCGTCAACCACGTCGGCAATGTCGCGCACGCGTATCGGCGAACCGTTCTTCCAGGCGAAGACGAGGTCGAGATACTCGGCGGCGGACTTGAGCTGGTCGTTGGCATCCAGCGTGGTAGCGCGCATCGGGCCGTCGAAACTGCCCTTGGGCATGTTGACGTTGGCATTGGCGATGGCGGTGCGCAAATCTTCAAGGTTGAGCCCGTATGCCGTCAGCGCATTGGGATTGGCCAGGATGCGTACCGCCGGCCGCTGTCCCCCGCCTATGCTCACCAGCCCGACGCCGGGCATCTGCGAAAGTTTTTGTGCCAGCCGCGTATCCACGAGGTCTTCGAGCTTGGGTAGCGGCAGCGTTGCCGAGGTGATCGCCAAGGTGATGATGGGTGCATCGGCGGGATTGATCTTGCTGTAGATCGGCGGCATCGGCAGGTCGATAGGCAGGAACGAGCTGGCCGCGTTGATGGCTGCCTGCACTTCCTGTTCGGCGACATCCAGCCCCAGGGTCAGGCTGAATTGCAGCGTGATCACCGAGGCGCCGCCCGAACTGGCTGACGACATCTGGTTCAGGCCCGGCATCTGGCCGAACTGGCGCTCCAGCGGTGCGGTGATCGATGAAGTGGTTACGTCCGGGCTGGCGCCGGGATAGAGCGTGGTGACCTGGATAGTCGGGTAATCAACCTCGGGCAGGGCCGAGACTGGCAGCTCGCGGTAACCCATCAGCCCCGCCAGAACGATCGCGACCATCAGCAGCGAGGTCGCTACCGGCCGCTGGATGAAAAGGCGCGACGGATTCACTGCGGGCTCAGGCCGGCGCTTTTGCCTGCAGTGGTGCGAGCGCTGGGTGTCGTCACTTCGATTTTTGCGCCTGCACGCAATTTATCCGTGCCGTCGGTCACAACCTGTTCGCCGACGGCAAGCCCGTGCTCGATGGCGACGATATCACCGGAAACCGGACCGAGCGTCACGGGGCGGATGGAGACCGTCTGGTCCCGGCCGACGACGTAGACGAAGGTACCTTGTGTACCGCGCTGTATCGCCGCGGTTGGTGCCAGAATTGCGTTGTGCCTGGTCTCCACACGCAACCGGGCATTCACGAACTGGTTGGGGAAAAGATTCTCGTCGGTATTGGCAAATTCCGCCTTGACCATGACAGTCCCGGTGGTGACGTTGATCTGGTTGTCCAATGTCAGGAGTTTGCCGGTGGCCAATCTGGTCTTGTTCTCGCGGCCGAATACATCGACTGACAGCCTGTTACCTGCATGCACGCGCGCCAGCACTGCAGGGATATTGTCGGCCGGAATGGCAAACAGGACGTAGATCGGCTGGATCTGGGTAACCACCACCACGCCGTTGATATCGGTAGTGCTGACCATGTTGCCCGAGTCGACCTGGCGTATCCCGAGCCGTCCGGACAAAGGGGCAGTGATGCGCGTGAAATCGACGTTCAACTGGGCGTTCGCTACCTGGGCGCGATCGCTCAGCACGGTGCCTTCATCCTGCAGCACCAGTGCTTCCTGGTCATCGACCTGCTGCTTGGCAATGGAGTCTTTGGCCCAAAGAACGCGGTAACGGTCAAGATCGAGCTTTGCGCCGGCCAGCAGCGCCTGGTCGTGTGCCAGCTGGCCCCTGGCCTGGTCGAGTATCACCTGGAAAGGCCGCGGGTCTATTTGCGCCAGAACCGCGCCTTTCTTCACCGTCTGACCCTCGCGAAACAGGATGTGCTCCAGCAGGCCGTTGACGCGCGCCTTGACCGTTGCCGTATTGAGCGCTGTGACGGTGCCCAGCCCGTCGATGTAAACGTCGATATCGCCGGCTCTGGCCATGGCGGCCTGTACCGGCATCGGCTTCCCGCCACCGCCGAGAACCGGCTTTTTGTCTTCCGGTTTTGCGGGCGCGTTTGCCGGCTTGTGGAAAATCCAGAATGCAAGCACGCCGGCCAGCAACAATGCGGCGACCCCAAAAATTATCTTTCTCATATCAAAATGACCTGCACTCTGTATTTATTGATGCTTCCATAATTCACGACATCCTTGCCGTCATTGCGAACGAAGTGAAGCAATCCAGTGGTTTGCTGTCCCGGATTGCCGCGCCGGCTTCGCCTCTGCCGCGCTTCGCTCGCAGCTAAAGCCTTGTTGCAATGACGGGGCACTATGGATTCCCGGAATTCGCGGGAATGACGCGCCAGTTTTTTAATTTCCCCTTACTGCATTCAGAAAGATGTGTCACTGTCATCAAATATGAAAACATCAATAATCATTGCAGCGGGTATTCAATCACATCACTGCGGATTGGTTTGATGCTACCAGTTTTTTATCAGCTTGAGCGGCGAGCCGCACGGCTTTTGCTGCGGCCGTTCCGGGTGGCGGGACACCACTTGATTCTCGCCGCCTGCGCTTCCGGCTGCATGGCCAAGGCGGCTATTTCTCTTCAATCCGCCCCATTTTTTTCAGCCATGACTGCGCATCATTTTTCAGCCATGACTGCGAATACCGGTCATTCTTGATGTATGCGTTGAGGAAAGCCGTGCTGATCTGTTCGCTGGCAACTTCCAGCATGGCGCGCCGGGTCGGTGAGCCTGCGGCCCCGCGCACCGAAGCGGATGCCGCACCGCTCTGCCCGCCGGATGATTTTTTGCGGTGGCGGTTGCTGTCCCCGCTGTCCGAGTCGCCATCGCTGCCGCCGGATTCGGATTGCGGGTTGTCGCTTCCGGGAGAAGCCGGTTTGGACAGGTCCTCATTGCCTATCACGGCATGCGATGCGCCGCTCAATACCAGCAGGTATTTGTTTCCTGGCGGCATGTACCGGAATGGCGCCTGGTGAAGCGACGGCGGGACACTGCCGCGCATATCGCTATCCGTGTCGCTGGTTACCGACAGCACCGGCATGTTGATTTTCTGGTAACGCACCTCGAAATCCGAACCGGTAAAATCGGCATACGGGCTCAGTGCAATAACGCCGCCCACGCGCAATGGCAGGCCGGCGAACGAAATATTCTGCGGGGCTTCCCCGGCAACCAGCATCGCCGAATAGGCACCGATGTCAAAGCCCGCGATCGCGATGCGCGACAAGTCCATGTGCTGCACCACGGGGTCGTTTGATGCAGCCTGTTGCTTCAGGTAAGCCAGCAGCCTGGACAATATATCAAGGCGTTCGGACACGATCCCGGAGGAATACATTTCATGCCTGAGGAATGTGTAATCGCGGGTGCGGGCGGCATCTGAAGACCAAACGTCCTCATCGCTTTTCAGCGGCTGCAGCGACAGGACGACGTATCCGGATTTCGCCCATGCGCCGCGCATATTTGCGGCAGCATCGGCCGATTCTCCCAGTCCGGGCAGATAAATGACCAGAGGATATTTACCTTCCGGAACGGGTTGAATCACGGTGATATGAAAGGTCATGTTCCCGGCATCCGGTGCCGACCGGGTTGTTGAGGTCTCGTAATCGATACCAGAGTCATAGCCGCGGTCGGCAAACTGCTTTACCTGCGCTTGGTCAACCTGCGGCTTTTTTGCGAATGGTGTGCATCCCCCCAGCAGAATCGCGGCAAGAGCGGCCCCGGTAATGAAACAGGGTGCCGGATATCTAGAAATGAAGCGCATGGCGTAAATGCATTTACGGGCTTTCAATATGGGCAATCATCCCCATCAGGGAGAGAACAATTGTCCGAGGGTGGAATTCACAATGCGGCTGACGGGCAGTTTAAGGCATCGGGCTCAGACATTTATGTTTGCTTTGTAACCATTCCGGCTTCCCTGTGCGACTTTGGACACAGGGCGTTTTTGCGGGGCCGTGCGGGTTATAAAAAGCAACCAATATCAAGATATTAGGGCTTAACTTTAGCAGGTATTTGCTGTTTTCCTGATACAAAATTTTTGCGGCCTCCCGCCATCCACGGTATAAAGTTAGCCGGGATTGCGCGGCTGGCATGGTACGATATTAAGTTGCGGGAAATTCATAAACAAATTTGGTTGGGGGATGTCAGCGTGAACTTCAAGAAGAGATTATCCATGGCTGCCGAGTCATTGGTGGCGCTATGCATGGTAGCCATCCTGGCAGTGGCATGCAACGGGGGAGGCACCCAGGCAGTGCCTGCCTACACTGTTTCTGCGGGGGCGGGTGAAGTATTGCAGCTCACTGTGGATATCGGGAATATGATTTACAGCTATTCAGTGCTGGACACCAGCTATGCCGCTTCAGGCGTCAGTGTGGGACAAAACAGCACCGGTACCCTGCTGGGCAGCAACCCTGACGGCACTTACAACGTGGGCCCATCGCTTGATGGTTTCATACAGGGCGGCAAGGTTATGCTGTTGGGCGGGGAACTGGCCGGGCACCTGGCAATTCCATTGATTGCAGGTTCTGTTAACGTTCCTGTTATAGGAATAAGCTACCCTGCGCCCAACCTTGTGTTCATAGCCGGCGTTTACAATTATCAGGGCTTCAGTTGCAAGGCATTGGGCATGGCAAATGCCAGTACCCCTGCTTGTGCTTCCCAATATGGAACGATGACCATCGCAGTGCTAAACCCGGTCAACCCGACCAGCGCTATTTACACCACTTGCGTGGGCGGGGATATTACGAATCAAAATGCTACTACAGGGCATCCATGTACAGGCGGCACTCTCACAGGAACTATCCAGCCGACCTCGCTGGCAACGCCGGGCGTTTATAATGTACTGGACGCCGGCAATAATCATATCGGATGGTTCTTTGCGTTCACCGCCCTGAATGGACAGAATGTAGGCGTGATAGACCATGACGATTCAAAAACTCCCGCATACGGGCATACGGTACTGTCTGCCTATACCCCGCTGACCACAGGGGCCGGCGATGGCAGCTACTACGTCAACAACAACGAGGGGCAGGAAAGCTGGGTAACGCTTGCCACCACGCTGAATGCCAATAATTACTGGTTTGTCGGCCCATTGCCATGGAATACATCAACAGCCCAATCCGGAGTACAGGGTACGTTTACCCCCAACTCGCCGTGGACTGGTTTGAGCACCTATAGTCTTTCATCGACCCCGGCGGTCTCGGGCGTGGCGATGGTGACCGGCACAGGCGTATACACGCAAACCGAATCAGATAAACCGGAATTGTTTAGCGTGGGCGTAAGATAAGGTCGGCAAGGTTCGCGGCTTGATGGTAGAAGAAAAAATCCCGGCATGGCCGGGATTTTTGTTTGCGTTCCCTGGTACGCAGCCGGATATCAATCAGGAAGTTCGCCAAACGCCCGGAACTCCTTGCCCGGCTGGTCAAATGCCGGAGGACAGGTCATTTATGCATGTTTGAACTGATCGGGCACAATCCTTCGCGGAAGTCCGCTGTCGTACTGGTAAATGTGATCTCCAATCTGTTTGTCCCCATACTGAATATGTGCAAGCACCCTACCAAACGGCCAGTGATTGAACCAGTCGCTGAACATGTCTTCTCCAACGTAATCCAATTTGTCCTTGAGGTGTAGCGTATCCTTTATGAGCTCCGCGTGCATCCTCTTGTGCGACTCAATCTCGGGGAATCCGGACTGAACCATAAGCAGCTCCTCGGTTGCAAAATGCAATCTGGTATATGAAATCACCTCGTCAATGAGCCGGTAAATATCATTTCGCGACTCGTAATTTTTCACGGCGTCATTCAGTCTGTTAAGCATGTTAACGAGCTCCCGATGTTGCCGGTCAATTTCTGCCATATCGAACATCAACAGTCCCCCTCACATTATGTTTGCAAATAACTTCCGGACATCAGATCCGGCGTATTACGAAAACTCCAGGCAGCCAATTTATTTGTTTTCGAGGCATGGTTTGCATTCTTCCGGCACAATCGGCTTGAGGGTTTCAGGGGAGTTTTGGCCGGCGGCAAGAACATGACAGGCGCAGTCCTGAAAATCAATCTTGACGGGTCGCGCATCGCAGCAGCACTGCTTCGGTATCCACAAGTTCCGCCGGGTTGCCGTGGCACACGGGCATGACCCCGGTGGGCCGCACGGCAAGTCTTTTGTATGCGGCCAGACAGGCTTTGTGGAGCGGAGGATGTGCCGCATTTTCCAGCAGCAGCGCCAGCGTGAGAGTCCTCCCGGCGCCTTCGAGCCATAGTCGCGCCTCGCGTTGCTGCAGTTCCGCAGGCAGCTTAAGCAGCGTATCGAGGCGTTTGACATCGTCGTCCAGCCTGGCCTTTACCGGACCGCAGTCGAACCGTTTTACATGTGTAAGCGCCAGCCGTATCCGTGCGAACAAAGCTTCGTGGCTCCCTTCCTTCTGAATCGCCCTAAGCGCGTCCAGCGTGAGGATGTGAGTCGTGCCTTCCCAGATCGGCAGAACCTGGCAGTCGCGTAGCAGCCGGGGAAGGATGCTTTCTTCGATGTAGGCATTGCCGCCGATCGCCTCCATTGCTTCACTGACTGCGAAGACCGCGAGCTTGCCGCTCAGGGCCTTTGCAATCGGTATCGATATCCGCATGAGTTTACGCGCTTCCTCATCTCCGTTATCGGCGCGGTCCAGGGCGCGAACGGTTTCGAACACGAGCACGAAAATTCCCATATGCTCGGCAACAAGATCGGCCATCGTTGCGCGCCACAGCGGCAGTTCGTCGAGCTTGCGACCGAAGGCATTGCGCCCGGCGCCATACTTGAGCGCCTCAAGCAGCGCTCTGCGCATGCCGGCCACGCTCGCGACGGCGTTATACAGCCGCGAGAGGTTGAGCATCTCGGTCATCTGTTTGAAGCCTTCGTTCTCACCGGCGACCAGGTAAGCCACGGTGTTTTCGAACGTCACCTCGCCAGTCGGCATAGAGCGCACGCCGAGTTTGTCCTTGAGCCGGTGTATGCGGATGGTGGCGGAATTGCCGGAGGGTTCGCGGCGCAGGACAAGAAATAGCCCCAGACCTTTCGTGCCGGGCGCGCCTTCCGGCATACGCGCCAGCGCGAGTATCGCATCAGCCGCCACGTTGGAACAAAACCACTTGTCGCCGTTGAGCAACCAGAGACTGCCCTGCCGGGTCGCCGTCACGGCATTGCTCCCCACATCCGAACCGCCCTGCTTTTCGGTCAGGAACATCGCGCCTTGCCAGAGCTCGCCAGGTTCGCAGGCGGAGAGGTGGGCGATGGTCGTTGCATAAAGGGGGGTTTGCGGTCCTTTCGGTCTGCGTTCCAGAACACGGCCCACGCCATCGGTCATGCAGATCGGGCAATACATGCCGATTTCGCTCTGGGCGAAATAATATCCCGCGCCAAATCCGGCAAGATGCCTGAGCGCGCGATGCTTCGCCAGGAATTCCGGCTGATATTTTATCCCGATGATTCCGCGCCCGTAAGAAAGCTTTTCCAGCTCGCGGTAGTCGGGGTGCTGGACTATGCGGTCTATGCGAATGCCGCGGGCGTCGTGGGTCTGCAGCGTCGGGCCCTGTTTGTCGGCGCGCGCGGAGAGCTCCGTCGCGAGCGCTCCGCTTTCGCCAAGGGCGTTGAAGTGACTGCGCAGTTCGCTGAATCGAACTGTTCCGAACCAGAATTGCCAGAATTCCCCGCCAAGCGGATCCTCGTCGAACAGGTTGGCGAACCTGATCTCGGGAATGTTAAGCAAATCTCTTGTCGGGGCGGACATGATATTTTCATGGTACCACCAAATTATCGGCACAAGAATATGCCGGAAGGCGTTAATTGTGACGGCAAAAAGCCGAACGTTATTCCTGCAAGCGAGGGTGGCAAGGGCAGGGGATGGGAAGGCGACGTTGAAAATTATTGCAGGCTGATTCAGCATGAATTTAGATACCGGAAGCAATTCTGATTTGAAACAAAAATCAGGCAATGAATCCAGGCCACCGAATCGAGTTTGATATAAACAGCGTGGCAGCATTAAAATACCAGCGCGTTGCGCCGGCGATATTCATCGTCACCGACTTGCGCTAATGGCATACACTAGCGGAGCTGAAGCAAACCTGATGCGAAGGACTCTATGCAAATCCTGATGCAGGAACACGGCGAGAGTGTATACCGCAACGATCTGGCGCCGCACCGCTGCCGAACCGGGCTATCGGGCTGCCATGGCGTAACCGGCACGTTCTGAGGCCATGCTTTCGGCGGCATCCGGCAGAAGGCCGCGCCTGTGGCTGCGGACAGGGGGCGCCATGTTCATTGAGTATCGCCTTGAGAAACTGATCAAACGCATCACAGCGGGGCTGAGCATTCCGCTGCGGCTGGTGCTATGGAACGGCCGCGAGTTCAACCTCGCTACTGAACCCACCGTCACCGTCCACATTCCGACGCTGTCGGCGCTCAGGTACTTCATCCCGCCCGACCTCAACAAGCTCGGTGTGGCATTCGTGGATGGCCGCATACGCGTCGAGGGCTCGATCCACGAGATATTCAGGGTGGCGGAAAGCCTGGTGAGCAGCGTCGCCGCCAACAAGCCCGCCCGGTTTCATTTCTTCACGCGCCACAGCCACAGACGGGATCGCGAGGCGATCGAATACCACTATGACGTATCCAACGATTTTTATTCCATGTTCCTGGACAAAAACATGGTTTACTCGTGCGCTTATTACCGGCGCGAGGATGACTCCCTGGAGACGGCACAGGAACAAAAGCTGGACCACATCCTGAACAAGCTGATGCTGAAACCCGGCGAGCGCTTTTTGGATATCGGCTGCGGCTGGGGGGCATTGATCCTGCGCGCCGCAAAGAAATATGGCGCCGTTGCCACGGGAATCACGCTCTCGAAGAATCAATACGAGCATGTCCGGAGCCTGATTCGGGAGCAGGGGCTGCAAGGCCGTTGCACGGTTGAGTTGCGCGATTACCGTGACCTGCCGGATGACGGTGTTTTCGACAAGATCGCGAGTATCGGCATGTTCGAGCACGTGGGCTTGAAGAATCTTCCCGTGTATTTCGGCAAGATATGCTCGCTGCTGGCCGACAACGGCCTGGTGCTGAACCACGGCATCACCACCAGCGATGTGGACAGTGGCGAGGTCGGCCTGGGTGCGGGGGAATTTATCGATAAATATGTGTTTCCGGACGGCGAATTGCCGCACCTTAGCCTGGCGCTAAAGGAAATGGCGGCAGCCGGACTGGAAGTGACCGATGTGGAGTCGTTGCGGCGCCATTACGCGCGCACCTGCCGCGAATGGGCCGATCGCCTAGAATCGAATCGCGACCGCGCGATCGCCAGTGCCGGGGAGCGGCGCTTCCGTATCTGGGAAATCTATCTCGCCGGGTGCGCCCACGCGTTTTCCCATGAGTGGATCAACATCTATCAGGTTCTAGCGTGCAAGGCCAAAAATTCTGCGGCATTCCCCTTGCCCCTCACGCGCGAATACATGTACCGGGATTTGTCGAAAGCCGATAATGCAGGAAGATGAAATTGGCACCCTGCACCCGGGGGAGCGCACTCTTTGAATTCCGGGAAATTTTCAGAATGCTGGAGGCTTGTCGTAATGCTTGCCTTGGCATCTTCCCGGCAGCGCGCTTCGCCTGCCGGGAAGGTTCGTGTTCTCGGCAGACACTCACGCAGCTGACTTGCCTTCGAATATTTCATCGAATAATTCGCGCATTTGCCGCCAGGAACGCGCATCAGCCCTGGCGTCATAGCGCGCCATTTCGGGGCGCCCCATCTTGTCGGACTCCGGGTTGGTGAAGCTGTGCACAACGCCGCCGAACACTGTCATTTGCCAGTCAACCTTGCCGGCACGCATCTCCTCCTCGAAAGCCCGGCGTTGTTCCGGGGGAATGGAGGGATCATCCGCGCCGATGCAGACGAGTACCTTTGCCTTGATGTTCCTGGCGTCCTGCGCAGCCACCGTGCCCAGCCCGCTATGAAAACCCACAACGCCGGAAATATCGGCGCCGCTGCGCGCCAGTTCGAGCGCCATCGTGCCGCCGAAGCAATAGCCGATGGCGGCAATCCTGTCCGGATCGACCTCCGGGCAAGTCCTCAGAGCGTCAAGGCCGCCCCGGGCCCGCGCTCTCATCCGTTCAACGTCACTGCGCAGTGATTCCAGTATCGGTCTGATCTGGTTGAAATCGCGGATTATCTGGCGGTTGCCATGAAGGTCACAGGCAAGCACAACATAGCCAAGACTTGCAAGCTGCCTGGCGCGCGACAGCGCATGTTCGCCCAGTCCGAACACTTCGGGAAATACCAGTATTCCGGGCTTCCTGCCAGCCTCGGGCCCGTAAAACAACTGCGAATCCATGGATAGGCCATCGGCCTGATAGTTTATGTTTCGTGTCTGCATAAAAATTCTCCGCCGTAGTTGATCATGCGTATCGGCTTTCCCAGGGTGATGCACTGCCAAGTGCCTGCTGCCCTATCCCTATGATTGTTCCCTGGCCGCTTCCGCCGCCTCGCGGATACTGCAATCCCTGCGCCAGCGTGTCGCCACATACCTGTGTCCGGTCATTCCGTCGGAATCGGCCGATGCCAGCCAGAGCAATGGTGGAATCATCACGGCCGGATCGAGCAGGGTCGAGCGCACCGCATCTGATACGCCATCCGGGATCATGCCGGTAAGGGTCGCACCGCCGGGCAGAAGCGCATTCACGGTCACTCCCGTGCCGGCCAGCTCCTGGGCCCAGATGATGGTCTCCGAATCGAGCGCGGCCTTGGACGGGCCGTAGGGGGAGAAGCCGCGCCGGCGCATGGTCTCGTGGTTCATCGAGATGTTGACGATCCGGCCCCAGCCAGCCTTGAGCATGACCGGCACGGCGCAGCGTGCCATCATGAATGGTTCGTTCACATTGGTGTCGATCACCATGCGCCATATCTGAGGATCAATCGTCCAGAATTTTGTCGGCTCTGTCAGGAACGAATCGCTGACATATTTCATGCCGCGGCCGGCGTTGTTGACCAGGATGTCAAGCCGGCCGAAGCGTTCGACGGCCGTGTCGACGACGCGCCCGCAGTCTTCCTGTTGCGTAACATCGGCAAGCACAGGCAGTACCCTGTCCTTGCCGCAGCCCTGCGATGCTTCAGCGGCTACAGCTTCGATCTCCGAGCGCCCGCGTGCGGCGGTGATGACCACATGCGCGCCTGCCCTTGCCAGACCAAGCGCCATGGCCCGTCCGAGTCCGCGCCCGCCACCGGTGACGATCGCAACCCGGCCCGAAAGTGAATTCTCTTCCATCCGATTCTTTTAACGGTCCAAAGCCTGCATTTGCGGCGCTGCATAGCGTGTTCCCACCGCCGCCCCGGGGGGCAGGATTTGATTGATACGGTCAAGATCCGCCTGCGTGAGATGGACATCCAGGGCGCCGACATTCTCTTCCAGAAGCTTGGTCCGCTTGGTGCCGGGAATGGGCACGATGTCTTTGCCTTGCGCCAGCACCCAGGCCAGCGCGAGTTGCGCTGCAGTGCAGTGCTTGGCCCGCGCCATTTCCTCGATCTCGCGCACCAGGTCAAGGTTTTTCCGGAAATTTTCGCCCTGGAATCGCGGCGAGTTGCGCCGGTAATCGTCCGCTTCGAGGTCGTCGATGTGCTTGATCTGGCCGGTCAGGAAGCCCCGGCCCAGCGGGCTGTATGGCACGAATCCGATCCCGAGTTCGCGCACCGTGGAGAGGATATCGCCCTCCGGGTCACGGCTCCACAATGAATACTCGGTTTGCAAGGCCGCGATCGGATGGACCGCGTGAGCGCGGCGCACCGTCTGCGGCGCTGCCTCGGACAGGCCCAGGTAGCGCACCTTGCCTTCGCGCACCAGATCGGCCATCGCTCCCACCGTGTCCTCGATCGGCGTATTGGGGTCGACCCGGTGTTGGTAGTAGAGATCGATGACTTCTACACCCAGTCGCTTCAGGCTCGCTTCGCAGGACAGCCGGACATAGTCAGGCCGCCCATTTACGCCGAGGAATCCGCCGTCGGGCGAGCGCATGTTGCCGAATTTGGTTGCAAGCATGACCCTGTCGCGCCTGTCGCGAATCGCGCGGCCGACAAGTTCTTCGTTGCGCCCGACGCCATACATGTCGGCGGTATCGAGGAAATTTACCCCCAGCTCCAATGCCCGGTGTATCGTCGCGATTGCACCCGCATCATTTTGGCCGCCGTAGAATTCCGACATGCCCATGCACCCGAGTCCCAATGCTGAAACCTTCAGGCCGGAACGGCCCAGTTCACGCTGTTGCATCATATCCTCCGTTTCCAAAAGTGAAATTGAAAATCCCATCCCCCCCGGCGTGCAGGCACGCCGGGTTCATTCAGGGATAGTCCTGTCGCGTGGGGCGAACCATGATGTCGCTGATGTGAACGTGGGGCGGCTGGGACACGATGTAGTGAATTGCATTCGCCACATCCTCTCCGTGCAGCAGGGGGCCGAATCTGTCGGTGAAATTCTGCACCATGTCGTCACCGTAGCCCGCAACTTCCTGAAACCCGCTGACTACTATGCCGGGCTCAACCAGCGACACGCGTATTCCTTTGGGTCCCACTTCGCGGCGCAGTCCTTCGGCCAGCGCATGCACGGCGAATTTTGTGGCACCGTACACCGCGCTGAACGGGGATATGTGCCTCCCCACGACCGAACCGATGATCACGATATCCGCGGCGCGTTTGGGGTAGCCGGACTGCTGTTGATCCAGCATTTTCCGGGCGGAAGTTTGCAGCAGGGCCAGGGCTCCGGTTACGTTGATTCTGAGCATCTCCTCAAATTCGGACAAGTCGGCATCCTTCACTGAGCCACCCAAACCCCGCCCGGCGTTCGCAATCACGATATCGACCGGCTTGCCGAAATGCCCGGTTGCCGCGGCAAAGAGTTGCTCAAGCACGGTGGCATCAGATGCATCACCGGTGACGCCGGTAAATGCCGTTCCCAATTCCTGTTCGAGTGCGCGAAGTTTTGCCGCGTTGCGGCCGTTGCCGACCACACCGTAGCCACTGGCAATAAATTTTCTTGTTGTCGCTTCCCCGATGCCGGAAGTTGCGCCGGTAACGATTGCGATACGCGAATACTGTTCAGACATGATAGTTCTCCCGTTGGTCATGCGATTCTTCTTTGCAATCCAGATCGTTGCGCAGCCGTGCAAAAGCCCGGTGCGCAATCAGCCCGGTCGCGGGCTATGCAAATTCCTCCACCAGTTTCGGATAATCGGTATAGCCGGCCCGCGGATCATCAAGGCCGTATCCGTAGAAGGTTTCGGAGTGAAATGGATTGAGCGGCGCATTCAGTTGCAGACGGCGCGGCAGATCCGGATTCGAAATAAAATCCTTGCCAAAGGAGACCGCGTCGGCCTCGCCCGCCGCGACGACTTGCCGGGCCGTGTCGGGATTGAAACCTTCGTTTGCAATGAGCACGCCCTTGAAACGTTTCTTCAGTTCCGGACCGATGCGATTTTCCCCCAGTGACTCGCGGGTAAAAATGAAGGCGATACCGCGCTTGTCCAGCTGTTCTGCCACATATCCGAATGTGGACAGGGGATTCGAATCGCCCATGGTATGGGCATCACCCCTGGGAGCCAGGTGCATTCCGACCCGGCCCGCACCCCAAACGGAAATCGCGGCATCCGTCACTTCCAGCATCAGCCGCGCACGATTTTCGATGGGGCCGCCGTAGGCATCGTTACGCTTGTTGGTGCTGTCCTGCAGGAACTGGTCCAGCAGGTAGCCATTGGCCCCGTGAATTTCGACGCCGTCGAATCCCGCCTGTTTGGCGTTTTCGGCACCCCGGCGGTAGGCCTCGACTATGCCCGGAATTTCGGAAATTTCCAGGGCGCGTGGCGTGACGTATTCACGCTGGGGACGCAGCAGGCTGACATGGCCCCGGGGAGCGATGGCACTCGGTGCGACAGGCAGTTCTCCGTCGAGAAAGTCCGGATGCGAAACGCGGCCCACATGCCAAAGCTGCAGGAACATGCGTCCTCCGGCGGCGTGAACGGCACTCGTAACCAGCTTCCAGCCCTGTATCTGCTGATCTGACCAGATTCCGGGAGTATCGGGATAACCGACTCCCTGGGGAGAAACGGAAGTTGCCTCGCTCAGGATCAGCCCGGCTCCGGCACGTTGGGCGTAGTACTCGGCCATCAATGCATTGGGCACGCGGCCACTGCTGGCACGGCATCTGGTAAGGGGGGCCATCACGATGCGGTTGGGAAGATTCAGGTCTCCGACCCGGATGGATTTAAACAGGGTATTCAAATTTTTTCTCCTTAATTGTTGCGGGTTTTTAAAGATCACTCTTGATGCGATCAAGAAATTTGCCGATCAAGGCTTCATTGCGGGAATAGAAAATCCACTGTCCGACTTTCCGTGGTATCACCAGTCCTGCACGCTGCAAAGTGGCCAGATGGGCCGAGATGGTCGATTGGGAAAGGTTCGCTTTTTCGTAAATCTTGCCCGCGCAGACCCCGAGTTCAAATGAGTGCACCTGGGTGGGGAAGGACTTCTGCGGGTTCTTCAGCCATCCGAGCATTTCCCTGCGGACCGGATGGGCCAATGCCTTGATGACTTCGTCAATGTCGGGAGCGGGTTGTTTCGCCATGGGATGCTGCCGGGTTTTCCGCGGGTCAATTGCAATTTATATTTCGCTAATGGACGAATTATATATCGAATAAACTAGAAATACAAATGTCCGCTCCCGGCCGCAAATCCTGCCTGTAATTTTTGTCCGGCTTCCCGCAGAAAAATTGGCGGCGGCCGGGACGGCAACCGCGCATCCGGAATTGGTTTATGAAAACCCCGCATCCAACCCGTCCCGATAAAGCCCCTATGATTTCTCTGCAGCCATTGGGGAGCCTCCCAAAGCAACAAATAGCCGCACACAATCCTGGTAGCGCTGATGCTGCGCGCGAATAATTTCCAACTGTGTTTTTGACCATGCGCGCTGTGCATCCTGTACCTGCAGCAGCCCGGCAGCCCCCGCAAGGTAGCTGGTGCGCGCCATGTCCAGCGTGGCGGCGGCCGCGTTTACCGCGTTATTCATGATTGCAACTTCATCATCGTCATGAGCCAGTGAGGTCAGCGCGTCGGCCACCTGCACAAATGCGACCAGGATGGTTTGCCGGTATTGGGCCAGTGATGACTGATAAGCGTGCTCTGCCCCGCGTTTTTCAGCGGAGAGCTGGCCTCCATTAAAGATGGGGGCCGTCACTCCGGCCGCAAGCGACCAAGCGGTGGCTGCACTGCTGAAGATGCCGGCCGGCGTCAACGCTTCCTGCATCATGTTTGCGGTCAGCGTGATCTGCGGGTAGAGATTGGCCGTGGCCACGCCAATCGCGGCGCTCGCCGCATGCAGGTTGGCTTCCGCCGCGAGGATGTCCGGCCGCCTTTTTACCAGTTCGGAGGGCAGGCTCACCGGCAGTTGTTGCGGCAGTGTGAAACTGTAAAAATCCAGACTGGGTGCCGTCCAGTCGGCGGGAGCCTTGCCGACCAGGATCGACAGCGCATGGCGGCTGGCACTCAAGCGCTGTTCCAGCGGCGGCAGCATGAACTGGTCGGCAAACAGCTGGCTTTGCGCGCTGGTGATATCCAGCTTCGTGGCCGCGCCCGCGGCATATGATTCCTGAACCAGTTCCAGTGTCTTCCGGTCCTCGGCTATGATCCGGCCGGCTGCGGCGATTTCCGCATTTGCCGCTGCCGCTTCCAGCGCGGCGGTGATGGTATTGCCGGTGAGCGTGATGTAGGTCGCGGCTATCTGATGGGTCTGGTAATTTGCCAAAGCCTGTTGCCGTTCGACAGCGCGTTTCCCGCCGCCAAAAAAATCCGGCGTCCAGCTTACCGAGGGACCAATCTCATAATAGCTGAATGGCGGTATGCTGAAATTGCTGGGCCCGAACAATGCCACGCCATATGCCTGACGTCCTGCCGCGGCGCCCAGCGAGGCCTGGGGTAACAGGCTTCCACTTTCCGCTTTCACGGCTTCCTCGGCCTGTGCAAGGACCTCTTTCGCAGAGACCAGGTCGTAGTTGTTTTCCACGGCTTGCCGGATAAGGTCATTCAATGGTGCCGATGCAAACAGTGTCCACCATTCAGTCTCTATCTGTTTGCCCAGTGCGATGCGCTGTTGCATGGGTACCGCATCATCTTTTGAGGTGTAGGATTCCGGTTCTGGAGAGGCCGGGGTTTTGAAATCCGGGCCGGAGCTGCAGGCGCAAAGCAACAAGGTTGCCAGCAGCAGGTTCTGTCTGCTTGTCTTCATTCCATCACCGCAATTTCTTTTTTTCCAGGAGCATGAGCCGGCGGGCGCAACAGCAGCAACAGCGGGATCACTGCTATCGTCAGCACCATCATCAGCTTGTAGTCGTTGACATAGGCAATCATCGCCGCCTGATTGGTGATCATGCGGTCCAGTGCGGCGAGCCCGGGAAGGCTGTGGGCATCTATATGGTCTGATAGATAGGCCGGGTTGTTGAGGTTGTATGGCGTGATATGTTCGGCCAGGGACGCGTGCATGATTTGCGTGTTCCGGGTCAGCAGCGTCACGACGACCGAAATGCCGATCGCGCTGCCAAGATTGCGCAGCAGGTTGAAGAATGCGGTTCCCTCATTGCGCAGCGCCGCCGGCAGCGTGCCGAATGCAACAGTGGAAAGCGGCACATACACCAGGCCGATGCCAAATCCTTGGATGACACCGGAGATGACGATGAGGTTCTCGTTCATCAGCAGGTCAAAATTCGTCATTTGCCACAGCGAAAACGCGGTGAGCCCCAAACCCGCAGCCATGATGGTCCGCGCATCGAATTTTCCGATCAGCTTGCCGACCACCATCATGCCTATCATCGTTCCGGCGCCACGGGGTGCTGTAACCAGCCCGCTGATAATCACCGGGTAACCCATTTCGTTCTGCAGCATCGGTGGAATGAGAGCCAGTGTCGCAAACAGCACGACCCCGAGCAGGAAGATGAAGATGTTGGACATCACGAAATTGCGGTCGGCAAACAACGCCGGGCTCAGGAAGGGATGAGGACGGGTGAACGAATGGACCAGAAAATAATACAAGGCAACGACCGACACCATGGCTTCCGCGATGATCTCGCCGGAATTGAACCAGTCGTTGAGTTCTCCGCGGTCCAGGAACAGTTGCAGTGCGCCCACGCACAGGCTTAACGTGGCGAAGCCGAAAAAATCGAACTTGTTGAACAGTTTTTTCGTTTCAGGCATCGAGGCCGAGAGTCCCAGGAATGCGATGATCCCGATCGGCACATTGATAAAGAATACCCAGCGCCAGCTGTAATCTTCGGTAAGCCACCCGCCCAGCACCGGCCCCAGCACCGGCCCCAGCGTGACCCCGACGCCCCAGATGGCCATCGCCTTGCCATGATTCTGCGGCGGATTGATATCGAACAGCACCGCCTGCGACAACGGCACCAGCGCGGCTCCGGAGATTCCCTGCAGCAGGCGGAACAGCACGATCTCCGGCAGGGTCGCGGCGAGGCCGCACAACGCGGAGGTCAGGGTGAATCCGACGATGGAAATCAAAAAAACCTTCTTGCGTCCGAATCGCCCGGCCAGCCACCCGGTCAGCGGAATCATGATGGCTGCCGCGATGATGTATGAGGTCAGCACCCAGCCCATCTGGTCCTGGGTTGCGGAAAGCGTTCCCTGCATTTGCGGCAGCGCGACGTTGGCGATCGTCGAGTCCAGCGATTGCATGATGGTTGCCGCCATGATGGAGAAAGTGATCAGGGGGCGGTTCAGCCCGGCTGCGGATTCGTCGGCGTGCGGCGGGTGGGGTGTGGCGGAGCCTTCACCGGCTTCTTCGATGACTTCTTCAAGCGGGGATGGCTGCGCAGTATCGCCGGTCATTACCAGAAATCTTTCAGGCGGCTGTGATGCGTGTCGACTTTCACGACGGCGCTCAAGCCGGAATGCAAAGGTTGTTTGGGGTCGGGATCATCGATATGGATACGTACCGGCAGCCGTTGCACAACCTTGACCCAGTTGCCGGTGGCATTCTCAGGGGGAAGCAGGGAGAAGCTGGACCCGGTGCCGGAACTCAAACTTTCCACGCTGCCGTGAAATGTGCTTCCGGGATAGGCATCGACTTCGATCGTGGCCTGCTGGCCGGGGCGCATGTGGGTAAGTTCGGTTTCCTTGAAGTTTGCCTGAACCCAGACATTCTTGTCGGATGTCAGCGAAAATACCGGCACGGCGGCATTTACGTAGTTGCCACTCTGGAATTGGTCGACCTTGGAAACGATGCCGTCCATCGGCGCCTTGATCAAGGTGTAGGTCAGATTCAATTGCGCCCGCTCCAGCATCGCCCGGGCTTGTTGAACAGCGGGATGATCATCAATGTCCAGCGCGGGATCGTCGCTCAACAGGGTGCGGACGTTGCTCTTCACCTGTTTTGCGGCGATCAGCCTCTGCTCGGCATCCGAAAGCGCGTGCTGCGCCTGATCCAGTTGCGCCTGTGAAGCGATCCCCTTGGAGGCCAGATTCTTCTGGCGCTCAAATTCACGGGTTTGATAAAGCACGGTCGCTTCTGCTGCATGCGCATCGGCCTGGCGTTGCAGATAAGTCGCTTTCAGCGCGCCTATCTGCAATCTGGCATCGGCCAATTTGGCCTTTGCATCCTCGATCGCGATCAGGTAGTCGCGGTCATCAAGCTGGAAAAGTGGGTCGCCCTGGTGAACCTGCTGGTTTTCCCTGACGAAGATCTTCGTGACGCGCCCGGCAATATTGGTGCTGATGTCCACCCGGGCAGCCTGAACATAGGCATCGTCCGTGGAAACAATGCGCCCGCCGGTAAAATAGACAACCGCGGCGATGCCTGTAAATACGATTGCCCCGCCGATAAACAGGTATCGGCGGATCCGGTTCTTGTTCATGCTGGGATTTTTCATTTGCTATTGCGCGCCATATTGGTTCCCGACTCGGGATTGTAGTTGACATGGATTGCGTTGATAATACCTAATAATGCATATACATTATGTTGTGGGATAGAATAATCACCGGCATGATCTGAATCGTTGCAAGCAGCAATGCTGGCTGGTGTGTTAGCCAGGAATTAATCCGGGAAGGCTGTTGCAGGATGGTAATGAACAATGCGCGGCGCTGAATTCGCCGAATTACGTGCCTTTATGGAAGTGGTCGAGCAGGGCAACTTTTCCCGTGCGGCGATCCATCTTGGCATGGCTGCGTCGACGCTGAGCCAGACCATACGCGCGCTGGAACAGCGGCTGGGGGTGAGTTTGCTGCATCGCACCACGCGCAGCGTATCCCTTACCGAGGCGGGGGAACACCTGCTTGCGCGTATACGTCCCGCTTTCGAAGAACTGCATACGGCTGTTGAATCGATCAATGATTTTCGCGATGCGCCTATGGGCATATTGCGCCTCAGCGTTTCGTCGATACCCGCACAGATGATACTTGCGCCGATGTTGAAGGATTTTCTGGCGGCATATCCGGCAATCGAGCTGGACATCCATGTCGACAATTTCAACACCGATATCGTCAAGGGGCGGTTTGACGCGGGTATCCGCTACGGCAGGCTGATCGCCCAGGACATGGTCATGGTCAAGGCCAGTGTTCCGTCGCGTATCATCGCCGTGGCTTCCCCGGAATATCTTGCGACACATGTCATGCCCAAAACCCCGCAGGATTTGCAAAGCCACGCCTGTATTCGATTCAGGCGCGGTAACCAGCAAATAGTGACATGGGAGTTTGAGAAGAACAAGAAAAAGATCGAGGTCGGGGTGAGCGGTCCGTTGATCGTCAACGATGTCGATCTGATGGTAAAGGCAACACGCGACGGGATCGGCATCGGTTACATGGCGGAGGCATATATGGGCCAGGACATTGCCGAGGGCAGGCTGGTTCCGATGTTGACCGACTGGTCTCCTACATACCATAGCTGGTATTTATATTACGCCAGCCGTCCGCATCTGCCGGCCCCGCTCAAGACGTTCATTCAATTTCTGCACGACCATATGCACAAAAATTAATCCGGCCAGTCATGCCGCTGGAATTGCCGCCCTGACCCGAGATGCTGTGCCGGATCATTGGAGCGGGAAGCTTGCAAGCGGCTCGCTCCCGTGTTTGCGCCGTGCACTTATCCGGGTTTACCCGGCGTCTTGCTCGCCCAACGTCAAATATCCCATTCCCAGGGCAGTATCAGGTCGCCATTCTCAGTGCGTTTGCACAGCTTGTTCTGCTCTAGGGATATGACAGTATGGTCGCCGATGGCTGCGCCGGCACTGTTCAGTTTTTCAATGTCGGACCTTTGTACCACCAGGCCGGCTGCCGTTCTGATTGCCAGTGGGAAAAGCTTCCCCCTGACCAGGGAAAGGCCTTTCTGGTAATTCTTCTTTCCCAGCAGGGCCAGCCCTTGCGCAATATCTTTGCGAACATGTTCAACAATGCCGGGCTTTGATGCGGCTATGCTGTCCAGTTCGGCCCTCGCTCGCTCAAGCCTGGCCGATTGTTTTTCGGTGAGTGATTCAATTCCTGGCGCAGTCAGTTCACTCTCAATTTTCATGAGGGCTTCAATTTCTTTTGTCAAATTCACTCCCATTTCAACCTCTCCCAAAATCTATCATTGATCCTCCAGACTTTTCCATGATGCCGATGCATGCGGATCGTCCCTGATTGGACTTCATCCGGTCTTCCGGAATGCCGGTTTAAAATCCAACATGAAGACATGCTGCCATTGTACCCATGGACAGGTATTGGCCTGCGGCGTTTTTTCAGCAAACCAATATCCTAAAAAAAGTTTCATGGTGCTTAATTATCACGCGGGAGCAAGCTTGAAGTCCAATGCCTGCAATGGAAATGGCCGGTTCGGGTGTCCGGCATTCACGTCGCTTTCTGGCAGGCGGTTGAATCTCTGCATCGTAGTATCGAACTCCTATTATGTATTCATGTCGGAGTTGCGTCTTTTGCGGAGTACCGACGAACTATTGCATTGGAGTTCCCGTTGTTGCGTCGTTCCCATGACTGGCATTCAACTTAACATTAATTTAATTCTTGCTGATTTAATGATGGATATAGAATCAGGCGCACTTTTCAAACGAGGTTCAACTTGACGCTTTTCCCATACCTTTTGTTGCAAAAATTACCAGCCTCTGTTTCCGGGAAAACCCGTAATTCATATGCCTTTCGCTGACGCCGGAGGAGTCATCAGGCCATCACGGAACGTCGATTAATTCTGTTTAATTTTAACCGGACACCCGAGTTGGGTAGTCCGAACAAGGGCCTTCCCGCGGTGTTAATGCCGTGGTCTTCGGAGATAAAAATGAATCTTATAAAACATGTCAGTATTTTTGATACCACTTTGCGTGACGGCGAACAGGCACCAGGCTATTCGCTTACAACCGAGCAGAAGGTTGGAATTGCGGAAGCATCCGAAAGGCTGGGCGTGAATACCATAGAAACGGGATTCCCCGCTTCATCTCCGAAAGATTTCGAGGCCACGCGAGAAATCTGTCAAGTTTTGAGTCGTGCCGTACCGTGCGGTTTCGCCAGAACGGTTGTGGCGGACATTGATGCGTGCGCCCAGTCGATGGCTGCGGTTGCGCATCCCAGGATACAGCTGGCATCGGTGGGTTCGGATATCCATATCAAATACAAGCGCGGCATAACACGCCAACAAGTCATGCAGGAAACGGTGGGAGCGATTGATCACGCCAAGCTCGTTGGTTTCAAGGATATCTCGCTGTTGCTGGAAGACGCGACTCGCAGCGATTTTTCATTTATGGAGCAGCTGATCGGTGCGGGCATAGAGCACGGCATCTCGTCAATTGTCGTGCCCGATACCGTCGGTTATTGCCTGCCCGGCGAATACTATGCGCTGGTGAAGGACTTGAGAGATTTTGTCGGTGAGGACATTCGAATTTCCGCACATTGCCACAATGATATGGGGCTGGCAGTGGCGAACAGTATTGCGGGTATCGAGGCAGGAGCCGATGAGGTTCAGGTGACATTGTGCGGTATTGGCGAGAGGGCGGGAAACGCAAGTATGGAGGAAGTAGTCGCGATTCTTTGTCACAAGGGAGAACAGCTGCATCGCACCCATGACATCGTGCAGCACCGTTTGCATGAAACCTGTACCCTGGTTGCGGGTTATCTCAATCTCAATATTCCTTTGCACAAGCCCATTATCGGGCGCAATGCTTTTTCGACCGAAGCAGGGATGCATCAACAAGGGATCATGAAGTATCGCTTCACTTATGAATTCATGCGTGCGGCGGATTTTGGTGCGGAATCCAGGATGGTCATAGGCCGCCATAGCGGCCGTAATATCTTGAGGCAACGATTGGCCTGCGCGGGCATCAAGGAAATTGATTTCACGGTACTTGATCGCGTATATACCGCGATCATGAGCGATGAGAACGCGGAAAAATACAATGACCCCAAGCTTTTGATGGAGCAGTATAAATTACTGGACTCGCAGGGATCTCCAGCAGGCGCTGGTTATGTTGAGGCCGCTTCGAATTGAGCCTTGAACCCCCGACCCTTAATAAATTGAGTCCGTCAATTGCCATCAATTAGCGAAGGAACAATAACTGCCCCTGTAGCCGGGACGGTTCGGGTTAACGGCAGTGCTCAGTTGTCCGTCAGGGTAAAAAAGCACACTATCTTTGGTGCAGCCCTGGTTTTTACCGCTGCAGTCGGGTTCTCTGCCAAAGGAGTGCTGGTAAAAATTGCGTACAGCCTCGGAGTCGATCCGGTCACGCTGCTCGGGCTGCGCATGGCATTTTCCCTGCCATTTTTTGTGTTTATATTGGTATGGTCCCGGGGCGACGGAATGGGCTGGACGGAATTGCTCGCCGCAAGCGGCCTGGGTTTCCTGGGCTACTACGTGGGGAGCTTCCTGGATCTGCTCGGCTTGCAGTACATCTCCGCAGGGCTTGAGCGGATGATCCTTTTTCTTTACCCCACGATAGTGGTGCTATTGTCCGCACTCATATACCGTAAAGCCGTCGGGAAAAAGCAGATGCTCGCGTTGTTCCTGAGTTACGGGGGAATCTATCTTGCGTTTATGCATGATGCGTCGTTCAATGACAAGAATATTCTTCTGGGGGGGCTGTTGGTTCTGGGGAATGGGCTTTCATTTGCCTGTTACCTGCTCGGCGGCGGGGTTGTCATTTCGAAGATCGGGGCGACGCGTTTTACTGCCGTTGCAATGACTTCAGCCTGTATCGCAAGCGTGATTCAGTTTGCATTATTGCGCCCATTGGCTGTGTTGGCCATGCCGTTGAAAGTATATGAGGTGACTTTGGCTATGGCGGTATTTTCTACGGTTCTTCCCGCTTTTCTCCTGTCGGAGGGTATACGGCGAATTGGCCCCGAGAGAGCTGCGTTGGTCGGTGCTGCCGGGCCGGTGATAACGATTATCCTTGCCTATTATTTGTTGGGCGAGCCCGTGTCATTATTGCAGATCGCAGGTTCGATCCTGGTTCTTTCCGGTGTGCTGCTTATCAGTCTGGAGAAATGATTTCGTTACTGCTACTTTATTGGATACATGGCATCAGGCTGGAATTTTCCGGTCGGCCTGCTCAGGCAGAAGTTTTTATAACAGTGAGGATTAAATGAAAAAATTGATATTGATGGGCGCGTTGTTGCTGGCGTTAGCCGGTTGCGTGGGCATGCCCATGGGCGGCGGGTATGGCAATTATGGATATGGCGGTATGGAAGGTCCCGGTTTTGAATTCGGCGGGGGTATGGATGGCGGCGGTTTTGGCGGTTTCGGGGATGGTGGGTTCGGGTATGGCGGATTCGGAGAGGGTGGTTTCGGTGGTATGGGCGATGATGATTGAATCTTGGCCCGTATTCGATGGTAACAATCCGGGGTGTGTATAAACCCCGATTTTTAATATATTAAGGAGTTGTCAATGAAAAATAGTCAGAAAATGATATTGGGGATGTTTGTTCTGTTTGGGGCTTGCATGATCGCCCCCGTTTATGCCGATGATACTTCATCGAGCGGGGCTACCGGCATGACTCATCAACATCCCGATCCTGTTGCGAAAGTTGAAAAACGTCTTGCCAGCTTCAAGGAGGAACTCAAGATCACAAGTGACCAGGAACAAGTGTGGGCTACGTATGCCGAAAAGACAAAGAGCAATGTCAAGGATATAAGAGACCGGATGGAGGAGGCGATGCACGACAAACCGCAAACGGCACCCGAACGCTTCGATCGTCACATCGAATTGATGAAGCAGAGGCTGGCAAGCTTCGAGAAGATGGACGATGCGCTCAAACAGCTTTACATGGCATTAACACCCGAACAAAAAGCCATAGCGGATCGGCATTTTGCCAAAATGCATCATTAAAGCGGTACTGCACGCCCATGCCTGATTGCATTTAAACCAGCCCGGCCGAAAGCGGATGAAGTAATGCAATTTAAGGAGGCGCCGGTGGATGATTTTACGGGACAGATGTCTTTGTCATGAGCGATTCTTTAACTGTGGTGTTAAAAAGTACAAAGCCATGAAAAAACTTGCGATTGTTATATTGCTATCTGGATTTGTTGTCCACCCAGTCTGGGCGGATGATTTCTATGACTTTCCGGTTCTGGACGATAATGCCGGGAGGTTTTATGCCGGGGCAGATATGGTTTCGGCTACTTACAGTGGCTCGTTTTTCCCCAGCACCGCCGGCCTTCGCATTACAGGCGGTTACAACTTCTCATCGGCGTTCGCCATTGAGACGGGTTATGCGATATTGTCAAATACGAGCAACAACTGCAACTATGGATGCGGCTACGGGGGAGGGTATGGCTACGGGGGATATAGTAATTATCCCCCGCAGTACGCGTCGTACGCTTTCAACGCATCATCATTGCAAATCGCCGCGATAGGAAAGTATCCGCTCAGTGATGCATTTTCCATATTCGGCAAGATCGGGTTTGATCACAACTCAATGAACTACGCTTCTACGGACAATAACGGCAACAATCTGCCCACCATAAGCGGCTCCCAGTCCAACCGGCTGTATGGCATCGGTGGTGAATATAACATGGGTGAAGGGATTGTTTTGCGCACGGATTTTGAAGACTTGGGCAATGTCGCCCCAGGGGTCGGCATGAGAATGATTTCGCTGGGTGGAGTTTACAACTTTTGATCCGGTCGGCAGGCTTGAACAGCCAGCGCGCCTGCGTCAACGTTGCCCGAATTTTCCGCTCACCCCGCGCCCGTAGCCCGGCTTCGCAACAACTTCCAATCTAAAACGGAAAACTGGTTCAGCCGAATATATCTACAATGTACGGGGCAAAAGAAGCTACTGTAACGGACAAGGTGGCTAACCAACCAAGTTCGCTGAAGAATTCAATTTCATCTCTGTCGTATTGGGTTTCTGGTTTCAGGGACATGATTGCAGCCTCCTAAAAGACTTGTAACGGTAAATGGCAATTTTGATTGCCATCGCACTTTGTTTGTAATGCCACAAAATGTGACAGCATACTAAACATAGTTGAGTGAATATGTCAAGTATTGCATGCAATCAGCAGTTATCCGGCAGCCAGCCAGGATGCTGCTCACGATTCTAAAAGCATTCCCCCGTTGCAGGTGAAGCAGATTACTGGGAGATAAAGGCGAGAAGTTCCGTTGGCTGGTTCACGCTGCCGTGCGCGCACCAGTTTTCGACGGATGCATCGGCACTGACATAGCCGTAGTTGGCGATGATGCCGCGCATCCCTGCGGCGTTGGCGGCCTGCATGTCGCGCAGGTCGTCGCCGATATACAGGCACTGTGCGGGAGAAGCACCGATGATTTCGCAGGCTTTGAGCATCGGTTCGGCATGCGGCTTGGCATGGGCACAGGTGTCGCCGCTGACCAGGCAGGAAGCGCGCCCGGCATAGCCCAGCGCCTGCATCAGCGGCACGGTAAAGCGGTGCGGTTTGTTGGTGACGATGCCCCACTTGATGCCGTGCTGTTCCAGTGCGGCGACCAACTGCGCGGTGTCACCGAACAGTTTCGTATGCACGCAGATGTTGCTGGCGTAGTAGTCGAGGAAGATGTCGCGCAGCGTGTCATAGTCAGAGTGCCCCGGCTCGATGCCGAAGCCAACCTTAAGCAGCCCGCGTGAGCCGTGCGACGCTTGCGGGCGCAGCACTTCGAGGGGAAGAGGGGGCAGGTGGCGGGTGGCGCGGGTGTGGTTGAGCGCGGCAGCGAGGTCGGATGCGGTGTCGGCGAAAGTGCCGTCGAGGTCGAACAATACGGCCTTAATCACGACGGCAGCTGATTAAATAGTTAACGTCGGTATCTTTTCCCAATGAATACACTTTGCTGAGCGGGTTGTAGCTCATGCCGGTCAGGTCGGACAGGTACAGCCCGGCATTGCGGCAGGACTGCGCCAGTTCGGAAGGCTTGATGAATTTGGCGTAGTCGTGCGTGCCGCGCGGCAACAGGTTCAGCACGTATTCCGCGCCGATCACGGCGAACAGGTAAGACTTCGGGTTGCGGTTCAGCGTGGAGAAGAACACCCAGCCGCCCGGCTTGACCAGCCTGGCGCAAGCCGCGATCACGCTGTGCGGGTCGGGCACGTGTTCGAGCATTTCCAGGCAGGTGACGACATCGTAGTGGGCGGGCTGTTCGGTTGCCAGGTCTTCCACGGCGATCTTGCGGTAGTCGACCTGCTTGCCGCTTTCCAGCAGATGCAGTTGTGCGACCTGCAGGGCCTTGTCGGAAAGATCTATGCCGGTGACGTTTGCGCCCATTCCCGCCATGCTTTCCGACAGGATGCCGCCGCCGCAGCCAACATCCAGCACGGTCTTGCCGGCCAGGCCGGCGTGGCGGTCGATGTAGCCCAGGCGCAGCGGGTTGATGTCGTGCAATGGCTTGAATTCGCTGTTTGGGTCCCACCATTTGTGGGCCAGTTGCGAGAATTTTTCCAGTTCGATCGGGTCGGCGTTGGTCATGGCCTGCAGGTGTGTGTTATTGATTGACGAGGTGCCGACTCTAACAAAACTCAATGCTTTAGCCAAATAGTCCGGCTTGGCAAGCGGGTGGTTTAGGGTTGCATCGCTGTGCTAAAATGCTCGCTTTGTCACGCTCCAATTAGCCCGAGGTAAGAGTCAATCCATGGAACAGCAATTCGCCAAAGAAACACACCCCGTCAGCCTCGAAGAAGAAATGCGCAAATCCTATCTGGATTATGCGATGAGCGTCATCATCGGGCGTGCCCTGCCCGATGTACGCGACGGTTTGAAGCCGGTGCACAGGCGCGTTTTGTTCGCGATGCACGAGCTGTCCAACGACTGGAACAAGGCCTACAAGAAGTCGGCGCGTATCGTGGGCGACGTGATTGGTAAATACCATCCGCATGGCGACACCGCTGTGTACGACACCATCGTGCGCATGGCCCAGGATTTCTCGCTGCGTTATCCGCTGGTGGACGGGCAGGGCAACTTCGGTTCGGTGGACGGCGACAACGCGGCGGCGATGCGCTATACCGAGATCCGCATGGCAAAGATCGCCCACGAGTTGCTGGCCGACCTGGACAAGGAAACAGTCAACTTCGGGCCGAACTACGACGGTTCCGAGCACGAGCCGCTGGTGTTCCCGTCACGATTCCCCAATCTGCTGGTGAACGGTTCTTCCGGCATCGCGGTGGGCATGGCGACCAATATTCCGCCGCACAATTTAAATGAAGTGGTGGATGCCTGCCTGGCGCTGCTGAAGAACCCGGATCTGGATATCGAGCAACTGATCGAATACGTGCCCGCGCCGGATTTTCCGACCGCCGGTTTCATCTACGGCCTGGCCGGAGTTAAGGAAGGCTATCGCACCGGGCGCGGACGCGTGATCATGCGCGGACGCACCCATTTCGAGGACATCGGCAAGGGCGAGCGCCAGGCCATTATCATCGACGAGCTGCCCTACCAGGTGAACAAGGCCAATCTGCTGATCAAGATCGGCGAGCTGGTGCGCGAGAAGAAGCTGGAAGGCATTTCCGAGATTCGCGACGAGTCGGACAAGTCCGGGATGCGCGCGGTGATCGAGCTGAAGCGCGGCGAGAACGCCGACGTGATCCTGAACAAGCTGTACAAGGACACCCAGCTGCAGGACAGTTTCGGCATCAACATGGTCGCGATCATCGACGGCCAGCCCAAGCTGCTCAATCTCAAACAGATCATTGATGCGTTCCTGCGCCACCGCCGCGAAGTGGTCACGCGCCGCACCATTTTCGAATTGCGCAAGGCTCGCGAACGCGGCCATATCCTGGAAGGTCTGGCGGTGGCGCTGTCCAATGTGGACGAGATCATCGCGCTGATCAAGGCAGCACCCACGCCTGCTGATGCCAAACGCGGACTGATGGAACGCGGCTGGCGCTCTTCGCTTGTGGAGGATATGCTCAGCCGCGTCAGCGACGCTTCCCGCCCGGAGGGCCTGCTGCCCGAGTTTGGTCTGGTCGGCAAGGGCAAGACCGCCGGCTATCATTTATCCGACGCCCAAGCGCAGGCGATATTGGAGCTGCGCCTGCAACGCCTGACCGGGCTGGAGCAGGACAAGATCGTCGGCGAATACCGCGAAGTGATGGACAAGATCACCGACCTGCTCGACATCCTGGCCAGGCCGGAACGCGTGTCGCAGATCATTCATGATGAGCTGGTGGCGGTGAAAGCGCAGTTCGGCGACAAACGCCGCAGCGAGATCATCACGCACACCCAGGACATGAGCATGGAAGACCTGATCGCGCCCGAAGACGTGGTGGTCACGCTGTCGCATGGCGGTTACATGAAATCGCAGCGTCTCGACGAATACAAGGCGCAGAAACGCGGCGGCCGCGGCAAGCAGGCCACTGCAACCAAGGAAGACGATTTCATCGACAACCTGTTCATCGCCAATACGCATAATTTCATCCTGTGCTTCTCCAATCGCGGCCGCGTGTACTGGCTCAAGGTCTATGAGGTACCGCAGGGCAGCCGCATCTCGCGCGGCAAGCCGATAGTGAATCTGTTGCCCCTGGAAGAGGGCGAGAAGATCAATGCAGTATTGCCGGTCAGCGAGTTCGTCGAGGACAAATACGTGTTCTTCGCGACATCCGGCGGCACGGTGAAAAAGACCCCGTTGAACGATTTCTCGCGACCGATGAAGCGCGGCATCATCGCGATCAATCTGGACGAAGACGACCACCTGATCGGGGTTGCGCTCACCGACGGCAAGCATGATGTGATGCTGTTCTCGAACGGCGGCAAGGCGGTGCGCTTCGACGAGAACGACGTGCGCGCGACCGGACGCGCCTCGCGCGGCGTGCGCGGCATGAAGCTTGCGCCCAAGCAGCAGGTGATCTCGCTGCTGGTGGCCGAGAACGAGCAGCAAAGCGTGCTGACCGCGACCGAAAACGGTTACGGCAAGCGCAGCCCCATCGTCGAGTACACCCGCCACGCGCGCGGCACGCAGGGCATGATCGCAATCAAGACTTCGGAGCGCAACGGCAAGGTGGTCGCCGCGACGCTGGTGGACGTGGACGACGAGATCATGCTGATCGGCACCAGCGGCGTGCTGATACGCACCCGCGTCAAGGAAATTCGCGAGATGGGCCGCACTGCCCAGGGCGTGACGCTGATGAACGTGGAGAAGGGCGAAAAGCTGGCCGGCCTGAGCCGCATTGCCGAGCCGGAAGACGAGGCCCAGTAGAAATATATGTTGACCGAAGCACAATTGGCTGAATTGTTATCTGATCTGGAGTCGGATCGCGTTGAGCGCACGGTGTCTGTCACAGATACCGACAAGTTCTGCCAAGCAATTTGTGCTTTTGCCAATGATTTACCCAGCCACCGCCAACCTGGCTATTTATTAATTGGCGTTAGGGATGATGGGAGCTTGGCGGGATTGTGTGTTACCAATCAATTGTTACTAGACCTCGGCGCTATTCGATCGAATGGCAATGTTTTATTTCCTCCAGTAATGTCGGTGGCTAAGTTTAGCTTGAAAGGCGGCGATGTAGCAGTGGTTGAGGTTTTGCCATCTGATATGCCGCCGGTACGCTACAAAGGGCGAATATATATACGTGTCGGCCCGCGTAAGGCAGTTGCCACTGAGCAAGAGGAGCGCATCCTTAGCGAGCGTCGCACTGCTGCGGTTCGTTCCTTCGATGCACGCCCCTGCATTGAGTCAAACCTTGATGACTTAGCGTTGGGACAATTTGATGCCTATCGCCGAGAAGCTGTGGATGCTGAAACCATAGCGGCCAATCATCGTGACATTGAACAGCAGCTAGCTTCTCTCAGGATGTATGACCTTGGACGTGCTTGCCCGACTTTTGCAGGAATTTTGTTGTTTGGTAAAAATCCCCGGTTCTTTTTACCGGGGGCATATATCCAATATCTCAAATTACCTGGCTTGGATTTAACCGATATTCCGGAAGATCAAGCTGAAATATCGGGTGACTTGAATTCGATGTTACGCGAACTGGAATTAAGGATTAAGTCATTCGTTCAAACCTCGATGCATCAAGTGAACTCGTTAGAGGAACGGTTGTTGCCGGACTACCCCGAGTGGGCTTTGCGTGAACTGTTGATGAATGCGGTCATGCACCGCAATTATGAGAGCAATTCACCGGTTCGTTTTTATGTTTTCAGTGACCACATTGAGATTCAGAGTCCAGGTGGTTTATATGGAGAGGCTACATCGAGCAATTTTCCAACACGAAATAGTTACCGCAATCCAGTGATAGCAGAAGCAATGAAGTCGCTTGGTTTCGTTAACCGCTTTGGTTACGGTGTGCAGCGTGCCCAAGCATTGCTCAATGAAAATGGCAATCCGCCCGCAGAATTTTTGTTCGATGAACATGCGGTATTGGCCAAGATTTACCGGAGGGCAGCATGAAAACGATAGCCTTTTTCAATAACAAAGGCGGCGTGGGAAAAACCTCATTGGTGTATCACTTGGCGTGGATGTTTTCGGATCGTGGAATAAAAACATTGGCGGTTGATCTTGATCCGCAGGCTAATCTGACGTCCATGTTTCTGAAAGAAGAACGTTTGGAAGAGTTATGGCCGGACGGTGAGCACCCAGACACTGTTTATGGGGCGATTCGTCCAATTTTGAAGGGTGTCGGAGATATTGCTGAACCGCACATTGAAAAGATTACGGATAAGCTAGGGTTAATTCCGGGAGACCTCGGGCTATCCCAGTTTGAAGATAAGCTTTCGGACGCTTGGCCTCGTTGCCATAATAGTGATGAGTCTGCTTTTCGTACCATGACTGCCTTTCATCGACTTGTGCAACATGGTGCTGCTCAGGGAGCAGAGCTGGTTTTGATCGATGTTGGCCCTAACCTGGGAGCGATTAACCGGTCAGCATTAATTGCCGCCGATCAAGTCTGCTTGCCGTTGGCACCCGATTTGTTTTCTTTGCAAGGTCTCAAGAATCTTGGACCAACACTGAATAAGTGGCGTGATGTTTGGAAGGGTCTGTTGGAGAAGGCTCCTATTGATGTTGCGATGCCCAAAGGGGCGATGCAACCCGTTGGTTACATAGTCATGCAGCACGGTATTTTGAATAGCCGACCGGTGAAAGCCTATCAGCGTTGGCTGGATAAAATCCCTCAAACCTATCGTGAGTCCGTGTTGACTGAGGACGCTACTAGGAATGTTCCTGTAGTTACAGAAGACCCGTATATGCTTGCACTATTGAAGCATTATCGTAGCCTGATGCCGATGGCAATGGAAGCGAACAAGCCGATTTTCTTCCTGAAATCAGCAGATGGTGCAATTGGATCACACCAAGAGGCGGTTGCGAGCTGTTATTCAGATTTCAAAAAACTGGCAGCTAAGATAGCCGCAAATGCAGGCATTGCGTTTTCTTGAAAATCTAAGACGGAGAGTGATGGTATGACGATTTACAACTTTAGCGCCGGTCCGGCGGTGTTGCCGAAAGCAGTGTTGCAGCAGGCGCAGGCGGAATTGATCGATTGGCACGGCAGCGGCATGTCGGTGATGGAGATGTCGCACCGCGGCAAGGAATACATGGGTATCCACGCACAGGCCGAAGCGGATCTGCGCGAGTTGCTGGGCATACCATCCAACTACAAGGTGCTGTTCCTGCAGGGCGGTGCGCACCTGCAGTTCTCCATGGTCCCGTTGAACCTGTTGCGCGGCAAACTCTCCGCGGATTACATCAACACCGGTGAATGGTCGAAGAAGGCGATCGAGGAAGCGAAGAAATTCAGCTATGTGAATGTGGCGGCGAGCAATGCCGACAAAAACGCAAGCTATGTTCCCGCTTTTGATTCATGGAAGCTGGACAAGGATGCGGCTTTTGTTCATTACACGCCCAACGAGACCATAGGCGGCGTCGAGTTCAACTGGGTGCCCGATGTCGGCGCGGTGCCTCTGGTGGCGGACATGTCGTCCAACATCATGTCGCGCGCCATCGACGTGTCCAGGTTCGGCCTGATCTATGCCGGCGCGCAAAAGAACATAGGTCCCGCAGGCCTCACGATCGTGATTGTGCGTGAAGAACTGGTGGGCCACGCCCCTTCCGGCTTGCCTGCCATGCTGGACTACAAGACCCATGCCGACAATGGTTCGATGTACAACACGCCCCCCACCTATGGCATCTACATGGCCGGGCTGGTGTTCCAGTGGCTGAAGAAGAATGGTGGCATCGCGGCGATGGAACGCGCCAACACCGCCAAGGCCAATCTGTTGTATGCGGCGATCGATGCCAGCAACGGTTTCTACCGGTGTCCGGTGAACAAGGCGGACCGTTCGCGCATGAACGTGGCCTTTACTTTGAAAAATACAGGCACGCTGAAAGATGCCAATCTGGACGGCGACTTCCTGAAGCAGGCCGACGCGCGCGGCCTGCTGCAACTCAAGGGTCACCGTTCGGTGGGCGGTATGCGCGCTTCGATATACAACGCGATGCCGATCGAAGGGGTTCATGCCCTGGTCGGTTTCATGAATGAATTCGCAAACAGCAAGGGATGACAGTGGACGTCTTTCAAAATCCATTCTTCCGGATTGCAGTGCAGAACGCACGGCGCGCAGCGACCCGGGAATGGATATGCACAGGTGCCCGTTATGCCTAAGACCTTTCAGGTGCTGACGCTGAACAAGATCTCCGCGGTCGGCCTGGGCCGTTTGCCAGCCAAAAGATATGTCGCCGGTGCCGGTATTGCCGAACCGGATGCGATCCTGGTGCGCTCGCACAACATGCTCGAGATGCACATCCCCGACACGGTGCTGGCCATCGCGCGCGCGGGTGCGGGCACCAACAATGTGCCGGTGGACAAGATGAACAAGCGCGGCGTGCCGGTGTTCAATGCTCCGGGCGCCAATGCCAATGCGGTAAAGGAACTGGTCATCACCGGCATGCTGCTGGCTTCGCGCAATATTGTTCCCGCGCTGCATTTCACCGCCAGCCTGCAAGGCGATGATGCAGCGCTGCACAAGCTGGTCGAAGAAGGCAAGAAGCATTATGCGGGCACCGAGTTGCGCGGCCGCACGCTGGGTATCATAGGTCTGGGTGCGATCGGCCGTCTGGTGGCCGACACCGCGATCGGCCTGGGCATGAGCGTGATCGGTTTTGATCCGGAGATCACCGTGGATGCCGCGTGGAGCCTGTCCGCGCAGGTAAAGAAAGCAAACCGGGTGGAAGACCTGCTGAAGCACAGCGATTTTGTTTCCCTGCATGTGCCGCTGCTGGAAGCCACGCGCAACCTGATCAACGACAAGCGCGTCGCGGCAATGAAGGCGGGCATGGTGTTGCTGAATTTTTCCCGCGATGCCATTGTCGATGAGGATGCCATACTGGCGGGGTTGGCGAACAAGCAGGTGCGCTGCTATGTGTGTGATTTCCCCACCAGCAAAAACCGGAACAATCCCGGAGTGATCGCGCTGCCGCACCTGGGCGCATCCACCCGGGAGGCCGAGGACAACTGCGCGGTGATGGTGGTGGAACAATTGCGCGACTATCTGGAGCACGGCAATCTGGTCAATACGGTGAATTTCCCCAATGTCAGCATGCCGCGCGAATCATCCTTTCGTCTGGCGATCGCCAACAGCAACGTGCCGAACATGCTGGGGCAGATTTCCACGAAGCTTGCCGCAGCCGGCATCAACATCCATAACATGCTGAACAAATCGCGCGGCGAAATGGCTTACACGCTGGTGGATACAGACAGCGCGATTCCGGCTAAACTGATCGCACAGATCGCCGCCATTCCGGGGGTGCTGATGGTGCGCGATCTTCCCTTGCTGAGAACGATATGATTGAAAAATTGCAGCAATTGCGCGACCGGATCGACAAGCTGGATGACGAATTACTGAAACTCGTCAATCAGCGTGCCGCGCTGGCGCAACAGATAGGTCATCTCAAGGAAGATGGCGTGATGCTGCGCCCCGAGCGCGAAGCCCAGGTATTGCTGCGTTTGCAGAAACAAAACAGCGGGCCATTGAGCAATGCCGCGGTTGTCAGGCTGTTTACCGAAGTGATGTCGCAATGCCGGGCGCTGGAAGCGCCGTTGAAGGTGGCGTATCTGGGGCCTGAAGGGACGTTCAGCGAAGCTGCGATGCGCAAGCGCTTTGGGCAGGCAGCAGACGGAATGCCATGCGATACCTTTGATGAGATATTCCGGGCAGTAGAAAGCGGAAGTGCCAATTATGGTGTGGTGCCGGTTGAGAATTCCAACGAGGGCATGATCGGGCACAACCTGGATCTGTTGCTGCAAACCGAGAAGGCCAGGATATGCGGCGAAGTGATGCTGCCGGTTCACCAGTGTTTGATCTCGCAATGCTCTGATATGAATGCGATCAGGACGGTATTCTCACATCCGCAATCGTTCGGACAATGTCAGAACTGGCTGAATGCAAATTTGCCGAAGGCCATGCGTAATCCCGTTTCCAGCAATGCCGAAGCGGTTCGTTTAGCCGCAGAGCATCCCCATGACAGTGCAGCGATCGCGGGCAGGAATGCGGCGGAACTTTATGATGTGACTGTGCTTGCCGAGAACATTGAGGATGACCCGCGCAATACCACTCGTTTTTTAGTGATCGGGAATCAGGATGTGGCACCATCAGGAAGGGATAAGACATCTTTAGTGATGTCCACCGCGAACCGCCCCGGGGCGGTACACGATTTGCTGGTGCCGCTGGCCAAACACGGCGTCAGCCTGACCAAGCTGGAGTCGCGTCCGGCGCGCTCGGGACTTTGGGAATACGTGTTTTACATGGACATCGAAGGTCATCAAGCCGATATCAAAGTGGCTGCTGCATTGGCCGAGCTGAAACAGGTCGCCGCGTTCGTGAAGGTGCTGGGCTCATATCCGGTCGCCGTTTAAATTAAGACAAAAACTTCATCCGCAGATTGCGCAGATTAACGCAGATTCATATGCGCTTAACAAAGATGTTTGTCTTTTTAATCTGTGGAAATCTGCGCAATCTGCGGACAAAGGTTTTTGATCGAACAAGCAAGGTTTCGAATGAACTATAGTGATTTAGCACCACCCTACATCCGCGCCATCGCGCCTTACCAGCCCGGCAAGCCGATTGCCGAGCTGGAGCGCGAGCTGGGCATCACCGGCATCGTCAAGCTGGCCTCCAACGAGAATCCGCTCGGTTGCAGCCCGCGCGCGGTGGCAGCGATGCACGAGGCGATCAAGACCATCGCGCTGTATCCGGACGGTAACGGTTTCGAGCTGAAGGACGCGCTGTCGAAGCGCTACGGAGTCGGGCACACCAGCATCGTGCTGGGCAACGGTTCCAACGACATGCTGGAGCTGGCCGCGCGCGCTTTTTTGACGGTGGGCGACAAGGCGGTGTACTCGGCCCATGCCTTCGCGGTATACCCGCTGGCGACGCAGGCGGTCGGGGCGACCGGCGTCAGCGTGCCCGCGATCGGTTTCGGCCACGACCTGAAAGCGATATTGGATGTTGCCGTGGCGCAGCAGGCCAAGCTGATATTCATCGCCAATCCGAACAATCCGACCGGCACCTTCCTGGGCGCGGCGGACTTGCTGGATTTCATGCGCGCGCTGCCGCCGCAGATACTGGTGGTGCTGGACGAGGCTTACAACGAATACCTGCCGGCGGAATGCCGTTATGACAGCGTCAGCTGGCTCAGGGACTACCCTAATCTTATTATTTCGCGCACCTTTTCCAAGGCTTATGGGCTTGCCGGATTGCGCGTCGGCTATGCATTCGCCGATGCGCAGGTAGCCGACATGATGAACCGCGTGCGCCAGCCGTTCAACGTCAACAGCCTGGCGCAGGCCGCCGCGGTAGCGGCGCTGCAGGATACGGATTTTGTGCGGCAGACCTTCGAGCTGAATCTGCGCGGCATGAAACGGATAGTGGAAGGGCTGGCGAAGCTGGGACTGGAGCATATCCCGTCTTGCGGCAACTTCGTCAGCTTCAAGATTGCCAATGCGGCGCGCATCTACCGGCGGCTGCTGGAGCTGGGCGTGATCGTCAGGCCGGTCGCCAATTATGCGATGCCGGATTATTTGCGGGTGAGTATCGGTTTGGAAACAGAGAATGACAAATTTTTGTCGGCGTTGCAGCAAGTACTGGGAGAGCAAGTGTGATTATCGTAATGGGAAAAGACGTCACTGACGATCAAATTGGCGCAGTGGTAAAGAGGCTGGAAACGGCCGGATTGAAGGCCAACATTTCGCGCGGCATTGAGCGCACCGTGATCGGGGCGATCGGCGATGAAAGCCCGCTGACCGAGGAAATGTTTACGCCGCTGCCCGGCGTGGAATCGGCGATGCATATCGCCAAGCAATACAAGATCGTGTCTCGCGAATCGCACAAGGAAAATACCATCGTCGATGTTGCCGGCATCAAGCTGGGCGGCAACCAGATCCAGGTCATAGCCGGGCCGTGTTCGGTCGAGACACAGGAACAGATGGACCTGTCGGCCCGGTTCGTGCACGAGGCGGGCTGCCGATTGATGCGCGGCGGGGCATTCAAGCCGCGCACCAGCCCTTATACCTTTCAGGGCAAGGGCAAGGAAGGGCTGGACATGTTCCGCAACGCGGCAAGCAAATACAAATTGCCCATCGTCACCGAGCTGATGGATATCCGCATGCTGGACACTTTCCTGGAATACGATGTCGACGTGATCCAGATCGGCACGCGCAACATGCAGAACTTCGACCTGCTCAAGGAAGTCGGGCGCATCAACAAGCCGGTGATCCTTAAGCGCGGCATGTCCGCGACCATCTCCGAATGGCTGATGGCGGCGGAATACATCGCGGCGGGCGGCAACCACAACATCATCTTCTGCGAGCGCGGCATCCGCACTTTCGAGACCTACTACCGCAACGTGCTGGACGTGACCGCGATCCCGGTGCTGAAAAAGGAAACCCATCTGCCGGTGATCGTCGACCCGTCGCATGCGGGCGGCAAGGCCTGGATGGTGGCCTCACTGTCACAGGCGGCGATCGCCGCGGGCGCGGACGGACTTCTTGTCGAGATGCACCCGAATCCGTGCGAGGCGTGGTGCGATGCCGACCAGGCACTGACGCCGCAGGAATTGAAAAATCTGATGGGTACACTGGGCGGTATTGCCAAGGCGATAGGCCGTACGTTGTAATTTGGAGTGCGCGGGCATGACCGCGCTTTAAATTTGCACGGCGCGTTGCATCAGGTAAAAGCAGCGACATGTCGCCGTACTCCAAACAAGTTGAAACAAAGCAAGGTGGCAAGTTTATGACTGCACCAAAATTCAAAAAAATCGTTATCTTCGGAGTCGGCCTGATCGGCGGATCGTTTGCGCTGTCATTGCGCAAAGCCGGTGCAGTTCACGAAGTGGTCGGCTTCGGGCGCAGTGCAGCCAATCTGCAACAAGCCCGGCAACTCGGCATCATCGACCGTATCGGCCAGGACATCGCAGCCGAAGTCGGCGATGCCGATCTGGTGCTGCTGGCCACGCCGGTTGGGCAAATGGCGGATATTATGGCGCGCATCGCACCGCACCTTGGCGCACACACGCTGGTCACCGATGGCGGCAGCACCAAGAGCGATGTGGTGCGCGATGCCTATGCGCAACTGGGCAGCAGGGTGGGGCAGTTCGTTCCCGCACACCCGATTGCCGGTGCCGAGTTGAGCGGTGCGGCAGCGGCGGGCGCCGATTTGTATCTGGGCAAAAAGGTCATATTGACCCCGCTGCCGGAAAATCCCGCGCATACGGTCGCCCGCGTGCAGGCAGCCTGGCAGGCCTGCGGCGCGAATATCCACCTGCTTACGCACACCGAGCACGATGCGGTGTTCGCCGCGGTGAGTCATTTGCCGCACCTGCTTTCGTTTGCATTGGTGCACGACCTGGCGCAGCGCGATAATCGCGACCTGTTGCTTTCCTTTGCCGCCAGCGGGTTTCGCGACTTCACCCGTATCGCCGCAAGTTCGGCGGAGATGTGGCGCGACATCTGCCTCGCGAATCGCGAAGCATTGCTGAAAGAATTGCAGGCTTACATCGCGGAATTGAACCGGATGAGTACAGCACTGGCGGCAGGAGACGCGGTCAGGCTCGAACAGACCTTCCATGCCGCAAGCGAGCTGCGATCCGGCTGGACAGAAAAGTAGAGACGGCGATGAAGAATATTTCCAACAAGCAGCTCTGGCTGCTGCTGATTGCCGTCGCGGTGATCTGGTTCTCCAATCTCGAATACCGCAAACTGATCAAGCCGGACGAGGGCCGCTATGCCGAGATCCCGCGCGAGATGGTGGCCAGCGGTGACTGGGTTACGCCGCGCCTGAACGACCTCAAATATTTCGAGAAGCCGCCGCTGCAATACTGGGCGACGGCCACGGCTTACGAGTTGTTCGGCGAGCATCAATGGACTTCACGGCTGTGGGATGCGCTGACCGGTTTTGCCGGCATCCTGCTGGTGTGGTTCGTCGGCCTGCGTTTGTTCGGGCGCGAGGCGGCGAACTATGCCGCGATACTGCTGGGCGGCAGCATGCTGTATGCGCTGTTGGGACACATCAACACGCTGGACATGGGCGTCACATTTTTTCTCACGCTGGGCATCGTCGGCCTGTTGCTCGGCCAAACCGGCACCGACAGGAAAAAGCAGCGCGGGTGGATGTTGCTGGCCTGGGCTGCACTGGGCCTGGCGGTATTGAGCAAGGGGCTGATGGGCCTGGTGCTGCCCGGTACGGCATTGTTTCTCTATGCGGTGGTGCAGCGCGATTTTTCGGTGTTCAAGCGCATGCATTGGCTGGCCGGCATGGCGGTGTTTCTGCTGGTCACCGCACCGTGGTTCTACCTGGTGATGAAAGCCAATCCGGAATTCTTCCAGAAGTTTTTCATTTACGAACATTTCACGCGCTTCACCACCAAAGAGCTGGGGCGCTATCAGCCATGGTATTACTTCGTCCCGGTGTTGCTGACCGGCATGTTGCCGTGGACGGTGCTGATGTTCGATACCCTGATCAATGCATGGCGCGGTAGCGCTCTGCCGGGAGCTGCCCGGGGGACTTTCAATGCCGCGCGCTTTTTGCTGGTCTGGTCGGTGTTCATCTATCTGTTTTTTACCATCTCGGATTCCAAGCTTCCTTCCTATTTGCTGCCGATGTTTCCGGCGCTGGCGCTGCTGATGGGCAAGCAACTGGCCGGGATGAGCCCGCGCAGACTGTTCTGGCTGATCGCCCCTGTCCTGCCGCTGACCCTGCTGGGCCTGGGACTGGCGCCGTTTACCGCGCGGCTGGCGGACACGCCGCTGCAAGTTCAGGGATACAGCGCATATGCCGGCTGGCTGGAGGTCGCAGCGCTGGTCTGGTCGCTGGGCGTGATCACCGCGCTGGTGTTGCTGCGCAGTGGCGGCAAGCCTGTCGCAGTGCTGGTGTTGTCGTTGAGCTCGCTGATCGCCGCGCAGCTCGGCACGTCCGGCTACAACACGATAGCGAAGGAGCGTTCCGGCTACTACATCGCCGAGGCGATACGCCCCTACGTCAGTGCGAATGAGCCGTTCTATTCGGTGGACACCTACGAACAGACCCTGCCGTTCTACCTGAAGCGCACCTTCACGCTGGTGCAGTATCAGGATGAGATGGCATTCGGTATCATGCAGGAACCGCAGCGCTATATAGCGGACTACGCCGGCTTCGCGAAGGTCTGGCAGGCGCAAGCGGCAGCGCTGGCTATCATGCCGTTACCTACCTACCAGCAACTCAAGCAAATGGGTTTTGCGATGAAAATAATCTATGAAGATGCGCAATACATCGTGGTAAAAAAACCATGAATTTAATCAGCTTCGGCCTGATTTTCACCGGCGTGATGCTCAACGCCGCCGCGCAGATACTGATGAAATTGGGCACCAATGCCATCGGCCATTTCGAGTTCAGCATGGAAAACATCATGCCCATCGGCATGAAGTTTGCGACCGAGTGGCACATCATCACCGCCTTGTTTTGCTACGGCATCAGCGTCGTGGTGTGGATGCTGGCGCTGTCGCGCGTGCCGGTCAGCATCGCGTTCCCCATGCTGTCCATGGCCTACGTGGTGACCGCTGTTGCCGCGTGGCAACTGTTGGGCGAATCCTTCAACCTGACCAAGATGTTGGGCATCGGCGTGATTATTTTTGGCGTCATTATTCTTTCGCGGGCTTAAAGCCAATGCTGCCCACTAAACCGTCCGCCCTGAGGTATCGAAGGGCCTTTATAAAGTGGTTCAATACATCCGTTATGGTTCGATACCTCACCACGAACGGATGTACCCTGTGCTGTGGGCTTGTCGAAGCATCACCACGAACGGTTGCAGTACATCTTTACGGGTAAATTCATGAATACATTCCTTCCTTTTTCCAAACCAACGATAGACGAAGCCACCATCGCCTCGGTCGCGGATACGCTGCGCTCCGGCTGGATCACCAGCGGCCCCAAGGTGCTGGAATTCGAGAAACAGCTTTCCGCCTATTTCGGTGGCCGCCCGGTGCGCACCTTCAATTCCGGCACCTGCACGATGGAGATCGCGCTGCGCATCGCGGGAATCGGTGCGGGCGACGAAGTCATCACCACGCCGATTTCCTGGGTGGCGACCGCGAACGTGATCATCGAAGTCGGCGCGACGCCGGTGTTCGCCGATATCGACCCGGTCACGCGCAACATCGACCTGGACAAGCTGGAAGCCGCAATCACGCCGCGCACCAAGGCGGTCATTCCTGTCTATCTGGCCGGCAAGCCGGTGGATATGGACAGGCTGTATGCGATCGCGGACAAATACAATCTGCGCGTGATCGAGGATGCCGCGCAGGCGATAGGTTCGAGCTGGAAGGAAAAACCCATAGGTTCGTTCGGCGATTTCGTCTCGTTCAGTTTTCAGGCCAACAAGAACATCACCACCTCCGAAGGCGGCTGCCTGGTGTTGAACGATGAGATCGAGGCAACATTTGCCGAAAAATACCGGTTGCAGGGCGTGACGCGCAGCGGCTGGGACGGCATCGAAGTGGACGTGCTGGGCGGCAAGTTCAACATGACCGACATCGCCGCCGCGATCGGCCTGGGCCAGTTTGCAAAATTGGATGCCATCACCGCGCAGCGGCGCAAACTGGCGAAACATTATTTCAAGACGCTGGGCAAGGATTTCGAAATGCAGACCGGCGCGCAACTGCCACCCGCGGAGTTCGAATCGACCAACTGGCATCTGTTCCAGGTTGTGCTGCCGGAGCGCATCGCTCGTCCCGACTTCATGGCGAAGATGAAGGAGCAACACAACATCGGCATCGGCTTCCATTACGCGCCTATCCATCTGTTCAAGCTGTATCGCGAGCGCGGCTTCAAGGAAGGGATGTTCCCGGTCGCCGAGCGCGTCGGCAAGCAGATCGTTTCGCTGCCGATGTTCTATGCGATGGATGAGGCGGATGTGGAGCGCACGTGTAAGGCGATGCGCGAGGTGTTGACAGAATAGTCACCAATGCCATGCCATGACTTTTTTTGCTAAATTACGGTAGGTGACTACAAAATTTGGAGCTGAGACCTTGGCAGAAGATAAGCACACAATAAGAAATTCTGTCATAGCTACTGTAATTGGTGGCCTCATACTTTCATTTATTCTTTGGCTTGTCGGATATTTTCCAACAGTCTGGGAAGGCCTTAAAAGATTGGCATCTTGGTTTTGGGGTGTATCAATATCTTCCATGCCGACGCCAACTTGGGTTTTAGGGCTTCTTCTTGTAGGTTGTCTCCCGGTTTTGTGGGGGATTGGCTTGAGAATAACCAGTTTTTTTGTACCTGATGCTGTAGTTCCTTCCAATAATGAAACTGAGCTATCAAATAACGAGAGCAAGGTGCTAAAAGCTTTGGCTTCTGTAAATGGAGGTCCAATCACCATTGATGTCATTGCAAGCAAAATCCAGCAGAATCGATTACGAACCGAGCAGGCAACTGACCTGTTAACACGCAAGGGATTTGTTCAGGGTTCGCGTGATATTTTTCACGGAACCAGCTACTACCTTAGCGAACCTGGGCGAGATTTGGTAATTAAGTTGGGCTATGCGTAAGCCGGCTGGGTTGGCTCGGTAGCCCGCGTAGGGCGCAGTAACCAACTGGCATTGCACCAAAGGTAGGCAATTCTCTAAGCTCTTCGAGCGTGAGAAGTTGACACCGCCGTATGTGTTTCTCCTATGCATCCGATGCAATTCGCTCCGCTTATTGCACCCTACGACAATCCCGATTTCGTTATCCGCGCCCCATGCGGTAAAATGCCGTCCTTATGAGCACAACACCCCAACTTTCCGTCGTCATCCCCGTCTATAACGAAGAGCAGGGCCTGCAGGCCCTGTTTGATCGCCTGTATCCTGCGTTGGACAAGCTTGGCATCTCATACGAGATACTGTTCGTCAACGACGGCAGCCGCGACCGTTCCGCCTCTATCCTGCGCGAGCAGTTCCAGAAGCGTCCCGACGTCACGCGGGTGATCCTGTTCAACGGCAATTTCGGCCAGCATATGGCGATCATGGCGGCCTTCGAGCAGAGCCGCGGGCAGCGCATCGTCACGCTGGATGCAGATCTGCAGAATCCGCCCGAGGACACTGGCCTGTTGCTGGCGAAAATGGACGAGGGGCACGATTATGTCGGCTCGATCCGCCGCCAGCGCAGCGACAGCTGGTGGCGCCATGTGGCGTCGCGCATGATGAACCGGCTGCGCGAGCGCATCACGCGTATTCATATGACCGACCAGGGCTGCATGTTCCGCGCCTATGACCGCCGCATCGTTGATGCGATCAATAGCTGCAAGGAGGTGAGCACCTTCATTCCGGCGTTGGCTTATACCTTTGCGCGCAATCCCGCCGAAGTGATGGTGGGGCATGAAGAGCGCGAGGCGGGCGAATCGAAGTATTCGCTGTACAGCCTGATCCGCCTTAACTTTGACCTGATGACCAGCTTTTCGCTGGTGCCGCTGCAACTGTTTTCTATGCTGGGCATCGCGATCTCGATGCTGTCGGCGTTTTTCGTGGTGTTCCTGGTGTTGCGCCGCATCATAATGGGGCCGGAAGCGGAGGGACTGTTCACACTGTTTGCGATAGCCTTCTTCCTGATCGGCATTACGCTGTTCGGTATCGGCCTGCTGGGTGAATACATCGGGCGTATTTACCAGCAAGTGCGCCACAGGCCGCGTTATCTGGTCGAGGCGATTCTGGAAAAACGTGATGAGTAGTGCCGTGGTGTTTGCCTACCATAACGTAGGCTACCGCTGTTTAAGTGTGCTGTTGGCGCATGGCGTGGATGTCGCGCTGGTGGTGACGCATAAAAACAACCCGAAAGAAACCATCTGGTTCGACAGTGTCGCCGAGCTGGCCGCATTGCACGGCATTCCGACCATCACGCCGGACAACCCGAATACCCCGGAAGTCATCACGCAGATCCGCGCGCTGCAGCCGGATTTCTTCTTTTCATTTTATTACCGCGAAATGCTCAAGAGCGAGTTGCTGGAAATACCGAAGCGCGGCGCGCTGAACATGCACGGTTCGCTGCTGCCGAAATACCGTGGCCGCGTGCCGGTGAATTGGGCGATAATCCACGGCGAGACCGAAACCGGCAGCACGCTGCATTACATGACCGAGAAGCCGGACAACGGCGATATCGTCGCGCAGCAGGCTGTGCCTATCCTGCCAAATGACACGGCGCTGCAGGTGTTCCAGAAGGTGACCGTCGCGGCCGAGATCGCGTTGAACGATGTGTTGCCCGCGTTGCTGGCCGGCAATGCGCCGAGGATCAGGCAGGACCTGGACAAGGGCGGGTATTTCGGCGGTCGCAAGGCGGAGGACGGTGTTATCGATTGGTCGCAATCGGCGCAGGCGATACACAACCTGGTACGCGCGGTGGCGCCGCCTTATCCGGGTGCGACGACGCGCCTGATGGGCAAGACTATGCGCGTCCTGCAGACGCTGGTGACAAAATGTACTGCGGCTGGTAAGGAACCACCTTCCTTCTACGTAAAGGAAGGCAAGGCTTATGCGATCTGCGGGCAGGGTGTGTTGCGCGTGGTGCAATTTGAGCTGGATGGCATCGCGATGAGCGCGGCGGAATTTGCGGCGAAGTACGGCGCACAGAGATTTGAATTTAATTGTTAAGGAAATAAAATGAAAAAAGTACTGATACTCGGCGTGAACGGTTTTATCGGACACCATCTTTCCAACCGCATCCTTGCGACGACCGACTGGGAAGTCTACGGCATGGACATGAGCACAGATCGCATCACCGACCTGATCGGCAAGCCGCGCTTCCATTTCTTCGAGGGCGACATCACGATCAACCGTGAGTGGGTCGAGTACCACGTCAAGAAGTGCGATGTGATTTTGCCGCTGGTCGCGATTGCGACACCGTCAACCTACGTGAAGCAGCCGTTGCGCGTGTTCGAGCTGGACTTCGAGGCCAATCTGCCCATCGTGCGCGCGTCGGTCAAGTACGGCAAGCATCTGGTGTTTCCCTCGACTTCGGAAGTGTACGGCATGTGCCACGACGAGGAATTCGACCCGGCAGAATCCGAACTGGTCTGCGGCCCGATCAACAAGCCGCGCTGGATCTATTCCTGCTCCAAGCAACTGATGGATCGCGTGATCTGGGGCTACGGCATGGAGGGCTTGAACTTCACGCTGTTCCGCCCGTTCAACTGGATAGGCGCCGGTCTGGATTCGATCCATACTGCAAAGGAAGGCAGCTCGCGCGTGGTCACGCAATTCCTCGGCCACATCGTGCGCGGCGAGAACATCAGCCTGGTGGACGGCGGGCACCAGAAACGCGCCTTCACCTATATCGACGACGGCATAGACGCGCTGATGAAGATCATCGAAAACAAGAATGGCATCGCCACCGGCAAGATTTACAACATCGGCAACCCGACCAACAATTATGCGATTCGCGACCTGGCCGACATGATGCTTAAACTGGCGAAGGAATATGCCGAGTATCGCGACCCCGCCGCCAAGGTGAAGATCGTCGAGACGACTTCTGCGGCGTATTACGGCAAGGGATATCAGGACGTGCAGAACCGCGTGCCGAAGATCACCAATACCTGCGAGGAACTGGGCTGGAAACCGACCATCAACATGGCCGACACGCTGCGCAATATTTTCGACGCGTATCGCGGCCAGGTTGCTGAAGCGCGCGGTCTGGTAGATTAAAAAGCAGGACTGGGGTATGAGGACTGGGGACTGAGTAAAAGCCCGCTGCTCCGCCTTTATCTCAGTCCTTATCTCTCAGTCCTCAGTCCTTTTTTTATTATGAAACTCGCCCTCAAAATTGATGTGGACACCTATCGCGGTACGCGCGAAGGCGTGCCGCGCCTGATCGAAGTGCTACAGCGCCATAACGCGCAGGCCACTTTTTTCTTCTCGCTGGGCCCCGATCACACCGGGCGCGCAATCAAGCGCGTATTCCGCCCCGGCTTTATCGGCAAGGTGTCGCGTACTTCCGTGGTGGAGCACTACGGCATCAAGACCCTGTTGTACGGCACGCTGTTGCCGTCCCCCGATATCGGCAGAAAATGCGCTGACACCATGCGCATGGTAAAAGTCGCCGGTTTTGAAACCGGAATCCACTGCTACGACCATATCCGCTGGCAGGATTATGTGGCTGACAAGGATGCCGAGTGGACGCGGCGGGAACTGCAACTCGCAGTGGATCGCTACACAGAGATTTTTGGTGAGGCTCCGCATGCCCATGCCGCGGCCGGCTGGCAGATGAACCGCCATGCGCTGCGGATGATGCAGCAACTGGGTTTTCAATACAGCTCGGATACGCGCGGCACGCATCCTTTCATTCCGACCTGGCAAGCCGAGATTATCGCCTGTCCGCAATTGCCGACGACCCTGCCGACGCTAGATGAATTGATGAACCGCGACGGCATCACGCTTGAGAATATCGCGCAACATATCCTGCAGCTGACTGCAGAACCGTCTGCCACCGGTCGCACCCGCGCCGCGTTAGCCGGGGATTCGGCCGATTTCGGGAGCGGGTGCGAGGCCGGTATTCCCGCACCTGAGGGCTCCGCCCCACCGTGTCATACCGGCCACGTATATACGCTGCACGCGGAGCTGGAAGGCGGGAAATGGCTGCCGATATTCGAGCAGTTGCTGCAGGGCTGGCAGGAACAGGGCTACGAGCTGGTGTCCATGCAGCAATACCTGCAGGGGCTGGACATTGCCTCATTACCCCGCCATGAGGTGGTGATGCGCGAGGTGGAGGGGCGGGTCGGTACGCTGGCCTGCCAGGGCGAAAAAAGCTGACCTGCTATTCAGTCTGTGACGATACATAGTGGCAGAAATCGTAGCGAGCGGCTTTGGGGCGGGGGATGCCGGAGCACAGTGCGTAGCCGCTCTGACACGGTGTTGCGTAGCATCCTGGTGCGGGAAGAGCGGCCTGCATCTGCTCCCGCAATCGGCTGGCTTAGCCAGTAACGTGTCGCAGATGCAGCATACACGACAGTATGTGAGGAGCGCGAGCACCGCCCGACCCCGCTCCGGAGTTGCGCATAACCACTGACTTGGTTGGCGTAGTTTGCCGACTTATTGATACTTCCATAATTCACGACACCCTTGCCGTCATTGCGAACGAAGTGAAGCAATCCAGCAAGACCAAGATGCATTTTTTTAAACCATCTGGATTGCCACGTCGGCTACGCCTTCTCGCAATGACAGCCTTACTGGATTGCCGCGTCGGCTTCGCCTCTGCCGCGCTTCGCTCGCAGCTGAAGCCTTGTTGCAATGACGAGACATTCTGGATTCCCCGAATTCGCTGGAATGACGTGCCAGTTTTTTAATTTCACCTTACCGCATTCCGAAAGATGTGTCACTGCCATCAAATATGAAAACCTCAATAGTCAGATGGCTAGTCGTTTCATCAGTAGATTTATGTCGCTATGTTTAGTCCTTGCCAAACAAATCACGACTATAAACCTTGTCAGCCACGTCCCTGATATCGTCGGTGATGCGGTTGGCAACGATGATGTCGGACTCCTTCTTGAATTGCGCCAGGTTATTCACCACTCTGGAACGGAAAAACTCCGGCTCCTTGAGCGCGGGTTCATACACAATCACTTCGATACCCTTGGCCTTGATGCGTTTCATGATGCCCTGGATGCTGGAAGAGCGGAAGTTGTCGGACCCGCTTTTCATCACCAGGCGATGAATGCCGACTATCTTCGGGTTGCGCTTGACGATGCTTGCTGCAATAAAATCCTTGCGCGTGGTGTTTGATTCGACGATGGCATGGATCAGGTTTTGCGGGACTTCCTGATAGTTGGCGAGCAGCTGTTTCGTGTCCTTCGGCAGGCAATAGCCGCCGTAACCGAACGAAGGGTTGTTGTAGTGATCTCCGATACGCGGATCCAGGCTTACTCCCTGGATGATCTGTTTGGTATCAAGCCCGTGAGTGGCCGCATAAGTGTCGAGTTCGTTGAAGAAGGCCACGCGCATCGCGAGGTAGGTATTGGCAAACAGCTTGACCGCCTCGGCCTCGGTTGAGTCGGTAAACAGCGTGGGGATATCTTGCTTGATCGCGCCTTGCTTGAGCAGGCCGGCAAAGGTCTCGGCGCGCTTTGAACGTTCGCCGACAACGATGCGCGAGGGATGCAGGTTGTCATACAGCGCGCGGCCTTCGCGCAAAAACTCCGGCGAGAAGATCAGGTTGCTGCAATTGAACCTGGCTCTGGCTTTGACGGTATAACCGACGGGAATGGTGGATTTGATCACCATCACGGCTTGCGGGTTGATGCCCATGACATCCTGAATGACCGATTCTATGGACTTGGTATTGAAATAGTTGGTCTCCGGGTCGTAGTCTGTCGGCGTGGCGATGATGACATAGTCCGCACCGGTATAAGCTGCGCGTTTGTCCAAAGTGGCCTTGAGGTTGAGCGTTTTGTGCTTCAGGTAATCCTCGATCTCGGCATCTTCAATGGTCGACTGCTTGCGGTTGAGCATTTCGACCTTTTCAGGAACGATGTCTATTGCAACCACTTCATTGTGTTGGGCAAGCAGGACAGCGTTGGAAAGGCCGACGTAACCTGTACCGGCGATGGCAATTTTCATGGATTGAACGTTAGTGTGCTGGAAGAATTGTGACGCGCATTATGCCGTAAATCATGGTTCCCGGTCTAATGGCAACATTGAACTGCAGAATCTGCCCGGTGTTCAGCTGGCAATGTTATGGAACATTTACAGCGGCGATGCAATACCGGTTTTTGCCGCTTCTTTTGGCTGCATACATTGCGTTATCGGCCGCAGCTAGCAGCGTATCCGGCTTCCATAACATCCTGGGAATCGAGGACAGCCATGCGATTCCGATGCTGGCTGAAATCTTGATATCCTGGCCTGTGATGGATGTCACGCTGCATACTTCTTCCAGTACGATATCAGCCACATTCAAAACGCTTTGCCGGTCTGTTACCCCTTCCAGGATGATGACAAACTCGTCTCCGGCTATCCTGGCGAAGGTATCAACGGCGCGCAAACGTGCCTGGAGTTTGTTTGAAATCTCGATCAGCAATGCATCCCCCGCAGCATGGCCTATCCGGTCATTCACCGTTTTCATCCCGTCTACGTCTATGAATAGCAAGGCAACGTCACCTTCCTTGCGAGTTGCCAATGTGATGGCATGCGCCAGACGGTCCATGAGCAAGGCACGGTTGGCCAGTCCGGTCAGGGAGTCACGGGTCGCGAGGTTTTCCAGTTCGCTGGCCTTGAGTACCAGCTTTTGTTGCGTCAATTTCAACCGTTTAAGTAAAAAATATGCATGGCCCGAGGCGATGGACAAACTCAGAATTATTGAAAATCCGGCAGTTGAACCTGCATTCCATGTAGGGACCATATAAACCGCTAGCGAGATAAACATGATGCTTGAACTGGCTGAGTAAATCAGCCAATTCGGCCCGTACCTGAATCCGTATCCTATGGCTATCCAGAAATAGAATGCGACAAAGGGGGTGAACAATCCGCCATGGAGCGCCAATACAGTTATGAAAGCGTTGTCCAGAAACAACATGGCGTTTCTGCGCAATATCAGCCTTGTCGGCTTTACAAGCAGGGAAACGATGTGCACCAAGGCACACAAAAAATACATTGATGGCCACCACCACTGCGCCCACAGCTTGGTCACTTCAGCCCGCTCGGTGACAGTGCCGATAAGGTTAAAGTGTGCGACCAGCCAAAGGTAAAGAATACCGCTACAGGTAAGAAACAGTCTCAGGGTGGCCTGCTCGTGCTCGGTTTCTGGGCAGCTTCTGTAACGAACCAATAATCTTGAAAGCAGGGAGTTGTTTTCACCCGGATACCTGGGATCGAAGCCTGAATTATTCAGCGTGCCTTCCATTATTTCCCCCCTGCATTTTGATCGCCTATCCGGCAGTTTTTTTATTTTGTATCGGTAGTTGATTGGACCATATTCAGCACTTGTTCGGCCAGATTCCCGGCAAGGCAATCGAATTCGATTTTGTCCGGCATGGAGCGCAACCATGTGAGCTGGCGTTTGGCAAGCTGTCGTGTGGCGACGGTGCCCTTTTCCAGCAAATCTGCCTCATTGATTTCTTCTGCGAGAAATTGCCATGCCTGACGGTAGCCCACACAACGCATCGAGGTCAAGTCAGGATGCAAAGCATAACATGTTTGTAATTCGCGCAACTCATCGACTAATCCCTGCTTCAGCATCGACGAAAAGCGTGCTGCGATGCGCGCGTGCAATTGGCTGCGTTCGGAGGGGAGCAGGGCAATGGGTATGACGCGGTAAGGCAATTCCCCCCCTTCCCAAGCCCCTTCTCGGGAGAGGGGGTTTAGTTGAATCAGCGCAGACATGGTCTGACCGGTGAGGCGGTAAATTTCCATCGCTCGCTGGATGCGCTGCGTGTCGGTCGGCTTCAAGCGCGCGGCGGTTTCGGCGTCCACTTGCGCGAGTTGCCGGTGCAGGTGCTGAATGCCGTGTTGCGCGATTTCGGAATTGAGTGCGGCGCGTACTGCGGGATCGGATTGTGGCAGGTCGCTCAACCCTGCACTTAGCGCCTTGAAGTACAGCATCGTGCCTCCGACCAGCAGCGGGATCTTCCCACGCTGCGTGATGTCCGCCATCAGTCGCAGTGCATCACGGCGGAACGCGGCGGCGGAGTACGCTTCGGTTGGATTGATGATATCGATCAGGTGGTGAGGCGCACGGGCGAGGGTGGCGGCGTCCGGCTTGGCGGTGCCGATATTCATGTCGCGATACACCAGCGCGGAATCCACGCTGATGATTTCCACCGGCAAATGCTGGGCCAGTTCCACCGCGACGCCGGTCTTGCCGCTGGCGGTGGGACCCATCAGGAAAATGGCGGGGGGTAAGGTTTTCATGCTAGAAAAACTGTTTGATTCGCAGATTACGCAGATTAAATAGATTAACAAGCAGATATAAAAGAATCTTGTTCACTAATTGGGTGGCACTGGCAATGTAGTTGCAGTGTTGTTTAATCTGCGTAAATCTGTGCAATCTGCGGACAGCCGCCATTTTTAGGCTCATGCCAGTTCCCTGTCGCGTGTCTCGCGCATCATGAACACGGCCAGCAGGCTGATAGCGGCGGCTGTAGATACATAGCCGCCCACCCATGACAGGCCGCCGTGCAACACCAGTTGTTGCGCGATGTAGGGCGCCAGCGAAGCGCCGAGTATGCCGCCCAGGTTGTAGGCCGCACCGGCGCCGGTGTAGCGCACCGCAGTCGGAAACAGTTCCGGCAGCAGAGCTCCCATGGGTGCAAACGTGGCACCCATCAGGAAGAGTTCGATGGAAAGGAAGGCGGTGATCTGCCACAGCGAGCCGCTGCCGAGCATCGGGGAGAGCAGAAAGCCGGAAAGGAATGCCGCGCTGCCCGCGGCGAGCAACACCGGGCGGCGTCCATAACGGTCGCCCGCCCAGGCGGCAAGCGGTGTGGCTGCGGCCATGAAAATCACGGCCACGCAAAGCATACCGAGGAATTGCGGGCGCGGGATGGCCAGTGTGGCTACGCCATAGCTCAATGCAAACACCGTGGAGATGTAGAACAGCGCGTAGCACACGACTATTGCCAATGCGCCCAATAGCAGGGACTTTGCATGATGCCGGAACAGTTCTGCCAGCGGTAGTTTGACCGGCTGGTGGGACTGCATAGCCTTCGCGAACACCGGTGTCTCGGTCAGCTTGAGCCTCACATAGAGGCCGACGATCACGAGAACCGCACTGGCCAGGAAGGGAATGCGCCAGCCCCATGCGCGGAATTGCGCATCGTCGAGAAATTGCGACAGCAACAGGAAACTGCCGGTGGCAAGCAAAAAGCCGACCGGCGGCCCCAGTTGCGGGAACATGCCGAACCAGCCGCGCTTGCCCGAAGGCGCATACTCCGCAGCCAGCAAGGCCGCCCCGCCCCATTCTCCGCCCAGACCTATGCCCTGGCTGAAGCGCAGCAGGCAGAGCAGGGCGGGTGCGGTCCAGCCGATCAGCTCGTATCCGGGCAGCACGCCGATCAGCGTGGTGGAAATTCCCATCACCAGCAAGGACGCGACCAGCGTGGCTTTTCTGCCGATCCGGTCGCCGAAATGTCCGAACAGCAACGCGCCGAGCGGGCGCGCGAGGAAGGCGATGCCGAAGGTGAGGAACGCACTCAACGCCTGTGCCGCGGGGTCGCTGCCGGGGAAGAATACCGGACCGATCACCATCGCCACGGCGAGGCCGTAGATATAGAAATCATAAAACTCGATGGCGGTGCCGATGAAACTGGCGAAGGCGATGCGCGCAATGGAAGGGGGCAAGGATCGAGGACCCAGGACTAAGGGCTGAGTTCTGGATGCCGAGTCCTGAGTCCTCAGTCCTGAGTCCTCAGTCTTCATTGTCCGCGCATGAACATCTTGTCGAGTTCGGCAAGCGTTATCTGAAACCAGGTCGGGCGGCCGTGGTTGCATTGGCCGGAGCGCTCGGTCTGTTCCATTTCGCGCAGCAGCGCGTTCATTTCGGTGATGCTGAGGATGCGGTTGGCGCGCACCGCACCGTGACAGGCCAGCGTGGCGAGCAATTCGTCGCGCCGTTCGGTCATTGCGCGGCTCGCCCCGAATTCGCGTAGTTCGTCTATGACGTCGTGAGCTGCAGCTTCGGCTTCGGATTGCTTGAGCATCACCGGCATTGCGCGTATCGCCAGCGTGGTCGGCGAGAGTGGGGCGATGTCGAAGCCGAGTTTGTTGAGCGCGTCCTGTTCGGCTTCCACGGTGGCCACATCCAGCGTGTCGGCATAGAAACTCACCGGGATCAGCAATGGTTGGGTGGCGACCTGTTCTTTATCCAGTGAAGTCTTGAGTTTCTCGTACACGATGCGCTCATGTGCGGCGTGCATGTCCACGATGATCATGCCTTGCGCGTTCTGCGCAAGGATATAGATGCCGGAGAGCTGGGCGATGGCAAAGCCCATGGGGAATTCGTCCTGGGGCAAGGAGCAATGGGCGGGTATGTCCCGAGCCTGTCGAAGCGGCGGCACTGGCATCGCCGATGCGGAGTTTGGCAATCCCTGAGTTCCGATTTCTGTTTGTGCTTCCCACAGGCGATAAGCGGCTTCCCGTTCTGCAACACCGAATCGCATGGAATTCTGGTGCATGGATTGTTGCGTTGGCATGTGCGGTGCTGGTTGTCGGGATTCGGGTGCGCGGGTCTCCTGTCCGCTTGCCGGAACGGCGAGCGCCTGTTGCAGGGTGTGGAAGATGAATTGATGGATTCCCTGGCTCTCGCGGAAACGCACTTCGCTCTTCGCGGGATGCACGTTCACGTCCACCTGTTCCGGAGGCAGTTCGAGGAACAGCACGAAGGCGGGGTGGCGCTGGTGATGCAGGATGTCCTGATAAGCTTGGCGCAGCGCGTGACTGGCGACTTTGTCGCGCACAAAGCGGCCATTGACGAAAAAATATTGCGCGTCGCGGCTGGCGCGCGAATAGGCGGGCAGTGCCGCCAGGCCTTGCAGGGACAAGTTTGCCGCGCTGCGGGAGACCGGCACGGCAGCTTGCCCGAACTCGTCGCCGAGCAAAGTGGCGACGCGCTTCAGCGCGGCTTGTTCACCCTGCAGCGCCGGCAATTGCCAGATCGTGCGCCCGTTGTGCTGCAGCGAAAATGTGATATCGGGGCGCGACAGCGCGATGCGTTTGAATACTTCCTCGCACCAGGCGAATTCCGTGGCTTCTGTCTTCAGGAATTTTCGCCGTGCCGGAGTGTTGAAATACATCTCGCGTATTTCCACCGTGGTGCCATGCGCGTGGCTCGCGGGGATTGGTTCACTAATTCGTCCGTCGATCGCCTCCACTTTCCACGCGTGCATGGCACTTTCGGTGTTGCCGGATGACTTGGAAGGAACGGGCGTTGTTGTTCTGCTGATCAGGGTGAGTTGCGCCACAGCAGCCATGCTCGCCAATGCCTCGCCGCGAAATCCCATGCTTGCAACCTGTTGCAGATCATCCAGCGAGGCAATTTTGCTGGTGGCGTGGCGCATCAGCGCCAGTGCCAGTTCATTCCTGGCGATGCCATGGCCATTGTCACGGACCCGCAATAATTTGGTGCCGCCGCCATCCAGTTGCACCGCAATGTCGCTTGCTCCGGCATCCAGGCTGTTTTCCAGCAATTCCTTGAGCGCTGCGGCGGGACGTTCGATCACCTCGCCTGCGGCGATTTGATTGATTAGCAAGTCGGGTAGTGGCCGGATGGCAGGCATAGAAGTAAGTAAGTGTAGGTTGCACGCCATTATAACGGACATGCCCCAAGGGTATATGTGCGCCCTGACAGGAAGACTGGCCAGCACGAATCCTGCTACTATAAATTTGTGTCGAGGATTGGCCTGCATGGCTGCGCGGCATTACGGTGAATAGACCTCTCTTCATGGATTAGATTTGTAGCGGGCGGTTTATTCAAAGCTAAGGATATTTATTCGAAAGGATGATGAAATGGGAACGCTAGAACTTATTACAAACGCGAAGAATTCGACAATAACCCAATATAAGCAACTGGACACACGATTTGATCCTGATGAGGGAATCTCTTGGATATTTATGAACCCAGAAGATGTGCCTTGCTTTGATCAGAATCTTCTGAGCGAATTGCGTCAGTATCATGAGTCCGTTGATGCCTGTGGCGGGAAGATATGGGCAGACGGGAAGCCTCATTCGATTCTCTATATGGTGCTCGCTTCCAAGGTTCCCAATATTTTCAACTTAGGCGGGCAGCTTGCGCTGTTCAGGCAGTTGATCAGAAATGCCGACCGTCACGGATTGATGCACTACGCAAAGATGTGCATTGATGCAATGGCGTCTAGAATAAGACACTGTAATTTGCCTGTTGTTACGATTTCGCTGATTCAGGGCGATGCGTTGGGCGGTGGATTCGAAGCAGCGTTGACCAGCGATATTATCATCGCAGAATGCAGTGCCAAAATGGGCTTTCCGGAAATTTTGTTCAATTTGTTCCCTGGTATGGGCGCATACAGTTTTCTCGCCAGAAAAATCGGGACCGTCCAGGCTGAGAAGATGATTCTAAGCGGCAAACTATACAGCGCGGAAGAACTGCATGAGCTAGGCCTGGTTGACGTGTTGGTGGAAGACGGACGGGGAGAAGAGGCCGTATACGATTATGTTGCAAAGCAGGCTCGCCGTTCCAATGGATATATTGCGGTGCAAAAGGCACGGCAGCGGTTCAATCCGATCACGTATCAGGAGTTGATGGATATCACGGGCATTTGGGTCGAGGCAGCTTTGCAATTGAAAGAAAAGGATCTCAAGGTGATGGATCGGTTCGTGCGATCGCAGCAAAATCTTTTCGGAAAAAAAGAACTGGCGCAGCATACCGGTGAAACTCGACAAAACTTTGTATTGGCGACGGCATGATCCTGAATGCATACTCCTATGTTTTGTTGAGCTTGGATGTGTGCTTTTGCTGAGGGGCCTCCAGATAGCCGATTAAAGCTAGTCTGGTGGCACCGAAGCTTTCCTGAAGTTTATTCATCCGATCGCTGGCCGATACCTGCAACTCGGAATGGCTGGCCCGCATTATTTCCCGGCACAACTCATACAATGCTTCCGCTCCCACGTTGCCCGAACTTCCCTTCAGGGCGTGGGCAAGCTCTTTGAAAGTCGTATATTCGTGATTAAGCAATGCTGAATTCATGCTTTGAAGAAGCTGCTCTCCTTCCAGAAAAAATCCCTGGAACACGCTATCCAAAAAATTGTCGTTTGCTCCTCCAAGCAACTTCAAGTGATGCAAGGTGTTTTCGTTGAATAGTTGAGCGTTTCCGGCAGGCTTCTGCAAGAGACGGTTAATTACCGGTTTAGGTACATCGGCCGCCTGTTTGTTGTTGGTGCCGGTTAGGTGTGCAATGGTATCAAGCAATGAGTATGAATCAATCGGTTTGGTCAGGAAGGCATCGACTCCGGCTTCTTCGCATTCGCGTTTTGCCTCGACGGTCGCATTGGCGGTAAGAATGACAACCGGCATGCGTGGCTCCGTTCTGTCCGTCATCCGGAATATCTTTAGAGCTTCAAGTCCATGCAGAACCGGCATATGCATGTCCATGATCGCCAAGTCATAACGCTTGTGTTCAAGGAAATCCAGTGCTTGCTCACCATTTTCTGCCAGATCGACGCTGTGCCCGGTGCGCTCAAGGATTTTCGAGATGATCATGCGATTAGTGCCATTGTCATCTGCAACCAGAATGTTGAGCTGGCGCTTTCCCAGGCTGTTTCGCTCATAGTGTTTCATGAACGAGATAACATCGTCTGTATCAGTGCCTAAGGATGAGGCGCCGTGGATGGCATTGAACAGCAGCGTTTTGTCTATCGGCATTCTCAACAAACAGGCATAGCCCATTTTGAGCAATTCTGCCTCGCTGTGTCCATCTGCATCGGCATCCAGCATGATCAGCGATATCTTGCCAGGAGCATGTTCAGCCCACAACTGATCGGCAAAATCCCTGGACTGGATGCCAAGTGCATGAGGTTTGCACAGAACGATATGGTTGCCTCGTCCGCCGGCTGGTATCTGTTTAAGCAGCAACAGGAGTTGTGCGGCAGATTCTACATGCTGGAATCGCCCACCCCAGGCTGTCATATAAGCGGCAACGCTGGTTTGTTCACCGGCAGGCATCCCTATTCCGAACACACTGGTCAGGCTCAGTGCCTGGCGTTTATCTAGTGAGCGTCTTTCCTGTAACTTTTCGAATAAAAGCTCAAACCAGAAAGTGCTGCCTTGGCCGACGATGCTGTGCAAGCCGATCTTGCCTCCCATCAGGTGGACGAGCTGCTTCGAGATGGTGGTTCCCAGGCCGGTACCGCCATAGTGGGATGAGATGCTTGCGTGTGCCTGGG
>LSLI01000007.1 GCA_001577345.1 Candidatus Gallionella acididurans
CGACAAGGTGCACATCAATTTTACCCGACCCGATAACGGCGACATCTGCTTCGAATGCACCGTGTCCGGCAACAAGGTATTATCCGGCACTTCAAGTATGCGCCACGTATCCGCCGGGGAATCACCATTGTGAGCCAGGAGTGGACCACCCGTCCCGAGCGCAGCAATGTTCTCGTCATCCGTTTTATCGTATGGTTTGCACTTGCCGCGGGACGATACGCGTCACGCGCCCTGCTTTTCCCGATTTGCCTTTACTTCATCATCGTTTCCGCAAAGGCGCGTGCCGCCTCCCGTGATTACTTGAATCGGGCATTGCAGCGTCGCGCCAATCTGCGGGATATTTTCCGGCATTACTTTTTCTTTGCATCGACCATTCTCGACCGGATATTTCTGCTCGACGGACGAAACGAATTATTCGAAATTCATGTGCAAGGGAAGGAGTTCTTAAAAGAAGCCATCTCCGGTGACCGCGGCTGCCTTCTTATCGGTGCCCATATGGGCAGCTTCGAAATTTTGCATACTGTCAGCCTCGACCATGGATACGCTGAAACCAGCATGGCCATGTATCAGGAAAACGCACGCAAACTGAACACCGTCCTCGGGAGCATCAATCCCCGGCGCAACCCGTCCGTGATCTCCCTTGGAAAAATCGACTCCATGCTGAAAATTCGCGAGGCGCTTGATGATGGCGAAACTGTCGGCATGCTGGCGGATCGTGCCGTATCGGGGGAAAAGATGATCCGCTGCAATTTCCTGGGTGGGACAGCTGAATTCCCCTCCGGCCCGTTTCGTCTTGCGGCGATCCTCGACCGCCCTATCATCCTGATGTTTGGCCTGTATCAGGGCGGGAACCGTTATAATGTTTACCTGGAGCGCCTGACCAGACTGCCGCCCGGGCAGAATCCGGGACGCGATGAAGAAATAGAACAATCCGTAAAACAATTCGCCGGGCGGCTGGAACATTACTGCATCTTATCCCCCTATAACTGGTTTAATTTCTATGATATCTGGAAATAATCCCGACTTGATTTTGCCAGCCCAAGCCACCGTACACGCACGAATCACGCATGGCGTAAAAACACCCTCTCCGGCAAGCTGCAACAAACCCGGTGCGTATCCAAGGAAATGGGGAGGGTTGGATGACTTCCTTCCGGCTGACAACCGGCCGCGCCCGTTTTTCTGGGTGTTTCTGGCAGTTTTTTTCGGCCTGGCGTTCCAACCGGGTTACGCAGCCGAACCGGAAAGCGATACATGGAACATCAATGCGCTGATGCACGGGCTTGCCCAGGTAAAGCACTCCAAGGCCACCTTTGTCGAACACAAATATTTGAGCATACTGAAAACCCCGCTGAAATATTCCGGAACACTCACCTACAGCGCCCCGGGACATCTTGAAAAACTCACGCTGCTTCCCAAACCGGAAAGCCTGATACTGGATCAGGATATTCTTGTAGTGCAACGCGGCGAGCCCGTCCAGAAACGCACCCTGTCCTTGCAGGACTACCCGGCGATCTGGGCATTCGTCGAAAGTTTTCGCTCCACGCTGGCGGGAGACATAGCCACTCTCGACCGCTTTTACAAGGTATCCATGGAAGGCCAGCCGAATCAATGGCTGCTCATCCTGCGGCCGATCGATCCGAAGATGAAAAACCTGGTCAGCGAAATCCGCATCACTGGCAGCCTTGCGCAAATCGGCACCATCGAGATCCGCGAACCGGGCGGTGACTATTCGGTAATGAACATCAGCAAGGATGATTCGTGAAGCGTTTCAGCCGGTCCCTGTTTAGCCGGCATGCCGCTGTTGCGGCCTGGGTATTTTTCCTGGCGCTGTGCATTTTCGTTGTCAGCAGAGTTCAGGTCGGCGCCGACCTCAGCGCATTCCTGCCGCGCACACCAACCCCGGCGCAACAGTTGCTCAGCGAACAATTGCGTGACGGCGTTTTTTCCCGGCTGATCCTGATCGGCATTGAAGGGGGCACGCCGGATGCCTTGAGTGCAGCCAGCAAACAGCTCGCGCAGCAATTGCGCAATGAAAAACAGTTCTCGCTGGTCAATAATGGCGATGAAAGCAGCGTTGCCAAAGACCAGTCTTTCCTGCTTGAAAACCGCTACCTTCTGAGCTCCGCAGTCACCCCCGAACATTTCACTCCCGGCGGACTGCATGCAGAACTCGAGAATTCACTGCAGTTGCTGGGCTCCCCTGCCGGATTCATGGTCAAACAACTCATTCCCCGCGACCCCAGCGGGGAACTGCTGCATCTGCTTGAAGGATTTTCCGGCCAGAGCCAGCCATCTGCGCATAATGGTGTGTGGGTATCGCATGACGGCAGGCGCGCGTTGCTGCTCGCACAAACCAGGGCGCCCGGATTTGACATTGATGCCCAGCAAAAAACCATCGCGCTGATTAATACCCGTTTTGCCGACATTGCACGCGGCGCGAAATTTTCCGGCTTGCGTCTGGTGCTGAGCGGTCCCGGCGTGTTTTCGGTGCATGCGCGAGACCATATCAAGGATGTCGCATTCATTTTTTCCATCATCACTTCGATTCTTGTCAGCATCCTGCTGTTGCTGGTCTATCGTTCCTGGCGCGTGCTCGCCTTGTCGCTGCTTCCCGTGGCCAGCGGTGCACTGGCGGGCATCGCGGCAGTCAGCGTGGGTTACGGTGTGGTTTACGGAGTAACGCTGGGATTTGGCATCACACTGATCGGTGAAGCGGTGGACTACGCGATCTTTTTCTTCACCCGCCTTGCTCCCGGCAAACCGCCAAACATGGCGCTCGACAGGATTTGGCCCACCCTGCGCCTGGGCGTAATGACCACGATCTGCGGTTTCAGCCCGATGTTCCTGGCGAATTTTCCGGGCTTCGCGCAATTGGGGCTGTTCTCGGTAGTAGGCCTGATCGTAGCCGTGCTGGTCACCCGCTGGGTGCTGCCCAGCCTGGTACCAGACAATTTTTCCACCATTACACCCGCACGTCTTTCCGCCCGGCTGATGGATCTGATACGGCAAGCTCCGCGGCTGCGCCCTGTGGTATTGACAGCAGTACTGGTCGCGGTTCTGTCCATCGTTTTCCACCGCGGGCCGGCGTGGAGCGACAGCCTCTCCAGTCTCAGTCCGTTGCTGGAGGAGGACAAGCGCCTGGACGAATCGTTGCGGCATGATATAGGCGCGCCGGATGTGGGCTATATGGTGATCGTCGGCGGCAATAGCCGCGAGGATGCGCTGGTGAACAGTGAAGCGTTGGGCGCCCGGCTTGATGTCCTGGTCAGCAGCCATGCCTTGTCCGGTTACGATACACCCGCCCGCTACCTGCCGAGCGACAAGGCGCAGCGCGCCCGACTGGCCGCATTGCCCGCAGCGGAAAAGTTGCAGGCCAACCTGAGGCAGTCACTCGCCGGCCTGCCGTTCCGCGCGAACCTGTTCGCGCCCTTCCTCAGCGATGTCGCCAACGCCCGCAAGCATCCGCTGCTTACACCCGATGATTTGCGCGGTACCAACCTCGGACTCCAGACTGAAAGCTTACTGGTTCAGCGCGGCAACGGCTGGGCAGCCATCCTGCCGCTGCGGGGCGTGACCGATATCACGACTGTACAGCGCGCAATCACCCGGCAGGGTGGGAACATCGTATTGCTGGACTTGCAGCGCGAAAGCAATCTGCTCTACCAGACCTACGTTGATGAAGCCATAAAATTATCCAGTTTCGGCGCCCTGGCGATCATACTGCTGCTGCTGATCAACCTGCGCTCGGTGCGCCGCGTGGCAATGGTGTTGCTGCCATTGGCCGCCGCGGTAATCATCACCACGGCCATTGTGCTGGCCAGCGGCCAGAAGCTGCTGATCTTCCACCTGATCGGCTTGCTGCTGGCGGTTGCGGTGGGTTCCAACTACTCGCTGTTCTTTGATCGCGAAAGTTATTCCGGACAGGATGACGACAGCAACCGGCGCACCATGCTGTCGCTGCTGGTTGCCAACATCTCAACCAGCATCGCATTCGGCATGCTGGGATTTTCCGGCGTCCCGCTGCTGGCAGCGATAGGCGAGACAGTAGCGTTGGGTGCGTTCCTGAGCCTGCTGTTCTCCGCCGTCCTGATGGGGCAAAAAGCGGTCCGCTGAAACCGCCGGACCCGGTCCGGTACAGGAATAACATATGAATATGTCAGCGATAATTTCGCCGGCACGGCCAACCTTCAAACCGGGGCCTGGCCTTAAACGGAATTATTCCTGCGCAGCGACGGAGCGGAACGCAAGCACCGCATTGCTGCCGCCGAAGGCGAATGAATTGGACAATGCTGCCCGTATCGGCACATTGCTCCTTCCCAGCCCCAGAACATGATCCACTCCCGCACAATCCGCCCCGATTTCAGTCACATTGGCGGTGGGAGGGGCAGCCTGACGGTAGAGCGCAAGAGCGGTAATTAGCGCCTCCATCGCGCCGGCCGCCCCCAATGAATGGCCGTGCATGGATTTCGTGGAGCTCACCGCCAGTTTGCCGGCATGCCCGCCGAACACGGATTTTATCGATTGAATCTCGATGGCATCTCCCTCGACGGTCGATGTACCGTGGGCATTCACATAGTCAATTTCATCGGGATGCAAACCGCCGTCTTGCAGCGCCGCAACGATGGCGCGCGACTGGCCCGCGCTGTCCGGCCGGGCTATATGGGTTCGATCACAGGTATTGCCATAACCTACGATCTCGGCATAAATGCGGGCTCCGCGGGCGCGCGCGTGATCCCAATTCTCTATCACCAGTGCGGCGGCGCCTTCTGCCAGGGTAAGCCCGGAGCGGTTTTTGGAAAACGGGCGGGTGGCACGGTAAGCTGTCGCCTCATCCCCGTCTGACAAGACCCGCATCGCCTGCCAGGCACGTATGACGCCGTAGGACAATGGTGCCTCGGAGCCTCCCGCGAGCATCAGATTGATCCTGCCCTCGCGTATCAACCTAAAGGCATCGCCGATCGCTATCGACGAGGAAGCACAGGCTACCGTGCTGGTGACACACGGCCCCCCCAGCCCCAGCTGTATCGCAATATGGGATGCGGCCGAGTTGTTCATTGCCAGCACAACCGACAGGGGGGAAACTTTCTCCTTGTTTTCGAAATAAAGTGTCTGGTAACCGCGTTCGATGGTCAACGATCCGCCGGAGCCGGTTCCCCAGCTCACCCCGTAATCATCCCGGTTGGCGGGTTTGGCAAGGCCGCTGTCCTGCCATGCGGACAAGGCGGAGGCCACCGCAAAATGGCTGAACCGGTCCATGGCATTCGCCAACGGCGGCCCCAGGGTCTCAATCGGATTGAAATGGCTGCATGCGACCAGCGGCAATGCCAATGGCCGCGGGCTGTTGCCCAGGGTGTGATAACGGATCGCGGATTCGCCGCGCATGATGCGGGAGAAAAAATCCGCCACATCCCCTTCCCCGTATGGGTTGATCAATCCCAGGCCTGTGATCGCTACACGATGTCTTTTCACAACCGGCAATTTATTTTATTGCCTGGCGGCTTCTGATTTCTTTTAATTGCTGGAGCAATTCGCCGACCGTCTTGGGTGGAGGGATATCCGTGGGCACGGATATGCCGGTCTTGTCCTCGAACTCGAACAGCAATTCGACCTGCATAAGAGAATCAATGCCCAAATCCGTCAAGGTTGCCTCGGGCACGATCTTCTCTGTTTGCGCGGGACCGATCCGGTCCTTGAGAAAATTCCGTATCAACTCGAGGTCGTTTTTTTCGTTTTCGTGAGGCATAAACCAAAGCTCCTATAGTTTTTCTGAATCCGGCGTAGACAGGAAGTTTTTATTAAAAATCAAGGCATGATACTACATCATCCATATGCCCCCATTATGACTCGCGCCGCGGCTCAATTTTCTCTGGAAGCCGGTTCCGGATTGGCCAAAATGATGGCCGGTTTAGCGACAGGGTCGCAGCCAGGGCACCCAGCACAATCCCGGCAAGCATATCAACCGCAACATGCTGCTTGGTCGCAAGAGTCGAGTATGCGATGCCCGCGCACCACAACCAGTTGGATATGCGCACCACACGCGGAGCACCCACCTCCAGCAACTGCCGGCCAAGCCAAGCCGCGGAGAAGACCGCTGTCGCCACGTGGAGGGAGGGACACGCATTTCCGGCGGCATCCACGCCCTTGAGCATGGAAAAACCGTAGCTGTTTGCCCAATCAATATTTGCCGGAGGTACCGCGGTAGGCCACAACAGAAAACAGGCCAAACCCGCCAGGCACAGGCCACCAACAGCCCAGCCGTAATTGATCAATTCGCGCCGGGTCGAAAACAGCGCCGGGGGCAGGGATACATACAACCACAGCGACACATACAAAAATATCGAATAAGGATGGAACCCGACGGCGTTATCCAGTGCAGTGACCGGCATTACGGTCACCGCGAAAACAGGATGTTTCAGAAGGTAAATATAGCCGGTAAAAAAAACCAGCATAAAAAGCGTGATGCCGGATGTTTTAAGAAAAAAATGGCTGCGCATTCTGGCCAGAATTTGAATGTGCCACGGAACTGTCTGGCCGGGGAATTGATTGGGGAATATTTTCATGCTGGAAGGCAATGCATTCATTAAGCGCATCAATGGCGATCTGTTGCCGATATATAGCACATATCGGCCGAAATAATCCAGATGTCGTTACGCGGCCAGCATATCGCAGCTGCTGTTGCTACGGGAATATCCCCCGGGTTAGAATGCCCCGCAGCCCTTCCCTTCCTTGGCAGGCTGCCAATGCACCGGTTTGACGGTCAACCCGTTTGGCCCATGAAAAGAAGTCCATTACCTCATCGTAGTTCTTTGGGAGACAGCAAAATGCACTGCAATAAAACATTCATACCGGCTGTTTGCCTGACTTTACTGATTGGCTGCGCCTCGCAACAAAAGACCGACACGGCGCAAGTCCCGGCAAACGCAGCATCGGCCTCCGCTTCAACAGCTGCAACACCAAATGGGCGATTAGTGAAATCCAAGGATGGAACAATTGAAGGGGAAATCGTCGGCAAGCCGGCGCCCAAGAGCAAATTTGCCAAATTGCAAATCGGCATGAGCCCGGAGGAAGTCGTGAATTTGATCGGAAATCCTGACGCCACAGACAGCCATATAACCGGCAAGGGATTCATCCCGTTCCACTTTAGCGGGGATACGCAACGCCTTGAAACCTTTTACAAGCACGAGGGGCAGCTGACATTTTACAACACCAACAACTTCATCTCTCCAAACGCGCTGATTAAAATCGAGGTTAACCCGAAAGCAACCGGAATATCGAAGTAGCCCCGGCGACTCCGCGCGCCTCCCTGAAGGGAGGCCGCATAACGCCCTGTCTTCACGCTATTGATGCTGCCATGGATCAACTCAATTAACCAAAACATGACGGGCCTGGAACAGCAACTGCTTGAGGGAAGGCCGATGACTTTTCCTTGCCTCGTGTTCAGGCCGGACTTTTGCAGCATGACGGCGCAAAACAGGCACACCCTCCTTACTGCAAAGTATATTTGAAATGCTTCCCGACGCACCCTCCAATCTTGCGACAAAGGCAGGGCATCAGACCGCTGAAAATATTGTTCAGTTACCGTTGTGGCGTGCCAGCCCCGTACTGCTACTCAGCACGCCTTTGCATTTGTTTTGCCTGGCGCTTGTCTTGCTAGTCCCCTCCTTGTGGCGATGGGCGCTAAGTGCCGTGATAGCGAATCACGTCCTGATCCTGGCATCGGTAATCTTGTCGCCGCGGGGCCGCCTGCTCGGGCCGAACATGACACGCCTTCCACTAGCGGCCGCACAACGCGGTGAGGTGGCACTTACCTTTGATGACGGGCCGGATCCACTGGTCACGCCCCAAGTGCTTGATCTGCTCGACCGTTACGGAGCCAAGGCCAGCTTCTTCTGCATAGGCAACAAAGTCCTGGCATACCCGGAGCTGACGCGTGAAATCATCCGGCGCGGACACAGCGTGGAAAACCATACCAACAGCCACCCCCATGCTTTTGCGCTGTTCGGACCGGCGGCCATGCGGCGGGAAATCGATTCGGCCCAAACAGCGATCTGCGAGACTACCGGCATCGCTCCGTCATTCTTTCGTGCGCCCATGGGTTTCCGCAACCCCCTGCTTGCACCGGTGGTTGCGCGCACCGGAATGCACTATATCAGCTGGACTCGGCGCGGTTATGACACCGTTGCGAAATCTGCCGAGCAGGTTTTGCAAAGGCTGCAGCGCGGCCTTGCGGCCGGCGACATATTGCTATTGCACGACGGCCGTTCGATCCGGACCCGCAATGATTCGCCGCTAATTCTCGAGGTGCTGCCGCGCTTGCTTGAACATCTCAGTACGCTCGACCTGAAACCCGTTGCACTGCAAACCGCCGGCCATGTCGGTAAATTTTAATGCTCTCGTTGATGCCGCCACCCGGCCCTATGCCCGGGCCGGGCGTTATGCCTACCATTTCGTGCGCGGCAAATTGCGCCGCGATCCGGTGTTTCGCGCCATACTGAAAAATGGCTGGTTGCCCGACGAAGGCCGATTGATAGATCTCGGCTGCGGCCTGGGCTTGCTATCGGCATTACTGGCCGAGGCACAAAAGCAGCATCAGGCCGGGAACTGGGCCCCCGACTGGTCAACGCCCCCGCGGAACCTCGAATTTCAAGGCATAGAATTGCAGGGCTGGAAAGTTCAAGCAGCCAGGCAGGCTTTTGGCGATAATAGCCCAATATGCCATGGCGATATTCGAACCGCTGAATTGCCCGACTGCTCGGCCGCCATCATCCTGGATGTTTTACTGTATTTGAATAATGCGGAGCAGCGCGAAATCCTGCAAAGAATAGTTCGCACCCTGCAGCCGGGCGGAACCCTGCTGTTGCGTGAGGGAAATGCTGCCGGTGGCCTGCGCCATTTCGTTACAAGCACGGCCGAACATATCTGTTGCCTGTGGCGCGGTCAGGGGTGGCAAGATTTGCATTATCGAACCGAGACCCAATGGATAGCGCTGCTGGAAGAACTGGGATTTTCCGTTGATTCCCTGCCGATGAATCAGGGCACGCCGTTTTCCAACATATTATTCCACGCCACACGAATTACTTAAGGATTGCTTTTGTGATGGACAGACCCAAACCTTTCCCGCAGTTGCAGCTGTCGAAATAAATAGGGCAGCTGCGGTGCAAATGTGTCATTAGCAGCCAATATCAAACTTCATTTTGTTAATATGCGCGCCTATCATCGCAGGCAGTTCATGGAAAGAAATCATTTGCATCCCCTTCAATTATCCGCGTTCACGCTGTCCACCCCGCTGGGGGCCGGACTCTCCGCGACTTTGGACGCCTTGCGTGCCGGGCGCACGGGACTGAAGCGCTGCGACTTTCTTGATGTCGATCTGGATACCTGTATCGGGCGCATCGATGGGCTGGAACAGATGCCGGTGCGTGCCGGCCTTGCCGCTTACGATTGCCGCAACAATCGCCTCGCGCAATTGGGTCTGGAACAGGATAACTTTATTGCAGCGGTTTCGGCAGCGCGCCAGCGCTATGGCCGCGAGCGGATCGGCATATTCCTGGGCACCAGTACCTCCGGCATCCTGGACTCCGAACTCGCCTACCGGCAGCGCGACCCGGAAACTGGCGCCTTGCCAAAAAGTTTCAACTATGCGGGTTCTCATAGCTGCTACTCGGTGGCCGACTATGTGCAACAGGTGCTCGACCTGGCAGGACCGGCCATGGTCGTATCGACCGCATGCTCCTCGTCCGCCAAGGTATTTGGAACTGCCGCGCGCATGATACAGGCGGGTCTGTGCGATGCTGCCATCGTCGGCGGTGTCGATTCATTGTGCCTGACCACCTTGTACGGGTTCAACTCGCTTGAGCTGGTATCCAGCCGCCCCTGCCGCCCGTTTGATGCAGATCGCGACGGCATTTCCATCGGCGAGGCCGCCGGCTTCGTGCTGCTGGAAAAGGCCGCGTCAAAAATCGATCCGGACAGCATCATGTTGCTGGGGGTTGGCGAAAGCAGCGACGCCTATCACATGTCCACCCCACATCCGGAAGGTGCGGGTGCGCAATTGGCGATACAGGCGGCACTGCACGCGGCGGGACTGGCCGCCGGCGACATCGACTATATCAACCTGCATGGCACCGGGACAAAATCGAATGATGCTGCCGAGGACAAGGCGGTCTTCAATGTATTCGGCGGCGCCACACCGTGCAGTTCCACCAAGGGTGCGACAGGCCATTTGCTCGGGGCGGCGGGAGTCACCGAGGCGATCATTTCCGCGTTGTGCATACAACACGGCTTCATGCCCGGTGGATTGAACACCGAGCACATCGATCCGGCATTGAAGAGCGCATACCTGCTGAAAAACAAACAGCAAAAAATAAATTTTGTGCTTTCCAATTCATTGGGATTCGGCGGCAGCAATTGCAGCCTGGTATTCGGAAGGGCGATGCGATGAAAGTATTCGTCGAAGGCGTTGGTATCGTCGGGCCGGGGCTGAATGGCTGGCAGGCCAGCCAGCCGGTATTGGCCGGAACCGTTTCTTATGTTGAAGCGGCCATTGCCATTCCGCCGAACGACCTGCTGCCGCCTGCCGAGCGCCGCCGCACCGGCATTCCGGTCAAGCTCGCCCTGGCTGTCGGCTGCGAAGCCATCGCCCAGTCGCAACGCAACGCAGCCGAGTTGCCCGCCGTGTTCGCCTCGTCCGCCGGAGACGGCGACAACATGCACAACATCTTCGACATGCTGGCCAAAAACGGCCGCGAGGTATCGCCGACGCGCTTCCATAACTCGGTGCACAACGCACCATCCGGCTACTGGTCGATTGCGACCAAATCGATGGCGCCCACCACCAGCCTGGCTTGTTTCGATTCCAGTTTCGTCGCCGGGTTGATCGAAGCAGCCACACAAACACTGGCAAATTCCAATGCAGTGGTGCTGATCGCCTATGACTCCCCCTACCCCCAACCCATTCATGAGATGCGCCCAACCAACGCATCTTTCGGTGTTGCGCTGGTGCTGTCCGGTAGCAAGACAGATCGCAGCCTGGCCGAACTGGAGATCAGCATCAACCGCAACAACAAACCCGGCACATCCATCGCCAACGCCGAACTGGAAGCAATTCGGGCCGACACGCCAGCGGCGCGCAGCCTGCCGCTGCTGACTGCCCTGTCTAACTTGAGTTTGCACACAAACCGAAACTCCGGCGAAATTTATTTCGACTACATTGCCGGCAACCAGCTCGCAATCGCGGTTCGCCCATGCTAGGCCGTGCCGAAATACAAGCGCTGATCCCCCACTCCGGCGACATGTGCCTGCTGACCAGCGTGACCAGCTGGGATGCAACACACATCGCCTGCACTGCACAAAGCCATCGCGACACGAATAATCCGATGGCACACCACGGCAAACTGCATGCGCTGACCGGCATTGAATTCGCTGCACAGGCGATGGCCGTGCATGGCGGGCTCACCGGCGCGGTCAGGCAGCGCCCGCGCGCAGGCCTGCTGGTCAGCGTGCGCGATGTAGAAGCGCGCGTGCAATATCTCAGCGACTGTGCGGACGATCTGCACATCGCAGCGGAACAACTGATGTCCGCCGGCAACAGCGTGACCTATTCATTTCGCATCAATGCCGGCGCACAGGAATTGCTGAGCGGTCGCGCGATGGTCGTGCTCGATGCTGAAGAGGCCCTGTCGTGAAACGCGCACTGGTCACAGGCGGCAGCGGCGCGATAGGTTCGGCAATATGCCGCCAGCTGGCAAAAGACGGTTGCGAGGTGATCATCCATGCCAACAGCAATCTGGCTCAGGCACAACAGGTAGCCGATGAGATCAAAACAAGCGGAGGCGCGGCACATGCCGTCGCCTTCGACATCACCGACGCTGACGCGACCAAAACCGCGCTGGAAAAAATCCTCGCCGATGGCGCGATACAAATTTTGGTGAACAATGCGGGCATTCACGATGACGCGGTGATGCCCGGCATGCGCCCGGAACAATGGACCAGCGTGATCGACGTGTCGCTGAATGGATTTTTCAATGTCACACAGCCGCTGCTGATGGCGATGATAGGCAAACGCTGGGGGCGCATCATCAGCCTGTCGTCATTGGCGGCGGTGACGGGTAATCGCGGCCAGGTCAATTACGCCGCCGCAAAAGCCGGGCTGCACGGCGCCACCAAATCGCTGGCACTGGAGCTCGCCAGCCGCGGCATCACCGTCAATGCGGTGGCCCCGGGCATCATCGCTTCGCCGATGACAGAAACCGCCTTCCCCAAAGAGACGATCAACAGCATGGTGCCGATGAAGCGCACCGGAAAACCGGAAGAAGTCGCCGACCTGGTCGCCTTCCTCGCCTCGGATCGCGCCGCTTACATCTCGGGCCAGATCATCTCGATCAACGGGGCGATGGCATGATCCCATCCAGGGATACAAAGTGAAGCATCGGGCCGCCCGCCGGGGTTGCGCCGGGCACGGAATGATCGAGACCGGCGCCGGGCAGGAGACATCAGGTTGAGCGATAATGACAGCAGTATCCAGTCCCCTTGCATACGAAATTGCTGCCTGGATGATGACGATATTTGCCTTGGCTGTTTTCGTTCGCTGGAAGAAATCACCCGGTGGGGGACAGCAACAAGGAATGAGCGCGTTATTTTTTTGCAGAATGCCCGGCAACGGCTGGAGGCTCATCGCCCGGGCGGGAATAATTAATAAACGGATTTTCAACGGCCGATTTTTTAGCAACCTGCGTGTACTGCTGATTATCCACCCTGCAGGCTATCAACCTTCAGCGGCGCGTTGGGAGCAAACACCGGGAGTTTGAGTAAATGTCGGGAGATACAACTATGGATCACAAACAACATTGGGAACAGATATATTCCACCAAACCATCGGACGCGGTCAGCTGGTTTCAGGGTCACGCCGACCTGTCGTTGCGCCTGATCCACAATACTGGACTCGGCAGGGACGCCGCCATCATTGATGTGGGCGCGGGAGCTTCGACGCTGGTGGACGATCTTCTTGCCGAAGGCTATACCGACCTGACGGTGCTGGATTTGTCTCCGGCCGCGCTTATGGTGGCAAAGCAGAGATTAGCGAAACATGCCGAATGCGTACGCTGGGCAGAAGGCGACGTCACGCGCGCGGAGTTTCCCGCCCACCGTTTCGACATCTGGCATGACCGGGCAGTATTTCATTTCCTGACCGAACCGGCCGACCGTCAAGCATATGTTGAGCAGGTTGTTCGTTCGGTTCGCCCGGGCGGACACGTTATCGTCGCCACTTTTGCCGAGGATGGTCCCGAAAAATGCAGCGGCTTGCCCGTGGTGCGATATCAGCCCGAATCCCTGCATGCCGAATTCGGAGACGCGTTTCTGCTTGTCGGGCATGAGAAGGAAGCCCACCATACCCCTTCCGGTGCGGTTCAGCAGTTTGTGTATTGCTACTGTCGAAAGGCCGATTGCTGACACCGCCGGAATTCAAAGGGCGCGCCAAAATTACCGCTTCTTGCGCAAAAACGCAGGCTGCGCGGGGCAGCTAATATCTGATTTTATATTGGAGGAAAAATGCTGACAGCCCATGCCGCCCCTGACAACACCCCCGTTGATTTCACAGCCCGCCAGCGCTATCTCACCCTGACAGGCGCCTGGGTCGCCTGGCTGTTCGATGCCCTGGATGCGGGCATATTCAGTTTCGTGATACTGGCTATAGCGCACAGTTTTTCAGTCAAGCTGGGGGATGTCGTTTCGACAGTGGCCTGGTTTCTGTTGGCCACGGGTATAGGCGGCTACTTTATTGGAAACATATCCGACAAAATAGGCCGCAAGAAAACCATACTCCTGTCGGTATTGGCTTACGGTACCGGCACGCTGCTGTGCAGTTTTGCGCACAACCTGGTTGAATTAAATGTGTGCCGTTTTATCGTGGGTGTTGCGGTCGGGGGACTTTGGCCGGCTGCCGCTTCCCTGATCTGTGAAGTATGGAAACCCGAGGGCCGGGCAAAAGCAATCGGTGTCATGCAAACGGGCTGGTCGGGTGGAAATCTGCTGGCCGCGTTTTTCGCGTGGAATTTATTGGATCCGTCCAATCCCGAGTCCTGGAGGACGCTCTTTATTTATGCCAGCCTGCCGGCCTATGCCACCTTCCTTTTCGTCCTGTTTTTTGTCAGGGAATCGCCGGTCTGGCTGGCCAATCGCGAATTCATGAAAAACAATTCGCACAAAGGGAGCCTGCTGGAAATCTTTCGCCCCCCATATCTGAAGTCAACGCTGCTGGCCCTGGCAATTTCAGTCCTCGGCATGCTGGGGTACTGGATAGTCTTTACCTTCACGCCGGCGTTTTTGCAGAGCACGCTCAAGGTGCGCATTGACCAGGCACCCGTATTCCTGGTGTGGACCGGTATAGGCGCGATATTGGGCTACCTGATTTTCGGCGTTGTTGCCGAGAAGATTGGCCGCAGGAAAACCTTCGCCCTGTTTTTCCTCGGCATGACTATCATGGTTCCGGTGTTCACCGTTTCGGCCGGCATGATGACCTTGACCGATGGAAAGCTGGCCTTCACGCCGCAGAATATCGCGATGCTCGGCAGCCTGGCCGCGCTGCTGGGATTTTTCACCGGATATTTCAGCGGATTCGGCGCCTGGTATTCGGAACTCTTCCCGACCAGCATACGCTCCACCGCCTCCGGGTTCTGCTTTAATTTCGGGCGCGTCGGCGCCATCGCGGGAATCAAACTGGTGCCGGTGCTGATCCCGGTTATCGGCTTTGCCGCGACTATCTCCATGGCGTCAGCCGCCTATTTTCTCGCGGCCATCATGGTGTTTACGCTCAGGGAAACCAAGGGTACGCAACTGACCAGCGGGAATTGATTTTCAGCAGGGGATTCCCGATATAAAGATATCCCTTTCCTGCGGTACTTGAGTGTTGTTGTGCCGAAAAATATTTGTTCAGCCCGACCCGTTTCCGATTGAACGACAGCCATAAAGGAATCTGAATCTCGGTCTGGCGTGAAAACCCCAGGCAGCGCCGGCCATCTCGCAGATATACGACTTTGCCGCATTACAGGCACCCTGTAAAACAGGATCAATCAGCCTGCATCACTTCGACCTGAAGATGATCTCTTTCATGCGCTCCAGTTTCGGCGACACCACAGGCACGGTCAGCATGGTGCTGGCGACTGCCATCAGCAGCAGCGCGGTGAAAGTCGCGTTGGTGATGATGCCCTTGTCCAGCAGCACGTTGGCGAAGATGATCATGATCAGCGCCTTGGTTTGCAGCAGCCAGCCTATCAACGATGCTTCTCCGGGCTGCCATTTGAGCATCTTTCCGGCGATATGAGTGCCGAGCAGTTTCCCCGAGACCGAGGCAAGTAGCAATGCCACTGCGGCGATGAATACCGCCGCGCCGCCCACGGCCCAGTTGGTGCGCAAACCGGTGCTGAGAAAAAACACCGGCATGATCACCAGCAGCACGTGATGGCGCAGCATATCCATCTGCTTCCGGTCGAACCAGTCACCATCCATGACTGCTCCGGCCAGAAATGAACCGACCATGAAGTGCAGCCCCGACCAGTCGGCGCCGAAACCGCACACGGCCAGCCAGATCAGGCCCACGTACCAGCGGTCGCGCCCTGGCAGCCACCTCATCAGCTTGCGGAAAAAATATCCGGCCACAGCAAAAGCCAGCAGGAACCCGGCCTGCCTGCCGATGCGCTGCCAGTCCATCAGGATCAGCGCTAGCACCCCCCAGATCGCGACATCGTCCATGCTGGCATATCGCAGGATGCGCTGGCCCACGGGCTGGCGCAGGATTTCCAGTTTCTCCATCAGCAAGATCAGGATAGGCAGCGCCGTGACGGCACAGGCCATGCCGACGCCCATGACGAATTGCCACGGCATCCCGTTCGGCCCGATCCAGCCGTCATACATCAACATGCCGGCGGCGGCGATGCAGCCGAACAGCAATGGAGTCCCCAGCGCCAAGCCCGCAGTGAGGCCGCTTTCAATGCGGTGTTCCCAGGTCTTGCGCAAATCCAGTTCGATGCCGGCGATCCAGACGAACAGCATCACCGCCCACCAGGCGATGCCATTCAATAACTGGATCACCGGCGCAGTAAAGACGAAGTTGTAGTAATCGGGAAAGGCCGCGCCCAGGATACCCGGGCCCAGCAGGATGCCGGTAATGATCTGCACCACCACCAGCGGCGCGAAATACTCGGTCTTGCCCATCCTCCAGATCAGATAGGGAATGGCAAATATCAGCGTCATCGCAATCAGGAATATTTCCGTGGTGCTCATTGTTGCGTGCATGGCTTCCTCATGTTGCGCTGGTCATGGACAAGATTAACCCCGGCGTCAGGATACGGTGTTGTTCTGCATTTACCCGCCCGCAGCGAACTTCCGCCACAACAACAGCGGCAAGCGCAGCACAAAGCCGCACATCAGGCGGATGTGCATCCACGTCAGCAGCGTGTTGTCGCGCAAATACCTGAAGTGCGATACACCGCCCTCCGCGGCGCTGAAATAGCGCACCGGTGAATCAAGATTGACCGGCTTGACACCCAGCCAGCACAAACGCACCGCGACTTCGGGATCGAAATCGAAGCGGCGCATCCACGGGCTGCGTTCCATGATCCGGCGCAGCGGCCGGACCGGATAGACGCGAAAACCGAACAGCGAATCCCCTATCCCGGCTCCCAGCGTTTCCAGATTGGCCCACCAGTTTGAGACCTTGCGCCCGTTCACGCGCAATGCCGGCGCGCTGGCATCGAATACCGGTTTGCCCAGCACGGCTGCCAGTGGATTTTTTTGCGACACCGACATGAATTCCGGAATCATCGCGGCGGGGTGCTGCCCGTCGGCATCCATCGTGAGCACATGCGTATAGCCCGCCGCATCGGCCTGTTGCAGGCCATGCAGCACGGCCGCGCCCTTGCCCCGGTTATGCGGCAGCACGAACACTCTCAGCTCCGGGGTATTCGCCGCCAGCGCCTGCAGGGTTTCCGCCGTGCCATCGGTGCTGCCGTCGACCACCACCCATACCGGCTGCCAGACAGCCAGCGCGAGACGCGCGGTTTCCACGACTTTGGGACCGGTGTTATAGGACGGAATGAGAACTAGGTGGGAATGAGATCGGGCCAACGCGATATTCCTGTTCAATCAACTGGACACGGGCATCGGCCCGGCTTAATCATGCTTCCTTGCCGCAAGCTGTTCCCTGAAATAATTTTCCAGCTCGTCAACAAATGATTTCGTGTCTTCGCCGACCATGAACCGCTTGCCCAGCGTTACCCGGAAGGTCAGCGGGAATTGCGGTTTTTTCCACAGCGGCCAGCCCTTGCCGAGAAACGCCGAACTGTATTCGATAAATACCGTTTGCACCGGCACACCCGCCCTGCGGGCAATCAGCGGGAAAGCCCCGGTGAATCTGTTAACCGGCTGCACCGTGGTGCGGGTACCCTCCGGGAAAATCAGCAGCTGGCTGCCCTGCTTCAATTCGGCAACTGCGGCTCTGACCATGTTGCCGGTCGAATCATTGCGTATATATCCCGCCAGACGCGCACAACCGCCGAAAAGAACGTTGTCCTGTATTTCTTTCTTCATGATGCAGACGATATTTGTCAGGCGCGAACCGGCCAGCACCACATCGATCAGACCCGGATGGTTGGGCACGATGACGATGGATTCGTCGCTGGCCAACGCGTCGAGCGCGGACAGATCGCACTTGAAAAGACCGGTACTTTCGATAAAGGCGATGTACGGCCAGAAGATGCAGGTGATGAGCAAACGGCCGAGGCGCGCGCCAAATCGCCTGGGCAACAGCTGGTACAACACCGCCGCGATGACGGAAAACAAAATACCTCCCAGGCCGAAAACAGCGAGCGAAACATATAGCGCAAAATATTCGTATAAAGTCCGCAGCCCGGCGACCAGCACTTCCAAACCGCGTTTAACCAAGTTGATCATGACAAATCCCAATTAACTCCATGCAAAGCACGACATCATTTACCCACTTCAACCCTGTTCGGAGATTCCGCAAGTATCCATGAAATGGCAAAGCCGACAGTGGCCGAATCATTCTGCTTAACCAGGGGACTCTGTTCAAATACCGCCCCGCGGAGCATATCCCATTTCACGAATCCGCCAAACCAGTAACCGGGAAAACGCTTGGACAGAGAAACGGTCAACTGGCTGCCCGAGTAACCGCCACCGGCAGTATAAGCCGGGCGATCCGGGCGGGCAAAACCCGGCGCGACACTATAAAAATACTGGTTATACCGCCTGTCGGAATAAATCGCACCTGCAGCCATCCCCAAATCCCATCCGGGTTGACCCAGCACGTCATGCACATCAAGATTCAGCTGCGGCTGAAACATCAAGCCAATATCGTGCAAGTAGGAAAAATCCGTGGCGACAGCAAAACGCAACGGCAAACGCAATTCCAGCTGCACATTACCCGACTCCCGTTTGTGCAGAAAGATATTCAGTGCCGGACCGATTTCAAACGCCGGATCAAGGTTGGGCATGCCCTGCCGCGCCTGGTTATCGCGGACCGGCACCGAACCGTTGACACTCACGTCCAGTTCCGCCGCACCGGCCTCAAGGAACAGGCCGCGAGTCCGCTCGTGATCGATTTTCAGGAAGTCTCCGTTATATACCGCATAGGGTACCGGAAGGAAATAAACCTGCCTCTGGTTTGAGCCGCGGTATTGCGGAAGATCGATATAGGCCAGGCCCGCCCCAAGCTCCCACTGCGGAACCTGCTCCGCGATTGCCGGATAGGCCATCAGCATGTTCGCCGCAACTGCGACGAGAATATTTTTTGGCAGTTTCATTTGGGGACTGAATTGCCCTGCAGCATCACCCAGCCCGGTTCCAGCAGACCGCCTCTATCTCCACCAGCAGGTCGGTGCGGCAAATGTCGGCCTGGAGAACAATCAAATCGGCCGGGGTTCCGAATTCCCTCTGAATGACGCCCATCACTTCCGCAAAGTCTTCGGCATTGCGCACGTATACCTTCAGCGCCATGTCGGTTGCAAAATTCACCGGCGCGAATCCCTTAAGGATAGCCTGCCCAATCACGGCGCGAATATTTTCCAGTGTTTCCAGTGTTTGCAGACCCACCGATGCCGGGTGCACGGTTTCGTGACCCAAAATACTGGCCGTGCCGGAAATGAATAAAGTCTGCCCCTGTTCCCGGAATGCCAATGTAGCCCTTGAAAAAGTCGGGCTGCGCGGCCCGTATTGCGTCGGGTAGTTATAAGCGCTGACCTGGCGCGGGTTTTCTATTTTCATTCCGGCAGTACGCGCGGCAAGAAAATAAATTGCCAGTCCGCCCCCGTGACTGCCCAGCGCGCAGGCTGCCGGCGAATCCTCGATTTTTGCCTGGTAATGCACAAAAGCCTCGTGGCGGCCGAGACTGAAACTGCGGTAGCGCTCCAGGCCGTTTTCCATGGCATTGATCTCCGGAAAATAATTCCAGACCCTGATCAGGCTGGGATAGTCGCCACGCTGCAAGAATTCGAATATGCCGGAAAATGCGCGAAATGTTGCATCGCTGAAATTTCCGGCCTGATCATTCTTCAGCAGGATGCGCCCGAAGAAAATATCTTCGTTGCCGCTACCGGCAATCAAGTCGTCCTGATACCGGCTCACCGGCTTGCCGGTTGTCCATACTTCATAGGCGGCCCCGCTTCCCAGTACCGGGGTATCGACCCACAGCACCGGAAAACCTGACTTTGTCGCCGCAACGGGATTGCTGCCGAAGCCAATCACACATGCAACCCTGTCGGCGCGCTGCGCGAGGTACGCATCGGCCTCCCCGGACAGGAGATACCTGAGTGTTACAGCCCGGTCTTGATTGTCTTCATATTCCGTCATGGTGCGGTCAAATTTGCAGCAACTTCCCTGATGGCACGTTTGCGGCGCTGCCATGCCCGGTAACTCTCCCGGAACATGGCGATGCTTTGCAGGTAATAAATAAACTTGAAGATTGCCAGCCTGAACCGTATCGGGGTGTCACCGAAGAGATCGCCGGTCAGCACCGAAAGCAGCGTTTCCTGCAGGCGGAATTTATTGCTGGGATGCATGAACATGTCACGCATTACCGGCGTGGTCATGCGGTAAATTATCCAGGAAAAAATTTTCAGGCCATGCCGGGAAGTCCGGTCGAAATTCCTTAAGGCGTGTGATGCTGCGGCGGGATTGCGCAGGCATTGGTCGATAGTCTCCGCGCCTGAAAATGCGCTGTTCATGGCCAGCAAAACACCGGAGGAAAACACCGGGTCGATAAAGGCAAAGGCGTCACCCAGCATCAGGTAGTTTGACCCCGAGCTGCGGCTTGAAGCATAAGAAAAATTACCTGTCGCAGAAACCGGGGACGCCCGCGTGGCTTCCTTCAGCCGCTCTGCCAGGGGCGGGCAAAGCGCGATGGTGTCGGAAAAGAATTGCTCAACGGGGACTTTGCGCGCCTTCATATAATAGGGCCAGCATACCGCGCCCACGCTGACCGAGCCGTCCGCCAGCGGAATGTACCAGAACCAGCCGTGTTCGAACCAGAACAGGGAAATATTCCCCTCCTCCCTGCCGGTGCGCCTCGCGGCACCCTCGTAGTGTGCATAGATAGCCGCACTGGCGTGCTTCCTGTTGCGTTGCTTGGTCCCGAACTGGTTCGCCAGCAGCGTGTCCCGCCCCGAGGCATCAACCACAAAACGCGGATGCCATTCGGTAATCTGCCCTTCCTCGCTCAGCGAAGTGACTATCGCCCGCTGAGCGCGCGGGAATTCGGTCATTGTGACTTTGCAGCCCTCGCGGGCGCGCGCCCCTTTGGTGACGGCGTTCTTGAACAATATCTCATCGAGATCAGAGCGGCGCACTTCATAAGAATGAGGAAACGATTTGTCCAGCGCCTGTCCAAAATCGAAATAGCTTGCCTGGTCATGATCCGGCGAAATGAACTCCGCGCCGTATTTGAGCATCCCGATGGCGGCAACCTGTTCAGCGACACCCAGACGCTCAAACAAGGGGAGGTTTAATGGCAATAGCGACTCTCCGATATGAAATCGCGGGTGGCGCGATTTTTCCAGAATAACGACGTCGTAACCCCGCTCAGCCAGCAAAGCCGCGACGGTTGATCCGGCAGGGCCCCCGCCAACGACCAGTATGTCGGGAGCAGTGTCGTTGCGCTGGTGTATGGCTTCCTGCCGCATAGAGGCTTCGTGGTCTGTCATCGCAAGTTTTACCTGTTCCTCTTTTTTTCGATTCTAGCATAGCGTGATGACTATACGCTTCAGGCCGCATGCGCAGGACAGGCCGGAGGGACGCATCAAATTCGATGATCAGGATTTGCCGTACTATTTGCGTTTTCCACCCCCTGCATGCCAAATTGCTGACCGGCTTCACCCGGAATTGGTCCGCATTTTTCATGCTAGACTTGATTCGCACCGCTCCCGAACAATGTAAATTCAGTACTGTTTGAATTGATGAAATTTAAGGAGGGCTAATTTATGAAAAACTTCTGGATGCTTATTCTGCTCTGCATCGGGATGGCGGGTTTTTCAATGTGCCGCGCGGATACCACTCCGCCCGTTGAGGTAATTTATCAGGCGACCATCTCCGCAGATGGCGTGCAGCATGTGCGGATCGAGGGGGGAAGTTACTTCTTCAAACCCGGCCACGTGATCGTCAAGGTGAATATACCCGTGGAACTGGCGGTCAGTATTGAAAAGGGGTGGATACCCCACACCTTCGTCATTCAATCGCCTGCCGCTGGAATTTCGGTGGATGAAAGCCTGTCCAGCGACGCCAAAAATATTCGCTTTACACCCACTGCCACGGGCAAATACCCTTTTTATTGCAGGAACAAACTGCTGTTTTTTGCCAGCCATCGCGAAAAAGGCATGGAAGGCGTGCTCGAGGTAGTGCAATAAGTCATGGGTCCGTCCATAAACCCCGGGACCCCTGCCGGAGGAACTGACAGTCCGTCCTCCTGTGCTGAACCGCAAGGAAAATTTTTTTCTGCATGCCATCCATATGCCGCATTGCCAAACTTGACCACGCTTTGCATTTCGGCCCACTCCGAATTTCCGGAGGCAAGCCAGTGCTATCTGCCCTGATGCTTGCCGCAACACTCACCGGCACCCCCCCAGACCCGCTGGCCGGCGCCATCGAGCAATATCGCGCAGTCACTTCCTACAGTGTCACGATACATTCCATGCATGCGGACGGCGAGGAGAATATCCGGTACTACTACAAAAAACCCGGTTTCGTGCGCATGGAATTCATCCGCCCGCATGCCGGCGCGGTGTTGATCTACAATCCCCACACGAGAAAAGTTCGCCTGTGGCCATTCGGCGTCAAGCATTTCCCGGAACTTGATTTGAGCCCCGACAATCCGCTGATCGGGAATAGCCGCGGCCAGCGCGTGGACCGCTCGGATGTCGGCGTCCTGCTGGAAAATGCCCGCGCATTGCGTGATGGCGGTAAACTCGATTCGTCTGGCCCTGACATCATAGCCGGCAGGAAAGCTGTTTATTTTGCCGTAACCGGGGCGGGGAATTTCGAGATTGGCGGCGTGCACCGGTATGAACTATGGCTGGACCCGGAAAGCCTGTTTCCTCTCCGGGTGGTCAGTCGCGACCTGCGGAATGCGGTCATCGAAACCGTAACGATGGACGCTGCGAAAATCAACACTGCGCTGCCGGATTCACTCTTCAATCCATAAACAGGGGAAAAGATGAAGTACCATTTTGTCACCGTCTGGCGCATCGAAGCCCCGCTCGAGGCAGTCTGCGAAGCCATCTACCATTCCCTGAACTGGCCGCTGTGGTGGCGCAATGTGGAAAGGGTCGAGGAACTGATCCGGGGAGATGAGCAAGGCATCGGCAGCGTACGCCGGTATTCCTGGAAGGGGCGCCTTCCATACCGGCTCACTTTTGACATTCACGTTATGCACGTCGAACCCCTTGCCGCAATCGAAGGCATCGCCAGCGGCGATGTGGAAGGCCAGGGTCGCTGGTCGTTCTCCGCCGAGGGAACGGTATCCATCGTGCGCTTCGAGTGGCAGGTGTACACCACGCCGGCATGGATGAATTTTATGGCGCTGTTTGCGCGCCCGCTGATCAAGTGGAACCATGACAGCGTCATGCGGCAGGGTGGCAAGGCACTGGCGCGCATGCTCAATGCACGGCTTGTCGACATCGCGCATAATTGAACATCAGAGCCGCAACTTCAAACGGCACCATAACTCGACATCACCCGACAATTTTTAATGTTTGCATTTATGCCGCACACCCTGACCTGTTTCGTGCGCCCGTGAAATAATTTCCGATGACTTTCATGCCAAAACAATCGCCCGCATCACCCGCAATCGTTGCATCCTGGCTGGATACTGCGTCGGGAATTTTTGCTCCCGCCGAGGTTGAAGTGCTGCGCAGCGCATGCCAGTTGGCCGGCCCGCTCTACGAGGGCAAAGTCGAACTCACCGGCACGCCGCTGCTGCATCACGCGCTGGGTGCGGCATCAATACTGGCAGGCATGAACCTGGATTATGAAACGATCACTGCCGCCATTTTGCATGCCGTGCCCCGGTATCTGGATGGCTGGGCCGAAAAAATCGAGCAGGGTTACGGCACCAACGTGAAGATGCTGGTCGCAGGCATTTCACAAATGGAACGGATACACCTGTTCAGCGAAACAAGCGGCGCCACAGACAAGGACGAGGCCGCGCAGCAGACAGAAATCCTGCGCAAGATGCTGCTGGCGATGGTGGAAGACATCCGCGTGGTGCTGATCAAACTGGCCGAACGCACCCAGACCCTGCGCCATTTATCCGGCGCCGGTGAGGAACAGCAAAAACTCACCGCGCAGCAAACGCGCAGCATCTTTGCGCCACTGGCCAACCGTCTCGGCGTGTGGCAACTCAAATGGGAGCTGGAAGACCTGTCCGTGCGCTATCTGGAACCCGGGCTGTACAAACAAGTTGCCAGACTGCTGGATGAACGCAGGGCGGATCGCGAACAATATATCGCCGATGTGGTATCCCGGTTAAAGCAGGCGTTACGCCAGGCAGGCATATCCGCCGAGGTGACCGGGCGCCCCAAACACATCTACAGCATCATCAACAAGATGAAACTCAAACAGATGGATTTCAGCGAGCTCCACGACGTGCGGGCAGTGCGCATACTGATCGACGACAACCAGGTCGACGGCATCCCGGTTGACGGCATCAGGTTATGCTATACAGCGCTCGGCCTGGTGCATGAATTGTGGCCGCCGATAGAAAGTGAGTTCGACGATTACATCGCCCATCCCAAGAGCAACGACTATCGCTCGCTGCATACCGCCGTGACCGGCCCGCGCGGCCTTGCAGTGGAAGTGCAGATACGCACCCGCGAGATGCACCGGCATTCCGAACTCGGTGTCGCCGCACACTGGCGCTACAAGGAAGGCGGAAAATCCGATACCCGGTTCGATGAGAAAATCGCCTGGCTGCGCCAGATACTGGAATGGAAAGAAGACCTGAGCGGCCAGGGCGACCTGCAGGAACAGTTCAAAAATGAATTATTTCGCGACCAGGTTTATGTGTTTACTCCGCTAGGCAAAGTCATCGCCCTGCCCAGAGATGCGACCCCGGTGGACTTCGCCTACATCCTGCACACCGACCTGGGCCACCGCACCCGCGGCGCCAAGGTGGATGGCAGCATAGTCCCGCTCAACTACAAATTGCAGAACGGGCAGCGGGTGGAAATCCTGACCGTCAAACTGGGCGCACCAAGCCGCGACTGGATCAACCCCGCGCTGGGTTATCTGAAAAGCCCGCGCGCCCGCGCCAAGGTGCGCGCATGGTTCAAGAACCAGAACCTCGACGAAAGCATCGCACAGGGCAGAACACAACTGGATCGCGAACTGCACCGCCTGGGCATCACTTCCATCAACCAGGAAAAGATCGCGCAGCGGCTGCATTTCAACAAACTGGAGGATTTTCTGGCCGCCATCGGGCGCAACGAAATCACCCAGCGGCGTATCGCCGTCGCCATCCAGGAAGAGTTGCCGGGCAGGACAATCGGGATAGCCGCGCCCAGGGCATTCAAACCCGCGGCCCCGCGCAAGCCCACGGCAGACATCACGGTTGGCGGAGTGAACAACCTGATGACCCGGATCGCCAAATGTTGCAAGCCCGCACCGCCGGATGCCATCGTCGGCTACGTCACCCGCGACCGGGGCATTACCATACACCGCGAAGATTGCCCGTTCATGCTGCGCCTGGCGGAGAGCCGGCGCGAGCGCAAACTGACTGCGCAGTGGGGCGAATAGCATCGCTGCAGCAGTTCGCATGCCTGGCAGCCATCCAGTTCCCGGCCGAATCGGCGCAACATACATTCCCATGCAATAGCCTGTCATAGCGGTCACGCCGCATACTCATGTGCTGCGGAAAAACCGGGACACATTCCTTCATGCGGTGAATTTTCCGCAGGCGGAAAATTCAAATCATAGGCCTGCGCGGCCCTGCGCAAGTCTCGTTACAACAAATCAAGCCTATCAGCATAAAATCCCGGCGAGTGTCTGTCGGCATTTACCGCATTGCCCACCAACGGAAATATTTCAGCAATAAAAAAGTCACAAACTCTTAATTTATTTTTAACATTGCGCAGGTACATTCCCCCAGCGTTTCAAGTTCATTACGCCGCGTTGGCTTTCAGTTCAAATTTATCTAGGGGAAATTACGCATGCGCAAAAAAAGTGATGTCGGGCAAAACCTGTCCAACTGTTTCAATCGCAGCAATCTCGGAAAACTTGTTCCGGCCGGAATCGTACTCTCGATTTTAGCCTGTGCAAGCAATGGCGCTTTTGCCGCCGACGTGACCGATCTGGGCGTGGTCGGCGCAACCGATACCGGGAATGTGGCGGTCAACAAGGATTCCCCGACCTACCAGGCGCCCACCCAGGGTTCGCTGGATGCTGCCCAGCCCCAATCCATCATCAACCAGCATTACATCCAGGAAAATGCCTCGGCGGGCTCCAATTATACGGATATTGTAAATATCGCACCCGGCATGTTCAGCGTGGATCCCAACGGGCCCGGGATGATGGAAACCCAGAGCCTGACGATGAGAGGCTTCCAGGACGGCCAATATAACGTAACCTTCGACGGTATTCCCTGGGGAGACTCCAACGACTTCACGCATCATTCCACCTCCTATTTCATGTCCCAGGATATCGGCAACATCGTCATCGACCGCGGCCCGGGAGATGCGAGCAACATCGGCAATGCGACGTTTGGCGGCACGATAGCGGTGAATTCAAAAGATCCCATGACTACGGCTGCGACCACGCCCTATGCCACTGTGGGAAGCTTCAACACCGTTCTGGCAGGCGCTGAATTTGATACCGGAGCGATGAAGAACTACGGCGATGCAAGCGCGTTTATCGACTACAAGAACTTCTCATCTGACGGATATCTCACCAACAGCAACATCAGGCGCAACAACCTGTTCATCAAATTCATCAAACCGGTATCGGAAAATACCGCGCTTACTTTTGTGACCATGCAGAACCAGGTTCACCAGAACGTACCTCTGGGCGCCACGCTCGCCAACATTGCGAAATATGGACAGAATTACGGCCTGAGCTCCAACCCAAACAGCCAGAATTATTACGGTTACAACTACGACGATATTACCGGGGATTTTGAATACGTCGGGCTTAACAGCGTGCAGGGCAACCTGAAGATCGATAACAAGATCTACACCTATGCTTATTACCACAACGGTTTCAATGGCAACGACCCGGGTGGCGCAGGGGCCAACGGCACTTCATACGGAGCCAGTAATGTTCCCGGGCAGAAAATGGACATGAACTACAGGTCTTACGGCGATCTGTTGCGCCTGACGAATACACTGGAACACGGAAACCTGGAATACGGGGCGTGGGTCGACCATCAGACCAATAATCGCATGAACATGAATGTCGACTACTCGCTGGGCGGAGCGCTCAACCCGGCCGGCGGCGGTGTCAATGGCGTGAACCAATCGATGGTTGATACCCTGACCACCATCCAGCCTTATATGCAATATGAATGGAAAGCCACGGACTCCCTTACGGTTACCCCGGGCTTGAAATACTCCTCGTTCACCCGCACGATAGATGCGACCGTCAACGCGGGAACCAACCAGCCTTACAGCACATCGCAAACCTGGGCCAAGGCCCTGCCCGCTGTTTCGGCGCATTATAAAATCAGGTCAAACTGGACAACTTACGCCCAGTTTGCCGAAGGTTTCCTGGCTCCCAACCTGAATAGCTTCTATCAGCCTAATGTATTGCCCGCCACTCTGAGCCCCCAGTCGACAAAAAATTACCAGCTGGGTACAACCTGGAGCGGAAGCCGATTGACTGTTTCCGGCGACGTTTACAAGATCGACTTCAACAACCAGATCACTGCTGCGCCTTGCGGCATAAACACCTGCTTCAGTAATGCCGGGGGGGTGAAATACAACGGTATCGAGGGAGAATCAACTTATGTCGTGGGCGAGGGTTTCAGCCTTTACGGCAACTATGCGATCAACAACTATTCGATGAGCACGGCTGGAAACGTGTTGCTGAACGTTCCGAAAAATACCGCTGCAGCAGGATTGATCTACAACCGCGGCCCGGTCTATGCCTCGCTGATCGCCAAGGAAGTCGGCCATCGCTACAGCGGGCAGGATGCCCAGGGCAATCCTATTCCCTTCGCCAGCTTTACGATAACCAATTTCAATTACAGCTACGCGCTGGACAGCATGGGAAGCTGGGGGGAAAACGCCAAAGTTGGATTCCAGGTCAACAACGTATTCGACAAGAACGGCATCTTCGCTTCTTTCGCCAATGATGCCGGCGGGAACCCGATGTTCTATGTCAATCCTGTGCGCAATTACGCATTGAGCCTGTCGGTCAGCATGTAAAGGAACTGGATACCATCATGAACATTACACACTTGTTTGAACTTGCCAACGACTCGGGCGGCACGTTGTATCTGATGCTGTTGCTGTTGCTGGTCGCGTTGACCGTGATCATCGAGCGCAGCCGCCACCTGTCCAATATGCAGGAAGGAGGCGCGCGGCTGATAGCCATGCTCAAGACTGCGGACGTGCAGATTGCCTCACTGGCTGTTCCGGATGAACTTGCGCAATTGCCTCATGCCAGCCTGTTCTCGATCCTGCAGCACGAACCCGCCAGCGTCGATCGCGAAAGCCTGGACGGCCACTTGGAAGAAGCGATCATGCACGAAGTGCCCAGCCTGGACCGATCGCTGTGGATGCTGGACACCGTGATCACGCTGGCCCCGCTGCTGGGCCTGTTCGGCACGATCATCGGCATGTTCAACGCGTTTCATGCGCTGGGTGATGCCCAGACCGGCGCGATGCAGGTTACCGGAGGCATTGCCGAAGCACTGATCGCCACCGCTTCCGGCCTGCTGATCGCGATGATAGGGCTGGTGTTCTTCAATGCCCTGCATACCCGCGTGCGCACCATCCTGCACCAGCTGGAGACGATCAAGGTGATGTTGCTCAACCGCCAGGGCCGGCCCGGAGTCCCGCACTCGTCCAGACAGGCTACGGTCGAACTGATCCGCGCCCAGGCGAGGGCCTGAGATGAGATATTTTGAAACGCGCAAGGCCAGGATAGAAATCATCCCGATGATAGACATCATGCTGTTCCTGCTGGTCTTCTTTGCGATGCTGACGCTGCGCATGATCCCGACCTCGGGCCAGGTGACCAAGCTGCCGACCAGCTCGACCGCGGTTACGATACCGCCGCCGAAATTACTGGTTGAAATAACTGCGGACGGCTCTTTGCAGGTGGAGAATCGCACCCTGACTCCGGCACAGCTGACCGACCTGCTGCTGCAGCGCGGCAGCAGCAAGACTGCCGTGACGATCGCCGGCAACCAGACCGCCACGCTGCAGGAAGTGATGAGCGTGATCGATGCGATCCGCGCCGGAGGGGCATCCGAGATCGGTCTTGCCGCCAGCATTACCAACAGCAGGTAAAGCGATGTCCGCACTTTATAGCCGTCATCCCGTGCAGGCATTCGGTTTGGCTGTCGTGATCGAACTGGGACTGCTGGCCTTCGCGGTGGTCGTCCTGGGTACAGCATCCCGGACCAAACCGGCGCTGTCCGAGACCATGCCCATCGAACTGGAAAATGCGCAACAGCCGTCCTTGAAGCCACCTGAACCCAAACCTCCGGTGCCACCCAAACCCAGGCAGCCAACTCCGCCGCCAAAGGAGGCGCAGAACACACCCCCGCCACCGCCTGAGCCGCCCACCCCGCAAGCTTCTGTGCCAACTGCGTTCACCCAGCCTGCCCCGCCACCGCCCGCGCCCTCCCCTGCAGCCAGTGCGGCGAACGTCAAACCCAGTGATGTGTATGCGGCCAGGGTCCACACTGCGGTGCAGGCGGCGCATTACTACCCGCCGGCAGCGCAAGCGCTGCATTATGCCGGACGGGTCAGGGTGGAGTTCCACTTGCGCGACGGCGTTCCCGGAGATGCGCGGCTGCTGGCCGGCAGCGGTATCGGCCTGATAGACCGCGCCGCGCTGCAGGCGGTACAAAGCGCCCGTTATCCTGAAACGCCGCCGGAATTGCGCGGCTCCGACCTGGTGTTTCAGGTCTGGGTCGAATTTGACCGTTAATGTATAGTCTGGCAATCAATCAGGGGATTCAATGTCCGGGCCATCCGATATGCCTTTGCGCCGCCTGCTGTTGCTGCTGGCGGCGACGGGTTTGCTGTTCAGCTGCGAGTTACAGGCTCAGGTTCTGGCGAGCGGAGGCATAGCCACGGCCTATGTGGTGCTGGGAACGGATGGAGCGGCGTTCGCGCGGGTGCTGACGACGGATACGCAATGTCCGTTGATCCGGTTTGATGCGCGAGAAGTGCGAATGAATGTGCGCGCCGCGCCCGCATCCATGCCCTTGCGACCCACACGCTCGGCACCGGCAGACTCCAAACCGTCGGTCTTTCCGCTGCTCACTTGCGAGAAGGAAATCCCGCGCGGCACCGGCAGTGCCAAACTTGGAACCCTGTCCCTGCCGCTGCCGAAACACCAGATCGACCGTATCGTTGTGATAGGCGACAGCGGCTGCCGCCTGAAGAAAAGTGACGGAGCGTATCAGGCCTGCAATGACAGCGATCTCTACCCGTTCGCCCGAGTGGCGGCCGCAGCCGCAAGGTGGAAACCCGACCTTGTCGTTCATGTGGGCGATTTCCTGTACCGCGAAAATGAATGCGCCCAGGGGAATCCGGGCTGCGCGGGCAGTCCATGGGGTTACGGCTGGGATGCCTGGCAAGCCGACTTTTTCAGGCCTGCCGCCGCGCTGTTGCAAGCCGCGCCGTGGGTAATGGTGCGCGGCAACCACGAATCCTGCTCGCGCGCTGGCCAGGGCTGGTGGCGCATGATGGATCCGCACCGCCTGTTGCCGGCGCAGGATTGCAACGATCCCGCTAACGACCAGACCGGCGATTACAGCGATCCCTATGCGGTCCCGCTGGGTAGCGATACGCAACTGATCGTGCTGGACACGTCAAATACCCCGGGCAGCGCAATCCCGCCGGGAGATATACGCCGGATCAAATACCGAAATTTGTACCGGCAACTCGAGATACTGTCGCGGCAAGCGGCATACAACATCGTGGCCAATCATCATCCGCTGCTCGGCTTCGCCACGGAACAGGGCCCGCACGGGGCAGTGACCTTGCACCCGGGCAACCTTGGACTGCAATCCGTATTCGGCGCCATCAATCCCCTGCTGATGCCGCCGCGCATAGACGTGTTGCTGTCGGGTCATGTCCATATGTGGCAGCAGCTCAGTTTCTCCAGTCCGCACCCGACCCAGTTTGTGGCAGGTTTTTCGGGAACGATGGAAGACCTGGTGCCGTTGCCCGCCCGATTGCCTCCCGCAGCAACTCCCGCCCCCGGAGCTGTGGTAGAACAGCATGATTCGTGGGTAGGCGGTTTCGGCTTCATGACGATGCAGCGCAAGGGACCCGGACAATGGCAGGTCAAGGTGTGGGACAGCGCCGGCCGGCAAATCAATACCTGCAGTATCTATGGACGCCGTTCCTCCTGCGCAGAAGCGCAAGTCAAATAACGCCACGAATTTTCGACCTGGAATTGAACAAGCCACGCGGCCGGAAGCCATGGGCGTTATGCACCCTTCAGCGCCTGCTTCCAGCTGCGCAGCGGGATACATGTCTGCAGGCGATGAATGGCACGCTCGGCAAGGACGGCATGAATCTCGTGGCCAACAGATGATGCGATGTCCAGTGTGGCATCCCCCTGCAGTTGCATGAGCCTTTCATAGGCAGCGTGCGCATGTTCGACAGGAATCACTTGGTCATCTTCTCCGTGCAGCAGATGCAGAGTGGTGAACTCTGGCGCCGCTTCGGGAAGTTTCGCAAACCGGCCGGAAAATGCGACGACCCTTCCGACATGGCCATCATGTGCCACGCTGAATTCCAGGGCCATGATTGCGCCCTGGGAAAAACCGACCAGCGCGCTGTCGGACTGCAAAACCTTGAAGCGATTCTGGGCATCCCGCACCATCGCATGCAGCGCCGGCATCGCGCCGGCAACTCGCTCAGCCCGGTTCCCCTCGGTCACTGCGCTGACAGAGAACCACTGCCGGCGGATGTCTCCACTGTCGAATCGTCCCCCACGGTCGAACGGGAAGGTGCCGTCCGGAAGCAGCAACGCGGCATTCGGAAATGCATCCCTGAGCTTGTTGGCCAGCGGCACCAGATCGGGTGCTCCCGCTCCCACACCATGCAACAAAATAAACAGCTGCCTGACCGGCCCGGCTTCCGGCAATATCTCGATACCGCTAAAAATTCCTTCGTCCATTTTTTCCACTGCAATATCAATGTGTCTGCATGCAGACTAAGTTCCCAGATACGCGCGCTGCACCGCATCGCTGCCGAGCAATTCACTCGCAGCGCCCGACAAGGTGATCGCTCCGCTTTCCATCACATAGCCGCGCTGCGCGACTTGCAGGGCGAGCCTGGCGTTCTGCTCGACCAGCAGGATGCTCATGCCTAGCGCGGCGATGTCGCGTATCGTGGCGAAGATTTTTTGCACCATCAGCGGCGCGAGTCCCATGCTGGGTTCGTCCAGCATCAGCAGGCGCGGGCGGCTCATCAGCGCGCGCGCCATCGCGACCATTTGCTGCTCGCCGCCGGAAAGGGTTCCGGCCAACTGGTATTTTCGTTCGGCGAGACGCGGAAAGAGCGCGTACATGCGATCGAGGTCTGTCGCGATTTCGATTTTGTCGCTGCGGCTGTATGCGCCCATCAGCAGATTTTCTGCAATCGTCATGCGCGCGAACACCCCGCGCCCTTCGGGCACCAGCGCGATGCCCATCGCGGCGCGCCGGTGCGCCGCGATGCTGTGCAATTCCCCGCCCTCGTATCGAATCTGCCCGCCGGCCGGATGAACCAGGCCGGCCAGGGTTTTCAGCGTGGTGGTCTTGCCCGCGCCGTTGCTGCCGATCAGCGCGACCAGTTCGCCGCGGTCGATGTGCAGGTCAATTCCCTTCACGGCCCGGATGCCGCCGTAGGCGACATGGAGATCGCGGACTTCCAGGAGCGGATTGCCAGCCTTTGGTGCCCCCATAGAGGGAGCGGGAGTTTTCGACTCACTCATCTCCGCCTCCGAGATAGGCGGCGATCACTGCAGGGTCCTTGCGCACTTGTTCCGGCACGCCTTCGGCGATCTTCTTGCCGTAATCCAGCACTGCCACCCGGTCGCACAGGCCCATGATCAGCTTTACATCGTGTTCGATCAGCAACACGGTGATGCCGCTGTCACGGATGGTTTGCAGCAGTGTTTTCAGGCTTGCGGTTTCGGTTGCGTTCATGCCCGCGGCGGGCTCGTCGAGTGCCAGCAGCAGGGGATCGGTGGCCAGCGCGCGGGCAATTTCCAGGCGCCGTTGTTCTCCGTAGGACAGATGCTTGGCAAGGGTCTGCCCGGGTTTTTCGATACCCACGTAACTCAGCAGTTCGCGCGATCGTTCCGTGATTGCACGTTCTTCGTCGCGTGTTGCCCGGTTGCGCAACAAGGCGCCGAATACCCCGGCGCGGGTGCGCACGTGGCGGCCTATCATCACGTTTTCCAGCGCGGTGAGATTGGCGAACAAACGAATGTTCTGGAAAGTGCGTGCGATCCCGGCCCGGGCCAGAACATGCGGCTTGCCGGCCCGGTAGGGTGCTCCATTGAACTGGAATTCCCCGGCGCTCGGTTGATACAACCCGGTCAGCACATTGAACAGCGTGGTTTTGCCGGCGCCATTGGGTCCGATCAGGCCGTAGATTTCGCCGCGCTGTATGTGCAGCGTGACATCGGATAGCGCGCTGAGGCCGCCGAACTTCTTGCCGATGCGCGAAGTGCGCAACAAGATGTCCTCAGTGTGTCGCATCGTACACGCTCGTTTCGGCGGCCGGTTCATCCGCGCCCAGTTCGCGGCGGCGCACACGCGACGGCAACAGCCCCGCCGGGCGGTACAGCATCATCACGATCAGGGCCGTGCCGAACAGCAGCATGCGCAGGCTTTCCGGATCGACCAGCGTCCTGCCGAACAGGGCCTGCTGCGCAGGCACGACGATGTGGCGCAGCACTTCGGGCAGCAGTGCCAGCAGGATGCCGCCGAGAATCACGCCGGCGATATTGCCCATGCCGCCCAGCACGACCATGCACAAGACCATGACGGATTCCATCAGGCTGAAACTTTCCGGGCTGACAAAACCCTGGAAACCCGCAAACAGCGCGCCGGATGCGCCGCCAGACATGGCGCCCATCGCGAACGCCAGCAACTTGAGATTGCGCGTGTCTATGCCCATCGCGGAGGCGGCGACCTCGTCTTCGCGTATCGCCATCCAGGCCCTGCCGATACGCGATCTTTCCAGGCGCTGCGAAACGAATACCACCAGTGCGGTGAATGCCAGGAACAGGTAAAAATACAGGTGCACGGCAGGAAAGGCGATGCCGAAAATATGCTGTGTGCTGTTCAGCGACACGCCCGCCACGCTGACCGGATCGATGCGGCTGATGCCTTGCGGTCCGTTGGTCAGATTGACCGGGGCATCGAGATTGTTCAAAAAAATGCGGATGATTTCGCCGAAACCCAGCGTGACGATGGCAAGATAGTCGCCGCGCAAACGCAATGTCGGCGCACCGAGCAGCACGCCAAAACCGCCCGCCACCAAAGCCGCCATCGGCAGGACAATCCAGAACGGCAGATGCACCCCCGCGGGGAACATCATCGGAAACGCGAGCGCCAGGTGGGGCGAGCCGGTCAGCGCGTAGCAATAGGCGCCCACCGCAAAAAAAGCGATATACCCCAGATCCAGCAAGCCCGCGTAGCCGACCACGATGTTCAGGCCGAGCGCCAGCATGATATAGAGCATCGCAAAATCGACGATGCGCACCCAGCTGCGCCCGAGCAACGCATCGGTGATGAAAGGCAGGAGCAACAGCGCGATGACGAGCGCGGCGAGCAGCAATTTGGATTTATGGTTGGCTTTCATCTTGGAAAAATCATTTAGCCACAGAGTACACAGAGATCACAGAGAAAACCGTTTTCATCTCTGTGTCCTCTGTGATCTCTGTGGCCTGAACTTTGGTTTTTAAATTCATGCCCGCTCCGCCAGGCGTTCGCCAAGAAGACCGGACGGCCTGAACACCAGCACTGCGATCAGGACCAGGAATGCGAACACATCCTGGTAGTTGCTGCCAAAGAATCCCCCGCTCAGGTCGCCTATGTAACCCGCGCCCAGACTCTCGATCAGGCCCAGCAACAAACCGCCCAGCATCGCGCCGCGCAAGTTGCCTATCCCGCCCAGCACCGCGGCGGTAAAGGCTTTCAGTCCAAGCAAAAAACCCATGTAGTAATGCGCCAGACCGTAGTTGGCGCTGACCATCAATCCTGCCACGGCAGCCATCGCCGAGCCGAGCATGAAGGTGATCGATATCACCCGGTTGACGTCCACCCCCATCAACTGCGCGGCGTGCTGATTTTCTGCGATCGCGCGCATCGCGCGTCCCAGCCGGGTGTGATGCACGACCACCATCAAGCCGGCCATGATCGCCACTGCCATGATAAAGATAATGATTTGAATATCGTTGATGACCGCACCGCCGAAACTGTGGGTCGTGTTGGCGAACAGCTGCGGAAATGAATGATAGTCGCGCCCCCAGATCATCATGGCCAGATTCTGCAATACGATGGACACGCCTATCGCAGTGATCAGCGGGGCAAGACGGGGGGCGTGTCTCAGGGGGCGGTAGGCGATGCGTTCGATGCCATAACCCAGGGCCATGCATCCCGTTATAGCCAGCATGACGCTGACCGGCAATGCCAGCACCGGCGGTATCCCCCAACCCAGCATTGCGGTCAGCGAGGAGAGAACCAGCATTGCGCCGACCATCACCACCTCGCCATGGGCAAAGTTGATCAGGCCAAGTATGCCGTACACCATCGTGTAGCCCAGCGCCACCAGGGCATAAATACTGCCCTGCACCAGGCCGTTAATTATTTGCTGCAGCAGGATTTCCATAATTGGCAAACAAGAACGGCACGAGAATGTGCCGTTGGTAACCGGACATTAACTCAATGTGCCGCAGCGCTGTTCGCGGCCATTGTGTACAACGGTTGCCACGTGCCGTGCTGCACCTGATACACGGTAATGGCGCCGCCCTTTAAATCACCTTTTGCATCGAACTGTATCCTGGCCGTCACCCCGTCGTAGGAAATATTGGCAAGCGCCGCCAGATATTTTTCCGGGTCAGCCGAACCCGCCTTCTGCATCGCGGCGATCATCACATTCACGGCGTCGTAACAGTAGGGAGCATACAACTGGATAGGCCCGTACTTGGCGACGAATCGCCCGGAGAACGCCTTGCCGCCCGGCATCTTGTCCAGCGGCACGCCGGGCAAGGAGGCATAGGCACCTTCGGCGGCAGCGCCCGCCAGCTTGATGAATTCCGGAGTTTTGCTGCCGTCACCAGTCATGAATTTCGCGTCTAGCTGCAGCGCCTTGAGCTGCTTTGCCATCGGCCCGCCTTGCGCATCCATCCCGCCATAAAACAGCAGGTCGGGTTTCTTGCTTTTCACCGCGGTCAGCACCGCGGTAAAGTCCATCGCCTTGTCGTTGGTGTATTCACGCGCGACGATTTGCGCGCCGTTGGCCTGCGCGGCCTTGATGAACTCATCCGCCAGACCCTGTCCGTACGCGGTACGGTCATCGATCACCGCGATGTTCTTCGCGCCCAGATTTTTTGCCGCATATTCCCCCAGCACATGTCCCTGCTGCGCGTCATTCGCCATCACGCGGAATGCCGTCTTGAAACCCTGGGCTGTGTAGGCGACCGCCGTGGCGGAAGGCGAAATCTGGGGAATGCCGTTATCGCTGTAGATTTTTTCCGCGGGTATGCTGGTTCCTGAATTCATGTGACCGATGACACCGCTCACTTTGTCGTCCGCCAGCTTCTGTGCCACGATGGTTGCGCTCTTGGGATCAGCCTGGTCGTCTTCACTGATCAATTCGAAATGCACCTTGCGCCCGCCTATATCAATACCCCTGGCGTTGGCTTCATCTGTCGCCATGCGCGCGCCATTCTCGTTATCCTTGCCCAGATGCGCCTGCGGGCCGGTCAGCGGGGCCGACGCGCCAATGCGAACGACCAGGTCGGCGGAAGCGTTTTGCTCGGTCGTGGCCGATTTTCCGCAACCAAGCAGCATCAGCGTTGCTGCAGCCAGCGATAACGAACGGGCAAAATGAGAAATCATGGTCTATCCCTTGATGAGGTGCATGGATTATGCGGAGCAGGCGTGATGCTTGTCAATTTAACCCGGAAAATTCGCAGACAACAAAAAGGCCGGTTGCGCCGGCCAGTTACTGCTTGATGTCGCCAACCTACTTGGTGGAAAGGCTCTGCTCGAACTTGACCAATTCAGTGATTTCCGCCTGCTTGGCACCGCTCGGATCGTTGGCCGGCATCGGCATGCTGCCCCAGTTGCCCGAACCGCCATGCGATACCTTCATCACCAAACCTTCGATCAGGGGGTATTCCTTGCCGTTATAGGTATACTTGGTAACGCCACTGCCGGTGTACCTTCTGGCAACATCCCTCCAGGCCGGACCGACCACACGCTTGTCAATCGCGTGGCAGGCGGTGCAGTTGAGCTTCTTGGCCAGCGCCGGCATTTCTTCCGCCATTACACCAGCCGCAGCTACCAGGCTTGATAATGCAACCACACTTGCAATAATAGATTTCATACTTCTCTCCATTTCATAATTAAAGCACCTGAACTATTTTAAACCCGCCTCAACTTTGATTTTAAACAGGCAACCTGCCGGGCATAGCCGCCAGACCCAGACACCCGGATAGTCTTGTCAAGCAACCCGTTCCCTTTAAAATTTTTATTTACCGGCAATGGACAGTAACGCCGTCCTCCGAAGCAAAGTTGACAGCCCATTAGATATGGAATCTTTGCCGCACACAAGTGGCGGCTAGTTATTCTTTGTAGGGTTCGGCACGGGCAATAAAAAGCCGGCTTGCGCCGGCTTTCTATAGGGTAGCTCCCTATCCTTAGACATGACTCAGGACGGGCTTATTTTTTTTCCAGGCCAAGAATGAAGTCTACCAGTGTCTTGATGTCCGCTTGACTGACTCTCGGTGCATTCGGGATCATCGCAGTCGTGGTGAACCAGTCGCCTTTGCCGCCCTTGGAAACTTTTTCTACCAGCCAAGCTTCAGGCGTGGCTTTGTCATGTTCCTTCAGGATTGCAGCAACCTTCTGGGTGGTTTGGTAAACCTTGGGATCAACGGCGGTTCCGGTAGCGCCCACCTTGTTGTAAGCCTTGGAAACATCTCTCCAGGCCGGGCCAACCAGTTTTTTCTCAACAGTGTGGCAAGCGGTGCAACCGCTCTTCTTTGCCAGCTCAGGCATGTCGGTCGCCATTGCACTGCCTGCAACCACCAAACTCGCTGCTGCAATCATGCTTACAAAAATTGATTTCATGTTCTCTCCATTTATAATTGATTTATTTTGAAACAACGCGAAGGCCTTGCCCCCGCTGACGATTCTAATCAACTCCATCCGCTTTGCAAACACTGCCAAGGCACGGCACATAATTAACGCTACAGTTAAGGCTAAAGTTGACTCTCCCCGTCGGGGGCAACACAAACCCGATTGAAATCATAATGTTCGCAATCCGGCATGTCTTTGCGATGCTTAACAAATATACGGACACACCGGGCGATGCTCCCCCCGGTCATGCCCAATGGCATCCTTACTTAAATTTAATTTAATTTAATATTCGTTTTCCGGGATGCCTGAACCCGGCCGCTACAGCAGTTCGACCTGATACTCGACGATCAGGGTGTGCCGGGTTCCGGCGGCAACATTCACGACATTCTCGATCGCATTCCCCGACTCCACGCACACCATTTCGCGCCAGCCTTCCGGCTGCCCCAGATCGCCCATCTTGGCGGCCTTTTCCGTCCACGGTGTCCACACCACCGTGGACAGGCTGCCGGACTTGGCGACATGAATCCGGCGCCCGAGCTTGTCGTCCTCGATCACGCACCCGGCTGCGGTATTAATGTAAACGCGGTCGGTCTCGCCAGAAAAGCTGATCGCGCCCGATTGCTTCCTGAGCGCGGAACCGCCGGCCTTGTCCCAATAATCGCAGCCATCCAGTCCTTTGACGCGCCCCCCCCCGATGTCGCCGACACGGAAATAGGTATGCAAGGCTTCGCCGATCACAAAATCGGTCGCGCCGGTATTTTCAGTGGCCAGTTCCATCCGCAGCGTTTCGCCGACGGTCACGGTCAAGTCCAGCGTGCCGGCATGCGGCCACTGCGAGCGGGTCTTCTCGCTTTGCACCAGGCGCAGCGTCAGGTGCGTCGCGCCATCCGGCTCGGTGCCCGATTCCACGACTTGCCATGGCACGGTGCGCGCATAGCCGTGCCCGGGGAAAGCGGATTCGGATGCATGCGCGCCGAACCACGGCCAGCACACCGGCACGCCGCCGCGTATCGATTTTCCCGCTGCAAGTTTCGCGTCGCGCGACAGCCATATCACCGGCACGGCCTGGCTGTTCGGTTTCCATGTCATCAGGTGCGCGCCCTGCAAACAGAGCGACGCGCTTGCCTGCCCGTTGCTGATTTCCGCGACGATCAAGCCACTGGCATCCTCCCGGAATTTCAACTCCCCGTTGATGCCGAATTGCGTATTCAAATGCTGTGCTGTGGTCATGTTTATGCTCTTTCTGTTTTTAAAATTATGTGTGCGGAAACGGATCCAGGTTCCGGGGTTATTTACGGCTTGTCCGTCACTCGCGACGGCCTTCAGAGATGTCCGTATAATCGCCGCTTTGATTTTACCCGATCAGACCATGTTCGTTCATCCACAATTCAACCCTGTCGCCCTGCAACTCGGCCCGCTTGCCATTCATTGGTACGGCCTGATGTACCTTGCAGGATTCCTGACCTTTTTGTGGCTGGGGCGCAAACGCATCGCCACGCTGAACAATCCGAAAATCAATACAAAACTGCTTGACGACCTGTTGTTTTATGGCGTGCTCGGCGTGATTTTCGGCGGACGGTTGGGCTACGTGCTGTTTTACAAGGCCGGATATTACCTCGCCCACCCGCTGGAGATTTTCGCAGTCTGGCAAGGCGGCATGTCATTTCACGGCGGCTTTCTGGGCGTACTGGCGGCGACGTTGTGGCTGGCCCGCAAACAACAATTGCCCCTGCTGCAACTGACCGACTTCATTGTGCCACTGGTACCCCCCGGCCTGGCCTTCGGGCGCCTCGGCAATTTCATCAACGGCGAACTGTGGGGACGACCCACCGATGTGCCATGGGCGATGATATTTCCCAGAGTGGATAACCTGCCGCGCCATCCTTCCGAGCTTTACGAATTCGCTTTGGAGGGCGTGCTGCTGTTCACGCTGTTGTGGTTGTATGCGCGCAAACCGCGTCCGGTCGGCGCCGTATCGGGGTTTTTCCTGATCGGCTACGGCAGCTTCCGTTTTCTCGTGGAATTCACCCGCGAGCCCGACGACTTTCTCGGACTGCTGTCGCTGGGCATGAGCATGGGGCAATGGCTGAGCCTGCCGATGATAATTGCCGGAATACTGCTGATGGTTTTCAGCTACAAGCGCGCCGCTTGACACACGCCCACCTCTCGCACACTATCCCTGGCATCAAAATGATACGCCATCTCTTTTACTAGGGCATCACTTTGGACGACATCTCTCTAGGCACGCTGCTGGGCATTTTGCTGCTGCTGCTGATTTGCGGCGCATGGTTTTCCGCCGCGGAAACCAGCATGATGGCGATCAACCGCTATCGGCTCAGCGCGCTGGTGCGCAAGGGCAGCAAGAGTGCCAAGCTCACCTCCAGGCTGCTCGCGAAAATCGACAAGCTGCTGGGATCGATATTGTTCGGCAACACCCTGCTCAATGTCGCCGCAGCCGCCGTAACCAACGTGCTGGTTTTGCGCATATTCGGGGCCAGTGAACTGGCCCTGCTGCTGGGCACGCTAGCCATCACCTTTGTGCTGCTGGTCGTCAGCGAAATCATGCCCAAGATCATCGCCGCCAGCCATCCCGAACGCGTCGCGCTGCCTTCCAGCTACCTGCTCTCCCCGCTGGTCAAACTGTTTCATCCGGTTGTTTCGGTGGCTACCGCAATCGTGCACGGCCTGCTCTGGGTGGCGAGGATCAAGATCCAGACGGATCAGAGCAAACAAAAGATAACACTGGAGGAACTGCGCGGGCTGGTGCTGGATGCCGAGCACTTTTTGCCGCGCAAGCACCAGAAGATGCTGCTCAACCTGGTTGATCTCGAGCGCATCACCGTAAACGACGTGATGATTCCGCGCAACCAGATCGAAGCGCTCGATATCAACGCCGCGGCGAACGAATTGCGCGAGCAGATCATTACCTGCCACCACACGCTCTTGCCGGTTTATGCCGACACCCCCAGCAACATCATCGGCATCCTGCATATCAAGCGCGCGCCCGCCTTGCTGCAGGAGACCGATCTGGACCTGGCCAGGCTGAGGGAAGTACTCAACGAACCTTACTTCATACCGTCCGACACCCCGCTGCTCAAACAGCTGCAGCAATTTCAGGAGCGCCACTTGCGACTCGGGCTGGTAGTGGACGAATATGGCGAACTGCTCGGGCTGGTGACGCTGGAAAACATCCTCGAAGAAATCGTCGGCGAATTCACCACTCAATCCCCCGCGCAAACCGGCAAATTCCTGCGCCAGGACGATGGCAGCTTTTTGCTGGAAGGCAGCAGCAGTTTGCGCGAGCTGAACCGCAAGCTGGGCCTGCATCTGCCGCTGGATGGCGCCAAAACATTAAATGGCCTGATCCTGGATCACCTCGGGGACATTCCGGAAACCGGCACCAGCCTGAAAATCTCGGGCTATCCCATAGAAGTCATTCAAACACAGGATCGCATCGTAAAAGTGGCGCGCATTTTTCCGGTCCCGCCGAAGAAGCCGCAATAGGAAACTTGCCTTTACAACAGGCGCAAAGCTCGGCATGATGCCCGCTGACATTGGCCTGCAAACATTCAGTGAATGATCCCGGGGAGACATTATGGCGGTCGCAGCAAAAATCCAGAAAACCAAAGCCAAGGAATTTTCTTTTGCCTGGGAAGGGAAAGACAAATCCGGCAAAGTCGTCAAGGGGGAAATGCGGGCAGTCGGCGAGGCCAGCGCTTCCGCTTACCTGCGGCGCCAGGGGATCAATGCCACAAAAGTAAAACGCCAGCGCAACAAGGGTAAAAAATCACCGCCAAGGACATTACCCTGTTCACCCGCCAGCTTGCCGTCATGATGAAATCCGGCGTGCCCTTGTTGCAGGCTTTCGACATCGTGGGCAAGGCACACAGCAATCCTTCCGTGGCAAGACTGCTGCTGGCCATCAAGACGGATGTGGAAACCGGCAGCAGCCTGCAACAGGCCTTCCTGAAATTCCCGCTGTATTTCGACGCCCTGTATTGCAACCTGATAGGCGCGGGCGAGGCAGCGGGTATTCTGGATGCCCTGCTGGAACGTCTTGCGACCTACATGGAAAAAACCCAGGCCCTCAAGGGCAAAATCAAATCGGCGCTGTTCTATCCCATTTCCATCATCGTGGTGGCTTTCGTCATCACCGCCGTGATCATGATTTTCGTCATCCCCGCGTTCAAGCAGTTGTTCGAGGGTTTCGGCGCGAAACTGCCCGGTCCGACCGTGGTGCTGATGAACATCTCGGACGCTTTCGTCACTTACTGGTATTTGATTTTTGGCGGAATCGGTGGCGGCTTATACGCTTTCTTCTACTTCTGGAAACGCAGCAAGAAAATGCAGAACTTCCTGGACAAATGGTTTCTCAAATTGCCCATCTTTGGCGAACTGATACGCAAAGCCACGATCGCCCGCTGGACGCGCACGCTTTCCACGATGTTCGCCGCCGGTGTGCCCCTGGTCGAATCCCTGGATTCAGTCGCCGGCGCTGCAGGCAATGCCGTGTATTACAACGCCACCAAAGTCATACAGCACGCAGTCAGCGGCGGCAGCGGCCTGACTGCAGCGATGCAGGATACCGGGATATTCCCGAGCATGGTATTGCAAATGTGCGCCATCGGCGAGGAGGCCGGCTCACTGGACTCCATGCTCAGCAAGGTGGCCGATTTCTACGAGGCCGAAGTGGATGACGCGGTGACAGCCATCTCCAGCTTGATGGAGCCCGTCATCATGGTGGTTCTCGGTACGCTGATCGGCAGCATGGTGGTCGCGATGTATCTTCCGATCTTCAAGATGGGCGAAGTCATTTGATGAAAAAAACAGGAAAAAGATACAAGGTGCAAGGCGCAAGCTTATCCCCTGACAGCCGTTTCCCCACCCACGTCGCGGCACTATGAGTCTCTTTGATCTGCTGCAAACGGTTCCCGCCGCATTTGTTGCCGCGTGCCTGATCCTCGGACTGATGGTCGGCAGTTTTCTTAACGTGGTAATCCATCGTTTGCCGAAAATGATGGAGCTGAACTGGCGGCAACAATGTGCCGAGTTCTCGTCCGCGGGCCAGGCCGACAGCGTTTCCCCGGAGACCGCGAGTGGGGAGCTTGCGACACATCCTCCCTACAATCTGATCGTGCCGCGCTCCGCGTGCCCGCATTGCAATCATCCCATCAGCGCGTGGGAAAATATTCCCATCTTCAGTTATCTGCTGTTGCGCGGGAAATGCAGGGGCTGCGGCGCGGCCATTTCGCCGCGATATCCGATCATCGAGGCGATCAGCGGCCTGCTGTGCGCCTATGCTGCCTGGCATTTCGGCTTCGGGCCGGCCGGGGCCGGCGCACTATTGCTCATCTGGGCCTTGCTGGCGCTCACCGCGATCGACTTTGACACGCAACTGTTGCCGGACGACATCACACTGCCCTTGCTCTGGACGGGTTTGCTGTTCAACCTGTCCGGGGTCTACACCGACATATCCAGCGCGGTGCTTGGCGCCGTGTTCGGCTATCTGGCGTTGTGGCTGGTGTACTGGGGATTCAAGCTCGCCACCGGCAAGGAAGGCATGGGCTACGGCGATTTCAAACTGCTGGCGGCGCTGGGAGCATGGATGGGCTGGCAGATGCTGCCGCTGATCATTCTGCTTTCATCACTGGTCGGCGCGGTGGCGGGCATCACCCTGATCGTTGCATTCAGGCATGGCCGGAACATTCCCATTCCCTTTGGCCCTTATCTGGCCGGGGGCGGGTTGATCGCCCTGTTCTGGGGGCAAACCCTGACCCGGGGATATCTGCATCTACTTTCGGTATCATGAACTGATGGGCGGCTCCGGATTTGTTGTCGGGCTGACCGGCGGAATAGGCAGCGGAAAAAGCACGGTAGCCGACCTGTTTGAAAAACACGGGGCCGGTATCGTCGACACGGATGTGATCGCCCACCTGCTGACGCAAAGCGGCGGCGCTGCCATCGCCCCGGTTCGCGCGGCATTCGGCCCGGATTTCATCGCGGATGACGGCGCTCTGGATCGCGTGAAAATGCGCAAGCTGATCTTTTCCGATGCCGCCGCCAAGCACAAGCTGGAACAGATACTGCACCCCCTGATACTCGAACAGGCCAGGGTGCAGCTGGCCCAATTGCAGGCAAAGCCCTATATCATCCTGGTCGTACCGCTGCTGCCGGAAAGTCCCGCGTTCCGGCAATTGATCCGGCGCATGCTGGTTGTGGATAGCGCCGAGGCAACCCGGATCGCGCGGGTCATGGACCGCAGCCGTATTGATGCCACAGAAGTACGGAACATCATCGCACAGCAGACACCGCGCGCCGAGTGGCTGCAAATGGCCGACGATGTGATACATAATGACGCCGGCCTGGACAGCCTGGCGGAACAGGTTGCCGTTCTGCACGAGCAATACTCGGCGATGCAAAACAGCAATTGACGCTGGCAATGCATTCAATATATCGTTCGCGCCGGACTTCCCTTCAACAGCATATCTGGCAATAACGGAACAGCACATCGGGCAATAACGGCGTGATCAGCTACGAATACCCCCTTAATGAAAAGGTTCGCATCCTGTTGCGGCTCGAGGATTTGTTCGCGCGCATGACGCATTTTACGCAGCAGGACCACAGCATGGGACACCATGCGGCACTATCCACTCTTTTTGAAATTCTTGAAGTGATCAGCCGCGCCGATTTGAAATCCGATCTGCTGCAGGAACTGGAGCGCCAGAAACGCGTGTTATCAAACCTGCACAACAACCCGGCAATCTCCGAGCAGGCGCTGGAGGCGATTCTGAACGAGATCGAGCAGGCTTCCGGGCTGTTGCTCGCCATGAGCGGGAAGCTGGGCCAGCATCTGCGCGAAAACGAGTGGCTGATGGGCATCAAACAACGCTCCGTAATGCCGGGCGGCACCTGCGAGTTCGACCTGCCTTCCTATCACTACTGGCAGGAACAGGATATGGACCTGCGGCGCGCGAATCTGCGTTCCTGGCTGGCCCCGCTGCTGCCATTGCATGCCGGGCTGAAGATCATCCTGAGATTGTTGCGGGAAAACGGCAAAACGTTCCGCTTCACCGCGCACCAAGGCACCTTCCAGCAAATGCAGGGCGGACGCGTCGCGCAAATGCTGCGTGTGCGGCTGAGCAGGGAACTGGCGTGCATACCCGAGGTCGGGGCGAACAAATACGCGATCAACATCCGCTTCATCGCCGCAAACTACGCGGCCAAGACCACGCTGGTCGAACAGGATGTCCCGTTTGAATTGACTTTCTGCAGCATCTCGACTTAAGGCAAACCATGCAACAAAAGAAACCGCCTATCGTCATATGCCCGCATTGCGGCAAGGAACACCAGTGGGACACCGCCAACCGGTTCCGCCCGTTCTGCAGCGAGCGCTGCAAGATGATCGATCTGGGGCGCTGGGCCAACGAGGAATATCGCGTCGAACATCGCGAAACAGAGCAGGAATTCCCGGAACCCGATCACCAGGCCTGACGCAGCAACCCCACGCCATGCGCGCCATGCTGCCACGCAGTGCTCATGTCGGCTTGCGTCAAACCGCCCAGCGCATACACCGGTATCGAACAACCCGCCGCGCTCGCCGCAAATTTTTCCCAGCCCAAATGCGGCGCACCCGGATGCGAGCGCGTAGCCAGCACCGGACTCAGCAGCGCGAAATCGCAGCCCAGCGCTTCGGCCCGGCGCAACTCCTCCGCGCTGTGACAGGAAGCCGCACACCATTCGACATCAGGACGCACAATCAACTCGGCCAGCTGCACGCCGGTCAACTGCACCCCGTCCGCACCGATTTCTTTTGCCAGCTCAATGTCGGCATTGATGAGCAGTCGTGCATCATGTGACCGTATCAGCGGCAGCATCTTCAGCGCCAGCGCACGCAACGCCGCGCGCGAATAATCCTTCTCGCGCAACTGCACCAGCCGCAGGCCATTGTGCAGAGCGGCCTCCAGCCGCCGGATGAATTCATCCTCGCCCAATTCGGCGACATTGCTGATCGCATACAGCGTCGGCAAGGACAGCGCGCGCAGGATGGGAGCGTTGGCAGGCAATAGCGGAGAAACCATCTCCCTCTCCCCCCGGGGGAGGGTCGGGGTGGGGGACTGCCAGGAAAATTGCTGCCCCTCATGCGGATGCAGCTCGCCGCTCCACGCCGTCACGCGAAAGAAATGCAGCCGCACTGTCGCATGCGGATAGGTGTACACGCGCGTCAGCCACGGGTAGGCGGTGGTGACGGTGATGCCCAACTCCTCGCGCAGCTCGCGCACCAGCGCAGCGTATGGCGTCTCGCCGGGCTCGATCTTGCCGCCGGGGAATTCCCAATAGCCGGCCCAGATTTTGTCGGGGGGACGTTGGGCTAATAGAAATGTGCCGTCAGCACGCTGGAGAACGGCGGCGGAGACTTCGACGATCTTGGTTTTTTCAATCGGGGTGTTCAATGGAGCCTCATTTTTATTTTACCGTTCGCCCTGAGGTATCGAAGGGTGAGCGCACACAACATCAAAACCAAAACCGCCGGGGGTAGCCCGGCAGCTAGTCACTTTCTTTTGCTTCGCCAAAAAGAAAGTAACCAAAGAAAAGGCGACCCCGGTTTGCCGCCCCTGCGGGGTACCCTGCGTTGCTCGACTGGTCAGGCGGCTGCGGAACTCGCACGATCCGCTACGCGTCCACGTGCTCAGACAGTCCTCGCCGACATCCCCTGACCAGCCTCCGCTACTCGGCGGCGCACAGGGGATGAGAAGCAGAAAACCAAAACCTGAAAACCGTAGAGTGGGCACGTTGTGCCCACCATCCTTTAAATTTCCATGTGTGTTCTAAATTACCCTACCGCGCTATGCAAAAGCAAAATGCAACCCTCTAGATGCCCAAACGAAATTGATTCTCTCTAGCCATTTTGGCAGTTAGTTCTTCAATAGTCTTATCAGGATCAATATGTAATCTCAATTGTTCAAATGCAGACACCAATTCATCTTTTGTTACCAAAATCACTTGATGAGCCTGTAAATCATCTGAGCGACTAGCAACTTGATCTTTGGGGAGCGCGCATACAAGTACCGCGTCAACGCGAGATGGCTTTTTGATCTCTTGCAGTGCTCTCAACAGTGATCCCTTTCGATCTACTAATTTACCCAGCTTTGAATTAAAGTCGGCAATGCGAGTTGTACACTCAACCAGCACAAGCCTTCCACCCGGAGTTGTAGCAACAATATCTGGAGAGTCAGTTTCAACCTGCACCGCAGAAGAGAACCCCATAAGAAAAAGTAGCGCTGAAACGCCCAACTCAAAACGTGCAGAATCCGTTTGATCAAAGATTGCACTTCTAATCATCCGAAGGTCTTTATCAAAGTGCTGAACGGCTATCAGTCGATTGTTATCGCCCTTTACTGGATCTAAAAACCATTGTCTTCTGACAGTGGTTTCGCCAATCATAAGCATGGCTAACGCACTATCAGCATTCCTGAGTGTAATCGTCGCCCTTCCTTCTCGCCTTCCCTTGCGTACCTTTTTCCATTTAACATGTGCACTTACCTGCTTCCTACTACTTACCCCATTTCCTGGGACCGCTCGAACAGCCAATCCCAAGCGTGCCAAATCAAAATCCGGATGAGCATTTAGAAGTATTTGAAGTTTGTCTTTATCTAAACGACAATTGGAAAGAATTAGATCAACAGGCGGAAGAATACGAATATTAATTGAGAGTGACTCACGACTAAATTGTGGGTCCTTTAATCCAAGCCATCCAAATAAATCAGAAAGACCATCAAAGGGCGTCGAGCATTGTCGGAGTGCATTGTCTATACCACTTAAATTGCTTTGAGAAAGAGCAACGTCTGTATTTCCAACGACTTGAAGGTGTAGATCATAAAACCATCGGTCTCTAAAGTTCATATCAGAATGGTAACTGTACTGGCGTTCATTCTTTAAAGTGAGCAAATGATCGTGAGCCTCAAGTTGGCCCTGTGCCGCCATATTTAAAATTTTTAATAAATTTTCCTTATTTTCTATTAGTTGTATCTGCCCCGCATACAAACCATTCACCTCAATATTAAAGCCTATGTTCTCGGTTGGGGGCAGAGGTGCCAGTCCAATATAGGCAGCAATTAAGCAAATTTCTTCGCCATCTTTTCTGCCAATATAGCGAATATCGGCTGAGTAAGAATCGCAAACCCAATCATTAGCGGCTCGAAGAAAAAGGTCTTTGTTGAGGTTATCCAACATAGCCTCCTAAACTTTAATTATTCAAAAGTAATTGAATTGCTGGTCAGCAAGTTCAAGTTACATGACTTATCTTTCTCGCTTATATACTGCCTGGCCTGTCACCAGCGTAGCACGCGCTACGCTGGTGACAAAACAAAGAACGTGCGCACAGCGCACACCATATCTTTTGCTTTTCTTCCCCTGTGCGCCGCCGAGTAGCGGAGACTGATCAGGGGATGTCGGCGAGGACTGTCTGAGCGCGTAGCGCGAGTTCCGCAGCCGCCTGACCAGTCGAGCAACGCAGGGCACCGCGTAGCGGCGGCAAACCGGGGTCGCCTTTTCTTTGGTTACTTTCTTTTTGGCGAAGCAAAAGAAAGTGACTTGCTGCCGGGCAACCCCCGGCGAAGTTGACTTGCTTTTGGTCATTCACCCTTCGATACCTCAGGGCGAACGGAATAATTAACTCTTCCCTGCCCAATCCCTCGCAAACTGCCACCCCACGCGCCCGCTGCGCGATCCTCGCTGTATGCTCCATTGCAACGCCGCCTGCCGCGCAACCTCATCCAGCTCACCGCTCATCCCGAAGTGCTTCAGCCAGTGCGCGACGATATCCAGGTATTCGTCCTGGGAGAAAGGATAGAACGACACCCACAAGCCGAAGCGTTCCGACAGCGAGATTTTCTCCTCTACAGTTTCCCCCGGATGAATCTCGTCGCCGACATATTTCGTCGCGAGATTGTCCTGCATGGATTCCGGCATCAGGTGGCGGCGGTTGGAGGTGGCGTAGATCAGCAGGTTGTCGGAGAACGCCACCAGCGAGCCGTCGAGCGCGGCCTTGAGCGCCTGGTAGCCGGGCTCGTCTGCATTGAACGACAGGTCGTCGCAATACAGGATGAATCGTTCCGGTCTGCCGGCGACCAGCGCGATGATGTGCGGCAGGTCGGCCAGCGCCGGCTTGCCGACTTCGATCAGGCGCAGGCCATCCTTCGAGTATTCGTTGAGCAGCGCCTTGACCAGCGAGGACTTGCCGGTACCGCGCGAGCCGGTGAGCAGCATGTTGTTGGCCGTGCGGCCCTGCACGAACTGCCTGGTGTTCTGCTCGATGATTTGCTTCTGCCTGTCTATGCCGAGCAGGTCGGAAAGTGTGATGCGGTGCGGGTGCTGCACCGGGATCAGCCGGCCCTGCTCCCAGCGGAAGGCATGCGCAGCACCCCAGTCCGGTGCATTGCCCGCCGCGGATTTGGGCAGCGTGCGTTCCAGCTTTTCCATCAGCCTTTCGGCGCGGTCGAGAAAACGGTCGAATTTGTCCATTCAATGCTCCACTCTAAAATCCGTCGCGAGCAGATCAATATGCAAGGCGCAGTGGAGCGCGCGACGAAGACATACCTACTGGGTAGGCAAGGATGCGCGCGACACTGCAACACCGCAGATTGATCGCGCAGCAGGATTTTTAACTTCGGTAGCTGGCGTTGATCTTGACGTAATCATAGGAGAAATCACACGTCCACAGCGTCGCATTTTCCGCACCGCGACCCAGCACCACGCGTATCGTGATGTCGCTCTGCCGCATCACGCGCTGGCCCTCCTCCTCGCGGTAGCTGGCGGCGCGCCCGCCGTTCTCGGCGACCAGCACCTCGTCGAGGTAGAGCTTGAGCGCGGCGACATCGAGATCGTCTATTCCCGCATAACCGATCGCGGCAAGGATGCGGCCGAGATTGGGGTCGGAGGCAAAAAACGCGGTCTTGACCAGCGGCGAGTGCGCGATCGCGTAACCGATCTTCCTGCACTCGGCCTCGCTCGTGCCGCCCTCGACGCGCACAGTGATGAATTTGGTCGCGCCTTCCCCGTCGCGCACGATGGCCTGCGCAAGATGAATCGCGACTTCGCTGATGGCCGCCTGCAATGCCTTGCCGGCCTTGCTGCCGGCGTCTGCCACTTCGGGCAGCGCTGCCTTGCCGGTGGCGATCAGCATCAGCGCGTCGTTGGTCGAGGTGTCGCCGTCGACGGTGATGCAGTTGAACGAACGGTTGGCCGCCTCGGCGACCATAGCCTGCAGCAGCGGTTGCGCGATTTTCGCATCGGTGGCGATGTAGCCCAGCATGGTCGCCATGTTCGGGTGGATCATGCCCGAGCCCTTGGCGATACCGGTGATCGTGATGGCCACGCCATCTATCGTCACTTGTCTGGAGATCGCCTTGGCGACGATGTCGGTGGTCATGATCGCCTCGGCGGCAGCCAGCCAGTTGTCGGCGCGCATGTTGGTGACGGCGCCGGGCAGGCCTGCGGCGATCTTCGCTACCGGCAGTATCTCCATGATCACGCCGGTCGAAAACGGCAGAATTTGACTGGCTTTGCAGCCGAGCAAGCCGGCCAGTGCCGCGCAGCTGGTGCGCGCATCCCGCATGCCATGTTCGCCGGTTCCGGCATTGGCATTGCCGGTGTTGACCAGCAGCGCGCGTATGCCTGTCGAGCCTGCAACCGCTGACTGGGCAAGATGCTCGCGCGCGACGATCACCGGCGCGGCGCAAAAGCGGTTCTTCGTGAACACGCCAGCGACCCGCGCACCATCGCAGAATTGCATCACCAGCAGGTCTTTCCGGTCAGGCCGTTTGATATTCGCTTCCGCGACGCCCAAGGAAACGCCCGCAACGGGCAGCAGTTGTGCCGCGACGGGCGTGGACAGATTGACAGGCATTTTACTGGTTCCTAATAACGGCCGTTATTGCGATAGATGTAATTGCTGAGCTCCGCAGACTGGCTGTTCACGCGCCGGACGATGCCATGCACATTGCGCACCACACCGCGCATCACTTTGTAGACTATCATCGGGTGCGAGTTGACCAGCTTTTCGAACTCGGACCTGGCCATGCTCAGCACCTTGGTTTTTCCCACCGCGTAAAGCGTCGCGCTGATATCGGAGGCCGCTCCGCCGACAAAGGTGATGATGCCCGCCAGATCGCCGGGTTTGAGCACGTGGATAATGGATTGCTCGCTGCCGCTTTCTATCTTCACCTCGATATCGCCATGCGCGAGTATGTACAGATTGTCCGGCTGTTTGTCTCCCGGCTTGACGATGATTTCTCCGGACTTGTAATCCTGAACCTCGAACAAGCCCACGATAACTCCCACTTCGGCATCACTCAGCTCTTCGGTGATCGTCGAGGTGCGCAGCGTATCAAACACTAATGACATTTCACTCTCCCTAGAGGGTTAATTCAGCCTGCCATGGCACTGTTTGTATTTCTTGCCGGATCCGCACGGACAGGGATCGTTCCGGCCCACCTTTTGCTCGTTGCGCACAAACGGCTTGTGCTCTTCCTGCGTTGCCTGGCCCGCTTCCGGCTGCGCCAGGGCCTCTTCATAATCCGCATGATGGTACTGCACGTTTTCCGGTGCCGGCACGGACTGCACAGCCTCGACATCCTCTTCGCCGCGCACCTGGACGGTCATCAGCACCTGGGTCACTTCGTTTTTGATCGCATCCAGCATCGTGGAGAACAGCTCAAATGCCTCGCGCTTATACTCCTGTTTCGGGTTCTTTTGCGCATAACCGCGCAAATGTATCCCCTGGCGCAGGTGATCCAGTGCGGCCAGGTGCTCACGCCAATGCACGTCCAGGCTTTGCAGCATGATCATGCGTTCGTAGTGGTGCATGACTTCCGCGCCCACCGCAATCACTTTGTCCTGGTATTGCCGATGGGCATGCTCGATTATGCGCGCGCGCAGTCCCGCCTCATTCAACTGCTTGTCCTGTTCCAGCCAGGCCGCCAGGGCCAGCTCCAGCCGGAACTCCGCAGCCAGTATTCTTTCCAGCCCGGGCACATTCCACAACTCTTCCATCGAGTGCGGCGGAATATAAAGGCTGACGGTGCTTTCCATCACGTCTGCGCGCATCGCCTGTATGGTTTCGGAGATATCCGTGCTTTCCAGCAGTTCGCTGCGCTGCTGATAGATCACTTTGCGCTGGTCGTTGGCGACATCATCGTACTCGAGGATCTGCTTGCGCATGTCGAAGTTGCGGGCCTCGACTTTGCGCTGCGCATTCTCTATCGCGCGCGTCACCCAGCTATGCTCAATCGCCTCTCCTTCCGGCAGCTTGAACCTGTTCATGATCGCGGTGACCCGGTCCGAGGCAAAAATCCTCAGCAATGGATCCTCCAGCGACAGGAAAAAACGGCTGGAGCCCGGGTCGCCCTGGCGCCCGGCCCGGCCGCGCAACTGGTTGTCCACGCGGCGCGACTCGTGGCGTTCGGTGCCGATAATATGCAGCCCGCCGCTGGCAAGCACCTGCTGGTGCAATTCCTGCCATTCGGTTTTTAACCGGGTAACGCGCTGTTCTTTGGCTGCATCGTCCAGACCGGCATCTGCATGCAACAGCTCGATCTGCTTCTCGGCATTGCCGCCCAGCACGATATCCGTTCCGCGCCCCGCCATGTTGGTGGCAATGGTGATCATCCCGGGGCGCCCGGCTTGCGCGATGATTTCCGCTTCGCGCGCATGCTGCTTGGCGTTGAGCACCTGGTGCGGCAGCTTGTCGCGCTGCAGATAGCCGGACAGCAATTCCGAATTCTCGATCGAGGTCGTGCCCACCAGCACCGGTTGCCCGCGCTGGTGGCAATCCTTGATGTCGTCTATCACCGCATGGTATTTTTCCTTGGCGGTGAGGTAGACCTTGTCCATCATGTCTTTGCGTATGGTCGGGCGGTGCGGCGGAATGATCACGGTTTCCAGGCTGTATATCTGCTGGAACTCATACGCTTCGGTATCCGCAGTCCCCGTCATGCCTGCAAGCTTGCCGTACATGCGGAAATAATTCTGGAAGGTGATCGCGGCCAGCGTCTGGTTCTCCTTCTGGATGGTCACCCGCTCTTTCGCTTCCACCGCCTGGTGCAAACCATCCGACCAGCGCCGTCCGGCCATCAGGCGTCCGGTAAACTCGTCCACGATCACCACTTCGCCGTCCTGCACCACGTAGTGCTGGTCGAGGTGAAACAGGTTGTGGGCGCGCAGTGCCGCATACAAATGGTGGATCAGGGTGATGTTGGCGGGGTCGTACAGGCTTCCGTCTTCCGGCAGCAGCCCGGCCCTGACCAGGATATTTTCGGCATTTTCATGGCCCGCCTCGGTCAGCAGGATCTGGTTGTTTTTCTCGTCCACGCTGTAGTCGCCCGGACCTTCCGCATCCGGTTCCCCGGCCTTGCGCACCAATTGCGGCACCAGTTTGTCGATGCGCACGTATATATCCACATTATCTTCGGCCTGGCCGGAAATGATCAGCGGCGTGCGCGCCTCGTCGATCAGGATCGAGTCCACCTCGTCCACGATGGCATAGTTGAGCGCGCGCTGAAAACGTTCGCCCACCTGGGTCGCCATGTTGTCGCGCAGGTAGTCGAAGCCGAATTCGTTATTGGTTCCATAGGTGACATCGGCCGCGTACGCGGCCTGCTTGTCGGCCGAATCCATCTGCGACAGGATCACGCCCACCGACAAGCCCAAAAAGCGATACACCCGGCCCATCCACTCGGCATCCCGCCCCGCCAGATAATCGTTCACGGTGACGACATGCACGCCCCTGCCGGAAATCGCATTCAGGTAAACCGGCAGCGTGGCCATCAGGGTTTTCCCCTCGCCGGTGCGCATCTCGGCGATCTTGCCATAATGCAGCACCATCCCGCCGATCAGCTGCACATCATAGTGACGCATCCCCAGCACGCGGGTACTGGCTTCCCGCACCACGGCAAAAGTCTCGGGCAACAGCGCGTCCAGCGTCTCCCCCCGCTCGAAGCGCTGCTTGAACTCGGCAGTTTTCTGGCGCAGCTCTGCATCGCTTAATTTGGCGATGTCGGCTTCTAGCTTGTTGATGGACTGGACTGTAGCGCGATATTGCTTGAGCAAACGGTCGTTGCGGCTACCGAAGATACTTTTCAGCACACTGGAAATCATATTTTTATATTCTCTACTACTGTGAGCGCCCTGCAAATAATAAAAGGGTGAGGCAAGCAACACCCCACCCTCGCCAATACCATCACTGTCAGCTGGCAGCTTTTTCTAAAAAGCGCACGGGATTCTGGGCAATACCTTTGTAACGGACTTCAAAGTGCAGGTGGTTGCCGGTAGAACGCCCGGTGCTCCCCACCTCGGCGATCTTTTCGCCGCGCCGGACAATCTGGCCGACTTTCACGAACAACTTCGAGCAATGCGCATAACGCGTGACTATCTCGTTGCCGTGATCAATCTCGACCATATTACCATATGAACTATTCAAGCTCGCATAGTCCACCACCCCCCCGGCTGAAGCATAGATCGGAGTCCCCGCGTCCGCGACAAAATCCACCCCTTCGTGCATCGCGTTTTCCCCGGTAAACGGATCGATGCGCCAGCCGAAATTGGAGGAATAATAGCCCGTATGGACGGGCGGGATGGAGGGCAGCATCTTCCTGCTCAATTGATTCTGCAGCAGCATGGTTTCCAGGGCCAGCAGCTTGTCGTTGCGGTCATTCAGCATATGGCTCAGGCTGTCCAGTTGCTGGCCCAGGCCGTTCTCCGACATTTTCTGTCCGGGTATGGTCACCAGCGGACCCCCTTCCGCGGGTGGGTTGGAGAACTGGAATTCCTCGGGTTTCATCCCGGTCAGCTTGGCCAGGCGCGCGCCCAGCGCGTCCAGGCGCTGCACCTGCGCCTGCATCCGTCCCACCCTGACCGCCATCGCATCGAGGCTGCTATGCAGATAGAACTGCTGTTTTTGCTGCTCGTCGTTCTGCACCTGGGATAGCATGACGCGTATTTCGTCGCTCAGGTCCTCGGGAGCGAAGCGCACCAGCAGGTATTGCAGCGTAAAAGCCGCTCCCAGCATCAAGCCCGACAGCAACAGCAACAACAGCGCTATCTGCAACCCGCCCAGCGAAATACTGCGGGTTTTTGCCAGGCGATTGGAAACTAGAATAATATTCATCATTCCCCCCTTCTCAAGTGATCCAAACATTCGTGACGCAACAACTGAAAACCCTGTTAAACGGCAACCAGGAATTCCATTCCCTGATGGCCCACGCCCAAGCCTTATCGGACTTGCAGCGGCACTTTACTGCGGTTGCACCACCCCACTTGACGCAGTCCATCCAGATACTGAGCCTGAAAATGGGCAGGCTCAGCATCGCCGCCGCCAACGCCGCGAGCGCCGCCAAACTGCGCCAACTTGCCCCGGAACTGGTTGTTCTGTTGCAAAACAGGGGATGCGAGGTTAGCGGAATCGCTGTCAAGGTGCAAGTTTCCTACGACCGCCCGAAACCCAAAACGACCCCGCGCAAACTCGGTCATGCGGCACAGGCTGCATTGCACGAGCTCAGCCTGAGCCTGAATGACTCCCGCCTCAAGCTTGCGCTGGACAGGTTGGCGAAAAAAACTAAAGCATGACCCGCCAACCCGCCAATACATAGCGCTCCAGCACAAACAGCAGGGCGAAGACCAATACCACCAGCACCGCAAAGCGCAATGTCTGCCACGCAAAGTCGAGATATTTCCGGTTACGCGTCAGGACGAACATTGCGCCGCTCAATACCAGCAGCGCTGTCATCAGCACGACAAGCAGGCGCAGGATCAGCATAAGCCCGGCGCCTTCATGTTAGTCAGACGGTTTGTAATTGCAGGCGGAGGAATGCCGGCGCATCTTCCGCGCTATTGAACGTGACGAACTCCCATGCCTCTTCATCGGCATGCAGCTCCCGCAGCAGCGCATTGTTCAGGGCATGGCCGGATTTATAGCCGGAAAATGCCCCGATCAGCGGATGGCCCAGCAGGTACAGGTCGCCAATCGCGTCGAGTACCTTGTGCTTCACAAATTCGTCCTCGAAACGCAAGCCATCTGCATTCAGGACCCGGTAGTCGTCCATCACGATGGCGTTGTCCAGGCTGCCGCCCAGCGCCAGCCCCTGGGAACGCATGTACTCGACGTCCTGCATGAAGCCAAAGGTGCGCGCGCGGCTTATGTCGCGCACGTAGGATTCGTCGTCCAGATCGATGGTCACATTCTGCTTGGTATTGGCAAAAACGGGATGGGGAAAATCGATGGTAAAAGTCAGCTTGTAGCCGTGATGCGGTTCAAAGCGCACCCATTTGTCGCCGTGTTTTACCTCCACGGTTTTCATGATGCGGATGAATTTTTTGGCGGCAGACTGCTCGATGATGCCGGCGGATTGCAACAGGAACACGAAAGTGCCCGCGCTGCCGTCCATGATCGGGACTTCTGCGCTGTCCAGGTCGACATAGGCGTTATCCACGCCCAGTCCTGCAAAGGCGGACATCAGATGCTCTATCGTGGCGACTCGCACGCCATTCTGTTCCATGCAGGTCGACAGGCGCGTGTCATGCACCAGTTCGGCGCTCACACGAATCTCTTCGGCCGGTTTTACGTCCACTCGACGAAATACGATGCCGGTGTTGACCGGGGCCGGGCGCAAGCCGAGCGTGACCTTTTCGCCGCTGTGCAAGCCGACTCCCGTCACGCTGACGGAGTTTTTCAAGGTGCGTTGCTTAACCATGGTCAGTTCTATTCGATGAAATCACGGCCTATTTTATCACAGTCCCAAAGCAGGCTTCATGCCACCGTCCCGGATCAGTCCGCCTGCTTGCGCAGAAATGACGGGATATCATAGGTATCCACCCCGGATTTTTCCATCGCATCGACTGCGGCCCTGCGCCCGCTCCTCATGATGGTTGGAGTTTCCAGTTCGCCGTAATTCACGCCGGACCCCTGTTCGTCATGCGTGCCGGTGCGTTGCATATCCTGGTTCTGGTAGACGATTTCAGGCTTGGCTTGTTTGCGCGCAAGCGGTGTGCCCAGGCCGGTGGCCACTACTGTCACACGCATTTCATCGCCCATGCTCTCATCGAACACGGAACCGACGATCACTGTCGCCTCTTCTGCGGCAAACTGCACGCAATCCATCACGTCGTCGATCTCCTTCAGCTTCAGGTTGCTGCTCGAGGTAATGTTAACCAGCACACCGCGTGCCCCGGTCATGTCCACGTCTTCCAGCAACGGGCTGGCGATCGCACGCTCGGCTGCGACCCGGGCGCGGTCATGACCCGAAGCGATTGCCGATCCCATCATTGCCATGCCGTTTTCCGACATCACGGTGCGCACGTCGGCGAAGTCCACGTTGATCAAACCGGGCACATTGATCACTTCCGCGATACCCGCCACCGCGCCCTGCAGCACGCCATTGGCCGCCTTGAATGCTTCCGGCACCGTGACATCGTCACCCAGCACTTCCATCAGCTTGGAGTTGGGAACAATGATCAGCGAATCGACATACCCGGCCAGCACCTCTATCCCCGCCTTGGCAAAGCGTATCCGGTTTCCCTCGTATGCGAACGGCTTGGTGACCACTGCCACGGTCAGGATATCCAGCTCCTTTGCGATCTGCGCGACGACAGGCGCGGCGCCGGTTCCTGTCCCGCCCCCCATGCCCGCGGTGATGAATACCATATGCGCACCGACCAGCATCTCCTTGATGCGCTCCCTGTCTTCTTCTGCCGCAGCCTCCCCGACCGAAGGTTTCGCTCCGGCACCCAGGCCCTTGGTGATGTTCACGCCTATCTGCAACTGGGTGCGCGCCTTGCTGCGCTTGAGCGCTTGCGCATCAGTGTTGATAACGATGAACTCGACCCCCTGCACGCCCTGTTCGATCATATGATCCACGGCGTTACCGCCGCACCCGCCCACACCAATCACCTTGATGACCGCATCCTGCGTTTCCGTTTCCATGATTTCAAACATCGTTATCTCCTCAAAAGTTACCTAAAATTAACCCAAAAACCAACCCCGAGCCTACACGTGCGTAATGATGTAACAATTAGCCATTCCACTAGGTCACCCCAAAACGGTAACCAAGTGGCTGGTTATACCCCACGCCCCTGCCACCCTTAAAAATTGCCCTGCAACCAGGCCTTCATCCTTGCCAGCACGTCACCGAACGAGTTCGATTGCATGCGCGTCTCCAGATTGCGCTGGTGATGCTCCAGGCCGTACAACAGCAGCCCCACACCGGTCGCCATGCGCGGCGTTTTCACCACATCGGACAGACCGCCTATATACTTTGGTATGCCCAGGCGCACCGGCAGATGGAATATCTCCTCGCCCAGCTCGACCATGCCCTGCATCGCACTGCTGCCGCCGGTGATCACGATGCCCGATGACAACAGCTCCTCGAGTCCGCTGCGGCGCAATTCCTGCTGCACCAGCGAATACAGTTCCTCGACACGCGGCTCTATCACTTCCGCCAGCGTTTGCCTGGACAGCATGCGCGGCCCCCGCTCCCCCACGCCGGGCACTTCGATCGCCGCGCCATCCGCCAGTTGGCGCAGCGCGCAGCCGTGCTTGATCTTGATGTCTTCGGCATCCTGCGTGGGCGTGCGCAAGGCCATCGCGATGTCATTGGTGATCTGGTCGCCGGCAATCGGTATCACCGCGGTATGTCGGATCGCGCCGCCGGTGAACACCGCGATATCGGTGGTTCCCCCGCCTATATCCACGAGACATACACCCAATTCCTTTTCATCATCCTCAAGCACGGCCTTGCCTGAGGCCAGTGGTTGCAGAATCAACTCGTTGACTTCCAACCCGCAGCGATGGATGCATTTCATGATGTTCTGCACTGCGGATACCGCGCCGCTGATGATGTGCACCTCGACATCCAGACGCATCCCGCTCATGCCCAGCGGCTTCTTGATGCCGTCCTGCCCGTCTATGCTGAATTCCTGTTCCAGGATGTGCAGAATCTGCTGGTCGCCGGGCAGGCTTATCGAACTGGCCGTCTCGATCACGCGCTCGATATCCGGCGCCGCCACTTCCTTTTCCTTGATCTTCACCATGCCGCGCGAATTGATGCTGCGGATATGACTGCCTGCAATGCCGGTGTAGACCTCCTGGATTTTGCAATCGGCCATCAGCTCGGCCTCCTCCAGTGCGCGCTGGATAGCGCCCACCGTGGCTTCGATGTTGACCACCATGCCTTTTTTCATGCCCGAAGACTCGTGCATACCCATGCCGATCACTTCAAGCATGCCGTCCGGCCTGACTTCGCTGACGATGACCACGATCTTTGACGTGCCTATGTCCAGTCCGACTACCAGATTCTTGGTTTCCTTGTTTCTACTCATTGCTCGCTCCTCACTGCCGGCTGTCAGCCCTGTTTGGCCAATCCGCTTACCGCAAACCCATTGCGATAGCGCAGATCCACATACTTCACTTTGCCCGATGCCGCCGCCAGACTGTAGGGATAAACCTCCACAAATCTTGCCAGGCGCTGCTGCATATCATCGCGCCCCAGCTCAAGCACCATGCCGTTGCTCAAGTGCAATTGCCATGCATGGCGGGCTGACAACCCCAGCTGTGTCACCCGCAGATCCAGACCGGCAAGCTGCTGGCTGAACTGTGCGTACTGCCGGGTCATTTCTGCCGCCGCCTCATCCTGGCCGATAAAAAGCGGCAGCTGTTGCTCGCTTTCCCCGTAAAAAGGAGGCCGGCGTGCACCCGGCACACCGCCAGACGCTCGGACTTCATCCGGTCCCGGCGCAGCCTGCGGCATCGCCCCCCCGCTCTCAGCCGCAAAAATCTCGCCCTGCCGGTTCACCAGCGCAACATTGTTCCAGCGGGCCAGTGCCTGATCCTCTTCAAGTTGCAGCACCAGGCCATGCGGAAATTCCCTGCGTATGCTGGCGTTTCTCACCCAGGGCAGTTTTTCCAGCGCTTGCCTCAGGCGGTCAATATCCACGGTAAAGAAATTACCCCTGGCGTCGTTGCGCACCACCCGCAAAACCTCGGCCGCCTCGACGCGTTGCGGAACAGCGCTCAGTCGCACGGTCTGCAGGGGGAACCAGCCCGGCAGATGCGTCGCATAAAATACAGCGCCATACAGCACTGCGCCCGCGCACAAGACCAGCAGCGCGTTGGCAATACTGCGCAGCAGTGGCGCGTTATCCCACATACATCCCTCTCTCTAACTCTCTCCCGCAAGCGGGAGAAAGGACAAACGTGAAAATCATTTGTTAACCCCCGACAACTCCAAAATTCGCAGCACCAGTTGATCGAAACTTATCCCGGCCTGTCGCGCCGCCATCGGCACCAGGCTGTGATCAGTCATCCCCGGCGAGGTATTCACTTCCAGCAGATACTGCTTCCCCGCTTCATCATTCAGGAAATCCACGCGGCCCCAGCCCCGCCCGCCTATCAGCGCAAAAGCCTGTTGGGCGATGCGCTGCATCTCGGCTTCCTGCGTGGCACCGAGACCGCTCGGGCACAGATAGCGGGTGTCATTGCGCAGGTATTTGGCCTCATAGTCATAAAACTCGTTGGCCGGTTCGATCTTGATCACCGGCAGGGCCCGCTCGCCCAGAATCGCAACGGTAAACTCCCCGCCGCCGATGTAGCTTTCCGCAAGCACCAGCTTGTCGTGCCTTGCCGCTTCCCTGTACGCAGCCGGCAATTCGCCGGCTGCGTTGACCTTGCTGATGCCGACGCTGGAGCCTTCGTTGGCGGGTTTTACAAACAGCGGCAAGCCCAGCTGTTTAGCGACAGCCTGCCAATCGCTGTGTTCATTAAGCAATGTGTAATCCGGTATCGGCAAACCCGCCGCATGCCACACCAGTTTGCTGCGCCACTTGTCCATGCCCAGCGCGGAAGCCATTACCCCGCTGCCGGTATAAGGTATCCCCAGCAATTCCAGCGCGCCCTGCACGGTTCCATCTTCGCCGTAGCGCCCGTGCAGGGCGATGAAGGCGCGGTCAAAGCCATCGTCAACCAGCACCTGCAAATTCTGCGTAGCCGGATCGAACGGACAGGCATCCACGCCGCTGCGCAACAGCGCAGCCAGCACCGCGGCGCCGCTTTTCAGCGAAACCTCCCGTTCGGCGGAACGACCGCCAAACAGCACTGCAACTTTGCCAAAAGAGGCAGGACTGAGGACTGAGGACTGAGGACTGGGGAGCGGGCTCATGATCTCATTTCACCGACTATGCGTACTTCCGGATGCAACTTGACGCCGGTCTGTTGTTGCACCTCTGCCTGAACTTCCAAAATCAAATTCTCGATATCCGCCGCGCTCGCGGCGCCCAGGTTCACAATAAAGTTCGCATGTTTTTCCGACACCTGGGCGCCGCCGATTTGCCTGCCTTTCAACCCGCATTGCTCGATCAGCCGCGCGGCGTGATCGCCCGGCGGATTGCGAAATACCGATCCGGCATTCGGCAGGTTCAACGGCTGGGTGGCGATGCGTTTGCTCAACAATGCCTTGATCCCCAGCCGCGCCTCGTCGCCATCGCCCCTGGCAAGCTGCAGCCATGCGGCAACAAAAAATTCTGAGGACTGAGGACTGAGGACTGAGGACTGAAGAACATGAGGATCTTCCCCAGCCCCCAGTCCTTTTCCCTCAGTCCTGATTACGTGCCGGTATCCGATCTCGTATTCGGCCGGTGTGCGCACATGCACTTCGCCGCGCCGGTCCACGGTCTGCACGCGCATCACTTTTTCCCATGTCTCGCTGCCATAGCAGCCGGCATTCATCGCCAGCATGCCTCCCAGCGTGCCGGGAATTCCTGCAAAAAATTCCGCCCCCTGCAAGTTGTGCTGTGCGGCAAAACGGGCCAGCTTTGCACCCGGCACCCCGGCTTCGGCATAGATGCTCCCGTCCATTTCGAGATGCAATGCGCTCAATGACCCGTGCAGCAGCAGCACCGTGCCGCGCAAACCCCCGTCGCGCACCAGCAGATTGCTGCCCAGGCCCACTGCACACAATGGTTCATCTGGAGGCAGGCCGCGCAGGAACACCAGCAGGTCTTCCAGATCGGCAGGCTGGTACATGCGCTCGGCTGTGCCGCCCGTCCTCCAGCTGGTGTGTTTGCGCATGGGCTCGTCGCGGCTCAGGGTTCCGCGCAATGGCGATTTGGCGTAGTGTTGCAGCTCGGTCATGTTCATGGCTCACCCGAACGTTGCGCCTGCACGGCCGGCGTCTTCCCGGTTGCATCGGCGTCGCTCTTTCCCAGCAATCTGTTCGGCGTGTTTCCTATCGAACCGGCGCCCATCGTGATGACCACATCGCCGTCGCGCGCCATCTGCATGATCGCCTGCGGCATCTGCTGTATATCCTCGACAAACACCGCTTCGCTCTGGCCCGCCACACGCAGGGCATGCATCAGCGCGCGCCCGTCTGCCGCCACGACGGGCGGTTCGCCGGCCGGATAGACTTCCGCCAGCAGCAGCGCGTCCACGCTGCACAATACTTGCACGAAATCCTCGAACAGGTCGCGCGTGCGCGTGTAGCGATGCGGCTGGAAGGCCAGCACCAGGCGCCGGCCGGGAAACGCACCGCGCACCGCCTCCAGCGTGGCCAGCATTTCCGCAGGGTGATGCCCGTAGTCGTCGATCAAAGTAAAGCTGCCTCTCCCGCTTTCCGGGGAGGCAACGATTGCCCTCTCTCCCTCCGGGGGAGAGTTGGAGAGGGGGTGCCCCGGCAATACAATTTCACCGTAGCGCTGGAAGCGCCTGCCCACCCCCTGAAATTCGGCCAGTGCAGAAATGATTGCGTCATCCGCGACACCGACCTCGAGTGCGACGGCGATCGCGGCAAGGGAGTTCAGCACGTTGTGCATGCCCGCCAGATTGAGCGTGATATCCAAATCCTTGGGCGTGTCGCCCCGACACGGTGCGGTGGAACCGTCTGGTGCGGGAGGGGCGGACGGGCGGCTGTTCCCGCAATCGGCTGGCTCCGCCAGTAACGTGTCACAGCCGCCGTTCTGCCGGCATTGCGCGGTAAAGTGCATCCGTCCGCCCAGATGCCGCACGTTCACCGCGCGGATCTGCGCGCCCTCGCCGAATCCGTAAGTCGTCACCGGCTTGCTGATGCGCGGCAAGATTTCCCGCACGTTGGCATCATCCACGCACAATATTGCCCTGCCGTAGAACGGCAGGTGTTCGACAAACTCCACAAACGCCTGCTTGAGTTTTTCGAAATCGTGGCCGTAGGTTTCCATGTGATCGGCGTCGATATTGGTGATCACCGCGAGTATCGGCTGCAGGTGCAGGAATGACGCATCCGACTCGTCGGCCTCAACCACGATGAATTCACCCGTGCCGAGCTTGGCATTGCTGTCGCTGCTGTTCAGCTTGCCGCCAATCACATAGGTGGGATCGAAACCGCCCCTGGCCAGCACACTGGAGGTCAGGGAAGTGGTGGTGGTCTTGCCATGCGTCCCCGCCACAGCAATGCCCTGGCGCAGGCGCATCAGTTCGGCCAGCATCATCGCGCGCGGCACCACCGGTATGCGGCGCTCCCGGGCCGCCAGCACTTCGGGATTGTCCATGCCCACAGCCGTCGAGACCACCACCGCGTCGGCGTTGGTCAGGTTCTGCCCGGCATGGCCGAGATACACCGTCGCGCCCAGTTTCCTTAAACGCTTGGTGGCTGCATTTGTCCCCAAATCCGAGCCGCTTATCTGGTACCCCAGATTGAGCAACACTTCGGCTATGCCGCTCATGCCCGAACCGCCGATGCCCACAAAGTGGAGATGCTTGACCTTGTGCTTCATGCCGCCACCTCCGCGCAAATTTCCGCGACTGCGGCCGCAGCTCCCGCCTTGGCCAGGTCGCGCGCCTGGAGCGCCATCGCCAATAATTTTTCGCGATTCAATTCCTGCAGCAACCGAGCCAGCTTTGCCACGCTTAATTCAGACTGGGGAAGCAAGACTGCGGCGTCGTGCTTGCTCAAAAACTCCGCATTGCGGGTCTGGTGATCGTCCACCGCGAACGGGAACGGTATCAATATGCTCGCCACACCCGCCGCGGCAAGTTCCGCAACAGTCAACGCGCCGGCGCGGCAAATCACCAGATCGGCGTTTCCGTAGTGCTTGGCCATTTCGTCCATGAACGGCTTCACTTCTGCCTCCACTCCCGCCTGCTGATAAGCCTGCTTGACTGCCGCGTAGTGCTGTTTCCCGGTTTGATGCAGCACAGTGGGACGCATTTCCGGCGGCAACAGCGCGAGCGCCTGCGGCAATGTTTCGTTGATCGCCCTGGCTCCCAGGCTTCCGCCCACCACCAGCACATTCAACTTGCCGCTGCGCGCCGAATAGCGCTGCCCGGGTGCGGGCAATGCCGCGATGTCACTGCGTACCGGGTTGCCGCACCATATCGCGCGCGGCAACACATCCGGGAATCCGCTGATCACTTTTTGCGCGAGATGTGCCAGCGCCCTGTTGCTCAATCCGGCAATCGAGTTCTGCTCGTGTATCACCAGCGGGCGGCGCAGCAATGCAGCCATGATCCCGCCCGGGAAAGTGATGTAGCCTCCCATACCCAGCACCACGTCCGGGCGAACGCGGAATATCGCGCCCGCGCTTTGCCACATTGCGCGCAGCAGATCGAACGGCAGGCGCAGCAGTCGCAATAGACCCTTGCCGCGCACGCCCGAAAAGCGTACCCACGCCATTTCATAGCTGTGCCGTGGAACCAGGTCGGCTTCCATGCTGTCGGGCGCGCCCAGCCAGGTCACCCGCCAACCCTGGGCGCGCAGGATGTCAGCCACGGCGAGTGCCGGAAAAATGTGGCCTCCTGTGCCGCCGGCCATGATCAGGATCGAGCGGCTCACTGAGCACCTCCCAGCAAGGACTGAGGACTGAGGACGAAGGACTGTTTGTTGTGTGCCGTTGCGCGGCACGATATTTCAAGAGCGCGGCACAGCCGCGACCGCGCCTCAGTCCTCAGTCCTCTATCCTCAGTCCTATACTTCATACTTGCAGTCCCCGCGCAATCCGTCTGTTTTCATAATCCACCCGCAACAGCAGCGCGGCCGCAATGCAATTCACCACGATGCCGCTGCCGCCAAAGCTCAGGAACGGCAGGGTCAAACCCTTGGTCGGCAGCACACCCATGTTCACGCCGATATTGATCATCGTCTGCACGCCTATCCACACCCCTACTCCCTGTGCGACCAGTGCGGAGAAATTCCGCTCCAGAAAAGCGGCATGGCGGCCGATCTGGAACGCGCGCACCACCAGCAGTGCGAACAGCGCTATCACTGCGGCCACCCCGGCCAGACCCAGCTCCTCGGCGATCACCGCCATCAGAAAATCGGTATGCGCCTCCGGCAGGTAAAACAGTTTTTCCACGCTTCCGCCCAGCCCCACACCCAGCCACTCGCCGCGACCGAATGCAATCAGCGCATGACTCAATTGATAACCCTTGCCATACGGGTCAGACCACGGATCCATGAAACCGATCACGCGCTGCATGCGGTATGGGGAAGAAAATATCAGCGCGGAAAACACCAGGGGCAATGCGACCAGCAGCGCGGCGAAAACTTTAAGGTTGAAACCTCCCAGCCACAAAGTGCAGAAGGCGATAGACAGGATGACCACGAATGCGCCCATGTCAGGCTCCTGCAGCAACAAGCCTCCGATCAGCGCCATCACCACCAGCATCGGCAAAAAAGCCTTGGTGATCAGGTGGCCTATCTTCCCTTTGCGCACCGTGTAATCGGCCGCGTACAGCACCGCAAACAACTTCATGAACTCGGAGGGTTGCAGATTGATAACGAAAAGCGACAGCCAGCGGCGGCTGCCGTTCACTTCCCGACCCAGCCCCGGGATCAGCACCAGCACGAGCAACGCCGCCCCGATCAAAAACAGATAGGGCGCGTAGGTCTGCCACAATTGCACCGGTATCTGGAAGGCGAACAGGCCAAGCAGCAAGCCGACCGCAATGTACAAGCCCTGGCGTATCAAATAGTAGGCTGGCTGGTATCCGGTGTATTTGTTGGCCTCGGCTGTGGCAATCGATGCGGAGTACACCATGACCAGACCCAGCGCCAGCAGTCCTATCAACACCCATATCAGCAATTCGTCGAATTGCGCCTGTGGCGGTCGGGTGCGTGTTTTTACCATTGATGCCATGCGCCCTCCAGCTTCAATTCATTTACCGCCGCAACGAAAACTTCGGCACGATGCGCGTAATTTCTAAACATGTCGAAACTGGCACAGGCCGGGGACAGCAGCACCGCATCGCCATCGTGCGCCAGCCGCGAAGCCTGCTGCACCGCATCGCCCATGTCGCCGGCCAGCGCCACTTTCACGCCGCTCCCGTTCAGGGCATCGGCGATCAATGGCGCATCCCGTCCGATCAGCACCACCGCCCGCGCATGCTCGGCCACTACCGGGTTGAGCGGCGCAAAATCCTGCCCCTTACCCTCTCCGCCGGCGATCAGCACCGCTTTGCGGCCCAATCCCTGCAGCGCGGCTATCGTCGCGCCGACATTGGTACCCTTGGAGTCGTCGTAGTAAATGACGCCGCCGATTTCCTTCACGCGCTCGACGCGATGCGGCAGCCCCTTGAAACTGCGCAGCGCATCCAGCAAAACCGGCATGGGCAGATCGATTGCGCGGCACAGCGCCAGCGCAGCCAGGGCATTCGCCGCGTTGTGCAGCCCGGCCACTTGCAACTCGCCGGCCTTGAGCAGACGCTGCGCGCCCTGCACCAGCCAGACTTCAGTTCCGTCCCGCACTATCCCGAAATCACCCTCCGAACCGGGTTCGCCCAAACCGAAAGTGACCATCCGGCATTCCGCGCGCGCCCTGCGCGAGGGTGGAACCGAAGGTTCCTGGCACCCTGCGGCGTACCCCTTGCGGGTGATGCTCATGCAGCGTGCATCGTCGCGGTTCAGCACCTGCACCTTGCAACCGGCAAAAATCCGCGCCTTCGCACTGCTGTATTCGGCCATGCCGGCATAACGGTCAAGATGATCCTCGCTGATGTTCAGTACGGTCGCGGCATCGGCATGCAAATGCGAGGTGGTCTCCAGCTGGAAGCTGGACAGTTCCAGCACCCATATTTCCGGCTGGTTGGCGCCGCGCTCCATCACGACGTCGAGCACTGCGGGAGAAATGTTGCCGGCTGCCACCGCGTCCCTGCCCGCGGCCTTGCACAGATGTTCCACCATGGTGGTGACGGTGGTCTTGCCGTTCGAGCCGGTGATGGCGAGAATGCGAGGGCGATCAACATCAGGCAAGGACAGGCTGAACAGTTCGATGTCGCCTGTCACTTCGATACCGCGTGCGACAGCCCGTGCTATTGCCGGGTCGCGCAGTGGCACGCCGGGACTGATCGCGATCAGCTCGATACCCTCGAATAGCGCGTCATTGAATTCCCCGCAAAAGACTTGCCCGCTGGCCACATACCGGCGCACCTCGGCCAGGCCGGGCGGAGCGGACCGGCTGTCTGCCACGCGCAGATAAGCGCCCTGCGCGCTGAGCCAGCGCACCATGGACAATCCGGTCTCGCCAAGACCGAGCACCAGCACCGATTTGTTCTTGTGTCGGCTCATCTCAGCTTGAGGGTCGCCAGACCCAGCAATACCAGCAGCATCGTTATGATCCAGAACCTCACGGAAGCGTTTGGTGTCGCCATAACGTTCGCTGCGCTCACATGAGTCTCCCCCAACGCTTGCGTGGTTCGCTTCTTCATTTGGCTCTCCACGTTCATCTCAATTTGAGGGTTGCCAGGCCCAACAGAACCAGCAACATCGTTATGATCCAGAAGCGCACAACCACTTGAGTTTCTTTCCAGCCCTTCAATTCGTAGTGATGGTGCAGCGGCGCCATGCGGAACACGCGCTTGCCGGTCAGCTTGAACGAAGCCACCTGTATCATCACCGACACCGCCTCCACCACGAACACCCCGCCCATGATGAACAGGACCAGCTCCTGGCGCACGATCACGGCCACCGTGCCGAGTGCCGCACCCAGTGCCAGCGCGCCCACATCGCCCATGAACACTTCTGCCGGATAAGCGTTGAACCAGAGAAATGCCAAACCGGCTCCGGCAATCGCCCCGCAAAACACCGCCAGCTCGCCGGCACCAGGGATATAAGGGATGCCCAGATATTTCGAAAACACGGCATTACCGGCCACGTATGCGAATATCGCCAGGGCGCCGCTGACCATCACCGTCGGCATGATGGCCAGGCCGTCCAGTCCATCTGTCAGATTCACCGCGTTGCTGGTGCCGACCACGACAAAATAGGTCAGCGCAACGAACATAAATGCGGAAAGCGGGAAAACAAAAAACTTCAGGAACGGCACGATGAGTTCGGTATTTGCCGGCAGGCTTGCTGCGTCCCACAAATAAATGCCCACCACCAGCGCGATGGCGGACTGCCAGGCCATTTTCGATCTTGCCGACAGGCCCTTGGGATTGCGATGAACCACCTTGCGATAGTCATCCACCCACCCGATCGCGCCAAAACCCAGCGTCGTGAGCAGCACCACCCATACATAATGATTATGCAAGTCCCCCCACAGCAGCGTGGTGATCGCGATCGAGGTCAGTATCAGCGCGCCTCCCATGGTCGGGGTACCCGCTTTCACCAGATGCGTCTGCGGGCCGTCGCTGCGCACCGACTGGCCGATCTTGTACGCAGCCAGCTTGCGTATCATGGTGGGACCGACCATGAATGAGATGAACAGCGCGGTCATCGCCGCCAGCACTGTGCGCAGCGTGATGTAGTTGAACACGCTGAAAAACCTTACATCCTGGGCCAACCATTGGGCAAGCGCTAACAGCATAGTTTCCCCCTGCAGATGTTATTCACGATTTGCCCTCCGTGTTGCGCAATTTATGCCCTTCCGGCGCCGCAAAATATTTCACCACGCGTTCCATTTTCATGAATCGTGAACCCTTCACCAGCACGGTGGTGTTCTCATCCAGCTCTTTTTCCAGTGCATCCTGCAGATCTTCTATCCGCTCGAAGTGTTGTGCACCGCTGCCGAATTCCCTCGCCGAATGCTTGCTCAATGTTCCCAGCGCATAAAATTTTTCGATTCCGGCACGGCGCGCTTCCGTGCCGATCCCGGCATGAAATGCCGCTGCGTCATCACCCAGCTCACCCATATCGCCCAGCACCAGCACGCGCTTGCCGCCAAACCGGGCAAGCACGCTGATCGCGGCGCGCGTCGAGGCGGGGTTGGCGTTGTATGTGTCGTCGATAAGATAACCGCCAAATCTCGCTGCAATACGCTGCAATCGTCCTGCGACACCGTTGAATCCTTCCAGGCCCGCGGCGATTTTTTCCAGCGGCACGTCCAGCGCACTCGCAGCCGCAGTGGCAGCCAGCGCGTTGCGCGCGTTATGCATGCCGGGAACCTGCAAATCGACATTGAACATCCCCCGGGGAGTGGTCACTTCCAGGCGCAAGCCGGCATCCTGTGCATGCCAAATGCCGTGCACGTCGGCTTGTTTATCCAGGCCAAATTCAAGCAACGGATGCGCACCGGCCATTTCGCGCCACAACGGCGCGAATTCATCATCGGCATTGATCAACGCCGTGCCATGGGGTTTCAGGCCTGCAAAAATCTCGCCTTTGGCACGGGCCACTGCCTTGACCGACCCCAACCCCTCCAGATGCGCTCCGCCGGCATTGTTGATCAGTGCCACATCAGGTTCTGCAACACGCGCCAGGTAATCGATCTCTCCCGGGTGATTCATGCCCATCTCGATCACCGCATACCGGTGAATCGGCTCAAGTTGCAGCAGTGTGAGGGGCATCCCGATGTCATTGTTCAAATTCCCGCGCGTAGCAAGTACCGCTTTGTTGTTCCCTGCCGCTGCGCGCAAAATGCAGGCCAGCATCTCCTTCACCGTGGTTTTGCCGTTGCTGCCAGTGATGGCCACCAGAGGTATGTCAAATTGCCTGCGCCAGTAAGCCGCCAATTTCCCCAATGCCAGGCGTGTATCCTCTACCATCAGGACTGAGGATTGAGGATTGAGGACTGAGGGATTTGCTTTATAACTGTCCGCATTCACCATGGAGGCCGCGGCGCCGGCTTGCGCGGCTGTCGCCGCGAACTCGTAACCGTCGAAATTTTCACCGCGCAAAGCGACAAACAAATCGCCCGCCATCACTTTGCGGCTGTCGCTGGACACTGCGGTGAAGCGCACGTCATCACCGATGATGCGGCCATCCAGAACCTGCGCAGCCTGGGACAGCAGCATCATGTGCGCACCCCGCCATGACTGGCATTCAGCGCCTGTTGCGCAACAAGCACATCACTGAACGGATATTTGACGCCGCTGATTTCCTGGTAGTCCTCATGCCCTTTTCCCGCGATCAATACGGTATCGCCCTGGCCGACATGGGCGATAGCGCTGTGAATCGCGGCGGCGCGATCTGCCATGATCTGGTGATTATTCCCGTTCATGCCGCTGACAATTTCAGCGATGATGTCGTGCGGATCTTCGCTGCGCGGGTTGTCGGAAGTGACTATGCAATGATTCGCATACTTTTCTGCAACGATACCCATCATGGCTCTTTTGCCGCGATCACGATCGCCGCCGCAGCCGAAAACACAGATCAGTTTCCCGCCTGTCGCAAGGTTGACCTCGCGCAAGGCCTGCAGCACCTTTTCCAGCGCGTCGGGTGTGTGCGCATAATCGATAATCACCGTCGGCTGGTACACGCTGCCCAGGCGTTGCATGCGTCCCGGAACGGACTGCACCTTGCCCAGTGAATGCACGGCATCGTTCAGCGCTATGTCGCTTACCAGCAATACCGCCAGGGTTCCCAGCAGATTTGCCGCATTGAACCGGCCGACCAGCGCACACTCCAGTTGCGCCGCCCCCCAGCTGGAATGCACGGCAATGCGCAAACCCTGCCCGTTCATTTCCAGCAGATTTCCATACACCATGCGCAAGCCCAGCCTCTCGGCGAGTTGCAGTGCGGTATCGCTCAGGCCGTAGCCGACAACTTCCACACCGGCACCCTGCTGCGGGAGGGTGCCGGCAAAGCCGCCGGGCACCCCCCGGCGTCCTTCTTGCAGGGACAACTGTTCTGCCAGTTCAGCCCCGTAAGCATCGTCCAGATTCAGCACCACGTATTCGAGGCTTTGCCAATCAAATAGCCTGCGCTTGGCTGCCGCATAACTTTGCATGTCGCCGTGGTAATCGAGGTGATCACGGCTCAGGTTGGTAAACATCGCCACATCAAAACGCACGCCATTGACACGCTCCTGGGACAGCGCGTGCGAAGATACCTCCATTGCCACGGCTTGCGCGCCGTCCCGCAGATACCCGGCCAGCAGGCCGTGCACGCGAACAGCATCGGGCGTGGTATTCGCAGTCGCCTGCAACGCATCGGCGCGACCGATGTCTCCCGGAAAGCCATTGCCCAAGGTGCCGATCAGCGCGCATTTTTTTGCCAAATCACTCAGGGCACGGGCTATCCAATGGCTGGTCGAGGTCTTGCCGTTGGTCCCGGTGACGCCCACCACCCACAACTTTTCCGACGGAGCGCCATACACCACGTCCGCCAGCCAGCCTGCTTTGCGGCGCAAATCGGCCACGCCAAGGTTCGGCACTTGCCAGCCCTCAATCCAGGAAAAATTCCGCTCTTCCCAGATCACCGCGTTTGCGCCCCGTGCAATGGCTTCTGCGATGAACTGCCGTCCATCGGACTTTTCGCCGGGATAGGCGATAAATGTGTCTCCGCGCCTGACTTCCCGGCTGTCCGTGACCATGCGCGAAATGGTTACATTCAGCCCGGCCAACTTCTGGAAGGGAAAGCCTGTTCCGGGCGCCGGGGCAGGGTTCATACCTCCTCCTTCACAATATCCGCGGGCGGGGCGATAACATTATTCAGCGGCGCATCGTTCGGCACATTGAGCGCGTGCAATGCGGCGCCTGTCACTTTGCTGAACACCGGTGCGGCAACCTCGCCCCCGTAATATTCCGTGCCTTG
>LSLI01000008.1 GCA_001577345.1 Candidatus Gallionella acididurans
AAAGAACTGAAATAAACAACCCTGCGATCAGGCCCATTATCTTGAGCAACTTCACAATGTGGCGATCCGTCTGCACCCAATTCACGCTGAACAAAGACAGAAAGCCCAGTAGTAACGCCATGTCCCCCAGATGGATGTGATTCATATATGAAGTTGACGCGTCGATTATACCTCTCGGATGATTCACTATTATTGCTGCTAATGCAGCAATTGCCCCCAGCGGAAATGCATACTGCATGATGGCAAGCGTTTTTGTGCCGATGTGGCGCAACGCCAGCAAAACAGGGATGGCCAGTAGAAAGCGCGCGTCCGAGTCGAAATATCTGGCAAGCAAATCGTGGTGGTAAATTTGGCTGAGCAATATAGCTGCCAATCCTGATGCCATGGCGATACTGAAGGCCATATCCGCCTTGTCGAGTTTGTTCTTGTAGGCTTTTCTGCTGATCAACAGATACAGCGAAAGGATCGTCAGCAAAAACAAAGAGGCATTCATGCCGCCCCTGATCAGGAAAAGCAGTGCGGGATAACAGATCAGAACGGCGCCGAAAATATATTCCAGCCCGGTGAAGGATGAGACGGATGGGAAGCGCGGAAATTTCATCGAAGACCTTGGATTATTGATACTTCCATAATTCATGACACCCTTGCACTCATTGCGAACGGAGTGCGGGGACTCAAAGCATCGTCATTGCGAACGAAGTGAAGCAATCCAGTAAGGCAAAGATGCATTTTGTTTAAATCACCTGGATTGCCACGTCGGCTTCGCCTCTGCCGCGCTTCGCTCGCAGGTGAAGCCTTGTTGCAATGACGAGCCAGCTTTTTAATTTCCACTTACCGCATTTCGATAGATGCGCCACTGCCATCAAATATGGAAACCTCAATAATTCATATATTTTCTTCTTGGATTGTCTCATATTCTTGCTCCGCCTCCTGCCGGCAGCCAGTCAATGCGCTGTACTGCACAATGCCCTGAGCTGCCGGTACTTCAGATAGGTCGTCCTGAAATTCATCCGGGCGATATTGAAGCCTGCAATCCCGTCGAGAAGCCCGAGCCGCATGATATAGGTCCTGATGAAAGCCCAAGCCGCCCGCAACGGGGCATCGGCAAGCGTCGCTGTTTTACCTTTCTTCAGCATCTGCATCGCCCCCGCCCGGGCATACTGCTCGGTCTTGCGACGCACGTCTGCTTCGTCCAAATAACTGTAATGCAGCAATGGGCTGGACAACCGTCCGGCACTGCCTTTAAGTATCACCCTTTCGTGCACCATATCATCGGAAAAACGCCCTGCTGATTTTTTAAATAGCCTGAGCACGTAATCGGGATACCAGCCGGAATGCCTGATGAATTTTCCGCAAAACTGCGAAAGTCGCGGCACATAGAATCCATCTTTGCTTTCTGATTCCATCGCGTTGATGAGTTGCGCTTGAAGTTCCGGCGTCACGCGCTCATCGGCATCTATGGAAAACACCCATGCGTGAGTCGCATAGGATAGGGCGCGATTCTTTTGCATACCGAATCCCGGCCAATCGTGCACATGAACTTTTGCCCCCAGCTCCTGGCAAATTTTCACTGTCGCATCGGTGCTGCCCGAATCAACCACGACGATTTCATCAGCCCACGTTACCGATTCCAGGCATGCGCGGATATTTTCGGCCTCGTTTTTGGTGATGATGATGACGGAGATTTTGTTAATGTTCTTATTCATTCCTAGACTCGCCGGCAATGTTTCCCGCTGGCTTGATAAACAACAAAACCGGTAACCCCGCGACAGCGAGCATGCCTTTCACGCTTGACCGCTTGACTTTGACAAGCCTGTTCCAGCCGAAGTGCTCTGGGCGACTGTTGCGTCAATGATGGAAACATGAGGATTCGGCTGGTATTCCGGGACCCACAGTTTCAGGGCGGCACGTACCGCATCATCCTCCATGACGGTTGCGGAAACCCACTTTAGCAATTGTTCCAGCCATGCGGCATCGGCTTGCCGTGCCTGCGCGATGCGCAGCTTGTGATGAGGAGTGGGCAAGGTGTCCTCGTTGTCCGCCAACAATTCTTCGTAGAGCTTTTCACCGGGGCGCAGTCCGGTAAATTCTATCTTGATTTCATCCTCGGTAAATCCGGACAGGTGTATCAAATCTTTCGCCAGATCGACTATCTTTACCGGCTCGCCCATTTCCAGAACGAATATTTCTCCGCCTTGCCCCATCAGCCCGGCCTGCAACACCAGCTGCGCCGCTTCAGGAATGGACATGAAGTAGCGCGTAATTTCAGGGTGTGTCACGGTGACCGGCCCGCCGCGTGCAATTTGAGCGCGGAAGGTCGGTATCACGCTGCCGGTGCTGCCCAGCACATTGCCGAAACGCACCATGACGAAACGCATAGTTCCGGATGGCTGCAATGCCTGACAAACCATTTCGGCCAAACGTTTGCTCGCGCCCATCACGTTGGTTGGATTGATGGCTTTATCGGTAGAAATCAACACGAACTTTTCTACGCCATGCTGTTGCGCGGCGCGCGCCACCGTCCAGGTGCCCAGCACGTTGTTGCGTATCGCCTGCCAGGCATTGTGCTGCTCCATCAGCGGCACATGCTTGTAGGCGGCCGCATGAAACATCACGCCCGGCCGGTAGTGTTGCATGACCTCATCTACCCGGGCCGCATCGCGCGCATCGCCTATCAGACTAAAGATATTCAGCGCGGGGAAAGCCAGCTTCAGTTGCTGTTCGATGGTATACAGCGCAAATTCTGAAGCTTCAAACAACAGCAGTTTAGCCGGTGAAAAGCGCGCAACCTGGTGGCACATTTCCGAGCCTATCGAACCGCCGGCCCCCGTCACCATCACCACTTTTCCTGTCAGCAAACCGTGCAATCCCGCATCATCCAGCACCACCGGATCGCGTCCCAGCAGATCGTCCAGCTCAACCGCGCGCAGTTGTGACACCGCTATTTTTCCGCTCATCAGGTCGTCGAACGATGGAACGGTGAGCGTTTTTACCTGCGCGTCGTTGCACAGCTGTATTGCACGCTTGCGCTGCTGGTGCGAACTTGAGGGCATGGCAATGATCACCTGCGTTACGCCATGACGCTTGGCACGTTCCGGCAAACTTTCCAAATTGCCCAGCACGCGTATCCCGTGCAACATGCGGCCAATTTTATTTTTATCATCATCAAGAAAACCCACCAACCGCCAAGCACTGCTTGCAATCAGGTCCTTGGCCAGATTTGCAGCCGCGTCTCCGGCACCCAACACCAGAACCGGTTCACCTTGCAGTTTTAAACTGCCATACAGACCCTGCTCTTTCCACAGGCGGTAGACAAAGCGGCTTCCGCCCATGATCAGAATCAACAATAACGGATTTATGATCAGCACTGAACGCGGGATTACCAGATTCAGGCGCAACATCCAGAACATCAACGGTATGGTCGCTGCCGACAGCATGACTGCCAGAAAAATGCGGCGCAGGTCGGCGGTGCTGGCATATCGCCAAATTCCGCGATACAGATCAAATTGCCAAAAAATGACCAACTGCAGCGGCACAACCCAGTAAAGAGTTTGTTGCAGTTCCGCGGCAAAATTGTGCGGCAATTCGAAATTGAAGCGCAACAGATACGCCATGCTCCATGCCAATACGGCCGCAACCGCATCATGCATCACTGCCAAAGCAGTGCGTATATTGGGCTTAAATTTCGGCAGCACTTTTTTTCATTACCTCATGCTGCCGCCAGCGCCGATCTACCCAGGTTGCCAAGCCCAGATAGACTGCACCCCACCATGCCAGCAGGTTTCCCTGTTCCTGTGCGTCCAGCCCGATACCCCATAAAGCAGACCCGCCCGCTGCCAGCATTAGCATATATTCGGCTACCGCTGTATTGCGGTGCCCCCAGCCCATTCTTATCAGGCGCTGGTAATAGTGATCGCGATGCGCTTCGGTAAGTTTTTCCCTGCGCCGCGTTCGTTTGAGCAATGTAGCGCTTGCATCAATCACGAATGGCGAAAATACCAGGACAGGAAACCAGAACGGCCAGTATCCCTGTTGCCATCCCCACACCCCGAATGCCGCGGCAAGAAAACCGAGCGGTATGGAACCCGCGTCACCCATGAATACCCTGGCCGGATAAAAGTTGTGGTAAAGAAATCCCAGTGCGGCGGCTCCTATCGTGAAGTTCATCATCGCGAAGGCTTCGTTGCCATGCATCAATCCGGCGACTCCATAGAAGCTAAAGCCGAACAGCGCCATTCCCGCCGCCAAACCATCCGCCCCGTCCATGAAGTTGAACAGGTTTGTCATCCAAACGATGAACAATAGAATTGGCAACAGCCATAACCACTGGACGCCAGCCCCTGCCACTACGATCACTGCTGCAACAAAGTGGCCCAGCAAGCGAATTTTGGCAGACAGGTTGCGCACATCATCCACCAGTGACAGCATGAACAAACCCAGTACAGGCAACACGATCCACCACTCCCAGAAATGAAACAGCAATATCCAGCCGGACAATATTCCCGCCATGATGGCGATACCGCCAACCCGCGGTATTGGCTCGGTGTGTAATGATCGTTCGTTGGGGATGTCCTGGATCATCCCGTTCTTGTTCAGCGTGAGGAGCAATGTCAACATCATCGTGACGAAAGCAGAAATGATAGGCGGGTAATGGGTCATGCTTTCTTCTGGCTAATTTGGCGACAGGCATTTTAGCAGCTTATGTCGCTGCCTCTCGATGGTTTTGGGTCATCGCTTCCTGGCATTTCTGAAAAACTCGCTGAGCCTTGATTTCCTGTTGGCACGGTGGGATCTCATTTGCATTTTGTATCCTTGGGCAATTTCGCTTGAAGCACGGCGAGCAGTAGATGCCGCTGGTGATGTGCTGGCATGCTTTGCCCAGGACGCCGCTGTAGCCCGGATCTGTCGGTCCGTGCAGCATGACACCGGAGATATCAAGCGCTGCCGCGATATGCCCGACCCCTGATTCGACGCTGACGAATGAGCGGGCATGCAGCAGCACATTGATCAGATCTGCCAGCGACAACTTTGGCAGTACCCGTGCATATGCACCCCCTGCAGCCTGCAATCGCTCCGCACGCTGGTGCTCTTCTTCATTACCCCATGGCAACAAACAGCTCCAGCCCTGCTGCGCAAGCAAATGAATCAGTTCAAGCCAGGAGGCCTCCGGCCAGTATTTGCTGTTCCAGGTAGTTCCGTGCAATAGCACTATGTATGGCTGATTGGCAAAATTCATCAGTGCGCCTGAAAGCCCGGCATTCATCTGCTTCCGGCGAAATTCTTCCAGGCCGTAGTCTGCCGCCCGGGTAAGGCCTGCAGAAAATATTGTCGCCACAAGTTGCCGGTTTTTTTCGATGACGTGCAGGCCGTCCGCGACTCTGGCAGACTTTTTATAAAGCCTCGCCGCCAGTGGCTCGCGCGCGCTGCCCGCAGCAAAACCGAATACAACATTCCCTGCAAGCCTTGCCAGCAAGGCACTTTTGAGCAACCCCTGCGCATCCAGCACGATGTCGTAATTCTCTGATCTGAGTTGCCTGCGCAGTCTGCTTAGCAGGACGGGTATTTTCCACCAAAGCTTTTTGTGCGCACGCAACGGCACCGTTAACACTTTGTTAACCGCCGAATGCCAACCCGCCAATTCTGCAAAGGCAGGTTCCACCAGCCAGTGTATCTCCGCATCTGGGAAAATGCCGCGCAAATCGCTGACGGCCGGAAACAGGTGAAGTATGTCACCCAATGAAGACAGCTTTACGACAAGAATTTTCATATGGGTAGTATGCAATTAGGGGGCGCTTGCTGCCGCATGACAACCTTGGAAAGGCCTTCATTCTAGATGTCGCGGTAAATTACAACAAATGTTTTTCTTGAGTAGCTCAGGCAAGAACACTACTATTAACAACATTGCTGACCCACTTAACCGTATCGGATGATATTTATCTACACCCTCGCGCTGTGGCTGCTGTTGCCCTACATTTTTTTGCGCCTGCTCTGGCGCGCGCGCAAACAGCCGGAATATCTGCAGCACATATCTGAGCGTTTCGGTTTTTTTTCATTTTGCAGCGATAAGCCGGTCATCTGGCTGCATGCCGTCTCGGTGGGCGAGACTCGCGCCACGCAAAGCCTCGTCACCCGCCTGCGTGCAACGTACCCGGAACATCAAATCCTGCTCACCCACACCACGCCTACCGGCCGAGCCGCCAGCGAGCAACTTTATGGCAACAGCGTGTTGCGTGCGTACCTGCCCTATGACTATCCGTTTGCGGTAAACAGGTTCTTGCGCCGCTTCCGCCCGCAACTGGGCATCCTGATGGAAACGGAGATCTGGTTCAACTTGATACGCTGTTGTCAAATTTCCGGCACGCCTCTGCTGTTGCTGAATGCGCGCATGTCGGAAAAATCGTCGCGCGGGTATGCACGTTTCGCGCGACTGACCCGCAACACGTTGGCAAATCTGGCCGCCGTCGCAGCTCAAACCGCCGATGATGCCGCGCGTTTGACCCGACTGGGCGCGGCGAATGTTTCCGTGATGGGCAACCTCAAATTCGATATCGAACCCCCGCCCGACATGCTGGAACTGGGCAAACAACTGCGTGAACAGTTTGGCGGCACGCGTAAAATTTTACTCGCTGCCAGTACGCGCGAAGGTGAGGAAATATTGCTGCTCGATGCGGTGCAAAATATTCCTGTACCCGGCTTGCTGCTGGTGATCGTGCCGCGCCACCCACAACGATTTATCGAGGTTGCCGATTTGTTAAAAAAACGCGGCCTAGAATTTCAGTTGCGCAGCGAAAACCGCCACGTCAGGCAGGAAACAAATGTTGTTCTCGGAGATAGCATGGGTGAAATGTTTGCCTATTACGCTGCCGCCGATCTCGCCTTCATTGGTGGCAGTTTGTTGCCTTATGGCGGGCAGAACCTGATAGAGGCCTGCGCGGTCGGCACACCAGTCGTTGTCGGGCCGCATATGTACAATTTCTCCGAAGCAACCCGGTTGGCTGTTTCAGGCGGCGCCGCAATCCAGGTTGCTAATGCCCCGGATCTCGCTGCGGTGACATTACGGTTATTTCAGAATAGCAGCGCTTTGCACAAGATGCGCCAGCAAGGTTCCGTGTTTATAGAATCCAACCGGGGCTCCACTGAAAAATCAGTGCAGCTTATCAAGCAGCTAATAAAGGGGTCAGCATCGAATTACTTTCTGAAGCACATGCAACCCAAGTCACCGAATAAGTAATGTGACGCTTACTCTTTTAAATCAGTGGTCTCTGTCCCGAGTTTTCCATGGACCATGCTGAATGCGTTGGTGAGCCGGTGTGAGTGAGTCGGACGGCGTGGCTCAGTCGCCGTCTTCATTTTCCTGCGCCAGTTGAAACTTGAGCGTATAGGTATCGTAGTCGAAATCGGTGCTGTCCGAGACCGCGGCCAGAACCAGGGACGCAATGCGCTCCCGTTCCTCCTCGGTCTCGAAGTTTGAGAAGTTGGCCGCGGCCGCCTCGGCGAACAATCTCTCCGTCAACCGCTTTGCCCGCGTTTCGTGGCTCTCGATGTCAGGATTGGCGCCGGGATGGATGTTTTCCTCGACCCAGGTCTCAGTCCACTTTAGGAAGCGCTTGCTCATGACGGTCCACCTATCTCCTGCATCGTATTCGGGGCCGGTTTCCCGGGCCATTGTCACCCACCCGATATTCCGGTCCAAATAAATCAGAACCAGCTTCTAGCGCTGTATTGACGCGTATTTTATGTATAACTAGTTTTTCAAAGTAGTGATAATTTATCAAACAATTTTGAGAGCCTACAAATTAAACATCCAGATTTTTGACCCCCAGCGCATTTTTTTCTATAAATGCCCGGCGCGGCTCTACCACGTCTCCCATGAGGGTAGTAAAAATCTCGTCTGCTGAAATTGCGTCTTCTATGCGCACACGCAGCAATATGCGATTCTTTACATCCATCGTGGTTTCCCACAACTGCGACGGATTCATCTCACCCAGTCCTTTGTACCGCTGGAAACTGACTCCGCGTTTGGCTTCCTCAAGCAGCCATTCGATTGCTTGCTTAAAACTGGACACGACGCGTTTCTGTTCTCCACGGGCTATATAAGCCGTCGGTTTGATCAGGCCGTTGAGAATATCCGCTGCCTGGCGAATCTGCACATAGTCGCTACCTTTCAGGAAGTCTTGATCCATGTAACTTACGGAGTAGTTGCCATGGTAAAGTTTTTCCAGGCGCAAACGGTTCTCACCGGCTTCGTCTTTTTCCACCACGACCTTGATGTTGTTGCCGCAGGCATCGCCGAGCAGCCTGGCGCTTTTTTCCGCTTTTGCGTCATCGTCCAGTGACAGGGTTGGCAACACCAGCAGTGCGTGGCTGGCCTCCGGCGCAGTGAAACGTGATAACCGGTCAATCACCGACTCGGCCAGAAAATATTGTTTGGCGATTTCTTCCAGCGCCGCGGCTTGTATGGGGTTTGCATCGGCCGCAGGATATAAAACGGCGTTGTTCAGTGCCGCTTTGAGCATGTAGATTTTCATCTCTTGATCATCCTTGAGATAGCGCTCTTCCTTGCCTTGTTTGATCTTGTACAGCGGCGGTTGTGCAATGTAGATGTGGCCGCGCTCGACCAACTCAGGCATCTGCCGGTAGAAGAAGGTAAGCAGCAGGGTGCGGATGTGCGAACCATCCACGTCGGCATCCGTCATGATAATGATGCGGTGGTAACGCAATTTGTCCGCGTTATATTCATCTTTGCCGATACCGGTTCCCAATACGGTAATCAGTGTGGCGATTTCCTGCGATGAGATAAGCTTTTCAAATCGGGCTTTTTCCACATTGAGTATTTTTCCTTTAAGCGGAAGAATCGCCTGAAACTTGCGATCTCTCCCCTGTTTGGCTGAGCCCCCTGCCGAATCACCCTCGACCAGATAGAGTTCCGACAGAGCCGGATCCTTTTCCTGGCAATCGGCCAGCTTGCCGGGTAATCCCATGCCGTCCAGCACTCCCTTGCGTCTCGTCAGTTCTCGTGCTTTGCGCGCCGCTTCGCGGGCACGGGCGGCATCTATGATTTTGCCAACGATAATCTTTGCATCGGAGGGATTTTCCTGCAGGTACTCGGTCAATTTTTGCGATACGACTTCCTGTACAGCCGGCTGCACTTCGCTTGAAACGAGCTTGTCTTTTGTTTGCGACGAGAATTTCGGTTCTGGAACTTTTACCGACAAAACGCAGGTCAGTCCTTCCCGCATATCGTCCCCTGTCGTATCCACTTTGGCCTTTTTAGCCAATTCGTGTTCTTCGATGTACTTGTTTATCACGCGAGTCATTGCCATGCGAAGTCCAGTAAGGTGGGAACCTCCATCGCGTTGGGGAATATTGTTGGTAAAACATTGAACGACTTCGGAATAGCTGTCGTTCCACTGCATCGATACCTCAACCACGACGTTGTCTTTTTCGCCGGTGGCATGGAAGGGTCTGGGGTGCAATACAGATTTATTCTTGTTCATATACTCAACGAATCCCCGTACCCCGCCGGAATAGGCAAAGTTTTCACTCTTGCCCGTACGTTGGTCGACCAACTCGATTTTGACTCCGTTATTCAGGAACGACAATTCTCGCAGTCGTTTGGCCAGAATATCGTAATGGAATTCAACTAGACCAAATATTTCCCTGTCTGCCAAAAAGTGTACTTCGGTGCCGCGTTTTTTGGTTTCGCCCAAATCATTTACAGGCGATACTTCAACACCATTTTGTTTCTTGATTAAACGGTCTTTGACTGCGCCACGAGCAAACTCCAATCCGTATTTTCTTCCGTCACGGTAAATTACTAGCTTGAGCCATTCTGACAAGCCATTGACACAGCTAACTCCGACACCATGCAATCCGCCGGACACCTTGTAACTATTCTGATTGAATTTACCTCCGGCATGCAGCACCGTCATAACTATTTCTGCAGCTGAACGCTTTGGTTCGAACTTGTCGTCGAATTTGATACCTACAGGTATGCCGCGCCCGTTATCTGCAACTGAAACGGAATTATCTGCGTGAATAATAACTTTGATATCGTCACAATATCCACCCAAGGCTTCGTCTATCGCATTGTCCACGACCTCGAAAACCATATGGTGCAGGCCGGTCCCGTCTGATGTGTCGCCAATATACATACCAGGGCGTTTGCGTACAGCTTCCAATCCTTCGAGTTGCTGGATACTGGATTCGTCGTAATTTTCACTCATTGCGTTTTCTGCTTTCTGTTCTCGTGGAATGGCTATATGCGCATCGGCATAACGACATAGCGGAAATCTTCAATTTCTGCTGTGGTTATCAAAATACTGCTATTGGCATCACCAAACGAAAAAATTGCCATTTCGCTTTTGATGTTGTTAAGGCCGTCCATCAGGTAATTGACGTTGAACCCTATATCGAGCGCTTCTCCGTGATATTCGGTTGCGATTTCTTCCTGAGCTTCTTCCTGCTCGCTGTTGCTGCTGATGATAGTAAGGTTCTTTTCCGTTAGTACAAAGCGTACCCCGCGAAATTTTTCATTGGACAAGATCGCAGCCCGTTGCAGTGCCTGCTGAACCATACTGCGATTCATGCTGAGGTGATTGCTATATTTAGGGATTACACGCTCATAATCAGGGAACTTTCCATCGATTACTTTGGTGATTAATGTAATACCGGAAAATCTCAGTTTCGCTTGTTGGGCGGAAAATTCAATCTCTGCGTCTTCGTCTGTATCGTTAAGCAACTTGCACAGTTCTGTCACGGCTTTGCGCGGCAATATTATTTCCTGCTTTTCGTGGTTACCTTCAATCATCCTGGAATTGAATGCGAGCCGATGTCCGTCGGTTGCCACCACTTTCAATTTATTTCCATCGATCAGCAGCAACACGCCATTTAAGTAATACCGCACATCCTGTTGCGCCATTGCATACTGCACTGAAAGCAACAATTCTTTCAGCGCAGATTGTCTCAATACGATTTTTTTTGATTCTGTAACTTGATAGTTTAATTTTGGAAAATCTTCTGGGGGAAGGGTTTGTAAACTGAATTTACTGGTGTTTGCTTTTACCTGGGCTTTGCTTTCTTTTATTTGTATCGATATTTTACTTTGTTCTGGAAGTATACGCAGAATTTCCTGAAGTTTTTTCCCGCTAACTGTAATGCTTCCGGTTTCTTTTTTTTCATCACTGATTTCTACTGTGGTAGTTATTTGAATTTCCAAATCAGTGGCGGTAAACCGGATATTACCCGGTTCTTTTTCAATTAGCACATTGGATAATATAGGCAGAGTTTGTTTTCGTTCAACTATACCGATTACAACTTGCAGCGGTTTCAGTAGTGTTTCTTTTTCTATTTTTTCAATAAACATAATATAAATTCCTAATAAGACTAATAATCAAGTTAATTTATGTTGATAAGTAAGGTAATATCTTTAAGAACAAAAAGTTAAGAATAAAACTAGTCTTCAGTTTAATTGTTGATGATGTTCTTTAATAATGTGGATATCTTTGTAGAATTTGGTTTTATATCGTTTACTAACATTCTATGAACAGGATAGGCTTGTAGTTATCCTTTCAACGTTTGCAACAAAAATTTATAGTCGGCTTCTATAGTTGTATCAGCACTCCTTAAATTACTTATCGTTTTGCATGCATGTATCACTGTTGAATGGTCTTTCCCGCCAAATGCATTTCCGATTTCCGGCAAACTCATTGTAGTTAGTTCTCTTGCCAGGGACATTGCTATTTGTCTTGGGCGTGAAAGATTTCGAGTCCTTTTTTTCGAAAGCAATTCCACCATTTTAATCCGGTAATAATCTGCTACTGTCTTTTGTATATTATCGATTGACACCATTCGTGTTTGAGCAATGAGAATATCCTTTAAGGCTTCTTTTGTTGCTTCAACAGAAATATTTCGTTTGTGAAATTTGGCATATGCTTCAACGCGTTTCAAGGCACCTTCAAGTTCACGAACATTTGAATTGATGTGTTTTGCTATAAAAAAGGCTACTTCATTATCAAGCATGTAACCTGTAAGCGTGGCTTTTTTCAATAATATGGCCACCCGCATTTCTAATTCCGGCGGCTCAATTGCAATTGTCAGGCCCCATCCAAATCTTGAGACAAGGCGGCTCTCTAAACCGGATATTTCTTTAGGAAATGTGTCGCTGGTCAAAATTACTTGTTTGTGCGAATCGATAAGGGTGTTAAAAGCGTAAAAAAATTCTTCCTGGGTTTTGGCTTTTCCCGCGAAGAACTGAATATCATCAATAAGCAAAACATCGAGAGAGTGATAAAACTTTTTGAATTCTTCGAATTTGTTTGTTTGATAGGCACGAACAACATCTGCGACGTATCTTTCAGCATGCATATAACAAATATTTACATCAGGATCATTAACTTTGATTTTATTTCCTATAGCCTGCAATAAGTGAGTTTTACCAAGGCCAACCCCACCGTAAACGAATAGTGGATTATATGAAACGCCTGGCAGTTCCGAGACTTGATTAGCAGCAGCTATTGCCAGTTGGTTTGCTTTACCTATGACAAAATTATCGAATGTAAGGCTGGGGTTTAATTTTCCGTAACCCCTAAAGGATGTTTCTATCTTGTTTTTAGGTTCAGTTTTGCTGATCGTTTTTACTTCAACCGCCGCTTCTGGGGTTTTATTTATTACAGGCGCTTCCAGTACCCTAAATTCAAAAGTGGGGACCTGTGAGTAGGCTAAACCTGCCTGGCGCGTTATTTCTGGTAAAAAACGTTCCTGAACCAGTTTCAATGTAAAGCTGTTTGGCGCTGTGATAACTAGTGAATCATTCTCACTTTTTAAAATCAGGGGTTTTATCCATGAATTATATTGTTGTGGCGGCAGACTCTTCTCAAACGAGCTTAAGCATGAAGCCCAAAAGGAAATTTCCTGCATAGTAATTTTTTCGGAGAATGGTTTTGTTGATGGGAGTAAACTTGATGAATTCTACATTGCATGTATGAACTTATCCACAGACGGGAAAGTAAAATTGACTTGACACCTGTGTCTTAAGGCTTTGTAATGCACAGCTTTACTATTTGCCAAGGAATATATCATGAAAAGAACTTACCAACCTTCAGTAACCAAAAGAAAACGCACTCATGGTTTTCTGGTACGCATGAAAACACGCGGTGGCCGCGCTGTTATCCGGGCCCGTCGTGCTAGAGGGCGTGCCAGACTTGCTGTTTAGTTCCCCTTTAGGGTTTTCGGCTTCACATCGGTTGTTGCGCACAGATGGATTTGTTCATGTGATTCGCGCTGAATCAGTACTGGATGAATATTTCAAGGTTTTTTTTGTTCAAAATGAAAAATCTCATGCCAGGCTTGGGGTGGTTGCCAGTAAAAGGGTATTACCCAGCGCAGCTAAACGAAATAATATCAAAAGAACTGTCAGGGAGATTTTTCGACATCACAGTATTAAAGCCAGCAAGCTGGATTTGGTCGTGATGGTTAGATCTGCTCAAATACACCCGAGAACCGAGTCTAGGCAGAGCTTGAACGTGCTGTTAAACCGGATACAAAGTAGATGCGCAAAGCAGTAATTAAACTGGTTCGTTGCTACCAATATCTGATAAGTCCGCTTGGTCCACCGACGTGCAGATTTTATCCTAGCTGCTCCCATTACACCTGTGAAGTTATAACGAAGTATGGTGTTGTAAAAGGGGGGTGGCTCAGCATTAAAAGACTACTGCGTTGTCACCCCTTTAGCCCCGGCGGATATGATCCCGCGCCATAACAGTTAGGTTTATCATGGATTTCCAACGACTTTTTTTGTTTCTTATTTTTGCTTTTTCGCTAGTTTTGGTTTGGGATGGGTGGCAACGTTATCAGCATCCTGAACAGAATATTCAGAGTGGCGAGGTAACACACAAGGACTCGTCTGTGCCTCAGGATATTCCTCGTTCGAGCACAGTACAAGGCACGTCGAATGCCAAACAGGTGGATCTTTTACCTGATTCGAGCTCGCCACAGCCGGCAACTGGCAAAACAATCCACGTAAAGACCGATTTCCTTGATGTCGAAATTAGTTCTCTTGGAGGCGACATAAGCCGCTTGGCACTTTTGGAACAACCAGACAGTCTGGACAGAAGTAAACCATTGGTGCTTTTCCAGCGCGGGCAAGGGACGCACAACTACTATGCGCAAAGCGGACTTCTGGGCCCAAATTTACCCAACCACAAAAGCCTCTTTATTGCGGAACAGGATCAGTATGAGCTTGCCGGCAATGCAGAACAATTACAGGTAAGACTTAAGGCTGATGATAATTCCCCCCTGCAAGTAACCAAGGTATTTACCTTCCACAGGGCCAGTTATTTAATCGACGTTTCTTATGAAATGGTAAATACCGGTCTGCAGCCGGTCAGTGCAAGCAGTTATTTTCAATTAATTCGAGATAGCGTAGCGCCAGAAGGGAGTATGCGTTTTCTTCCCACATACACGGGGGCTGCGGTTTATACCGAAAAGGAAAAATTTCAGAAGGTGGCTTTTTCTGATATTGAAAAGAACAAGACCAAATATGCAAAACAAGCGGACAGCGGTTGGATAGGAATATTGCAGCATTATTTTGTTGCTGCCTGGTTGCCCAAGGAAAATTCCAACAGAGAATATTTCACTCGCAAACTTGATGGTGATTTGTATTCAGTGGGAGTTGTTTTGCCGGCAGAGGTTATTGCTCCTGGCCAGACTGCTGTTGAGGGTGCCCAGCTTTATGCCGGGCCTACCGAGTCAACCCTGGATAAAATAGCACCGGGGCTGGGGCTGACGGTGGATTATGGGTGGCTGACCATTATTGCGACGCCGCTGTTTTGGGTCATGTCGCTGTTCCATCATTGGACCCATAACTGGGGCGTCGCGATCATTTTTCTCACCATCCTGATCAAGCTGATTTTCTTTCCGCTTTCTGCGGCTAGTTATCGTTCCATGGCAAAAATGCGCTTGGTAGCTCCCAAGCTTGAAAAGATCAAGCAGCAATATGCCGATGACCGTGAACAGCTAAATCGCGCCATGATGGAACTTTACAAGACGGAGAAGATTAATCCGCTTGGCGGGTGCTTGCCTGTTGTAATACAGATACCGGTTTTTATCGCGTTATATTGGTCGATCTTGTCCAGCGTTGAAATGCGCTATGCACCCTTCTTTGGCTGGATAACAAACTTGTCGGCTCCAGATCCCTACTACATCCTGCCGACATTGATGGGGATAAGCATGTTTGTGCAGATGCGATTGAATCCAAAGCCGCCCGATCCCTTGCAAGCAAAGGTGATGCAGATCATGCCTATTGCATTTAGTGCGATGTTCTTCTTCTTCCCAGTCGGGCTGGTATTGTATTCGCTGGTGAATAATGTGCTTTCTATCGCACAGCAATGGTTCATCACGCGTACAGCCGAGGCCGAGAGCAAAGGTGTCGCTGCCAAGCGCTGATACGATTGCTGCTGTAGCTACCGCGCAGGGGCGTGGTGGTGTGGGAGTTGTGCGTATATCCGGGCATGACCTCAAGACATTGGCCTGCGGGATACTTGGCAGTTTACCCAAGGCCAGGCACGCAACATTTACGAATTTTCTGGACGACAAGGGCGATACCATTGATCAGGGTATCGCCCTTTATTTTGCGGCACCTCATTCTTATACTGGCGAACATGTTCTTGAGTTGCAAGGGCACGGGGGCCCTGCTGTCTTGAACATGTTGCTGCAGCGTTGTGTTGACCTTGGTGCACGATTGGCACAACCCGGCGAATTTACTTTCCGTGCGTATTCGAATAATAAAATGGACTTGGCTCAGGCAGAGAGCGTCGCTGATTTGATTGATGCAAATAGCACCGAAGCGGCACGCAGTGCATTACGGTCGCTGAGCGGCGAATTCTCATCGGCTATTCACGAAATGGTTGATGCATTGATTCAACTGCGCATGCTGGTTGAGGCTATGCTGGATTTTCCCGAAGAAGAAGTGGATAGGCTGGATGTAGGTCGCCGTGACTCCATGCTTGAGGATATTCGCGAGCAATTGCAGCATACTCTGGATACTGCAAAGCAGGGCAGTTTGTTGCGTGAAGGCGCGCATATTGTCATTGCCGGCCAACCGAATGTAGGCAAGTCCAGCTTGCTGAACAAGTTGAGCGGGGAAGAGGTGGCGTTGGTCAGCGAGATTCCCGGCACCACCCGGGATGTGATACGGCAGGCCATACAATTGCAGGGTGTTCCCTTGTACATTATCGATACTGCCGGGTTGCGCGAGTCTGAAGATGTGGTCGAAAACATGGGTATTAAGCGTACACACCAGACTTTGCATCTGGCCGATTTAATTTTATTGATTTTAGATGCAAGCAAGGGAATAACTTTTCAGGACAGGATTATTCTCGAGGCCCTTCCGGCGGAAATTCCGCGACTCCTTGTATTCAACAAACAGGATTTGTTAAGTGGCGAGGCGGCACCTGTGGCCAAAGATCAGTCAACTTATGTTTCCGCCAAAACCGGAGCAGGTTTGGAAGAATTGCGCGCCATGTTATTGAAAGCTGTGGGTTGGCGTGCACAGGAGAGTGGCGTGTTCATGGCCAGAGAACGGCATTTGCGTGCATTGCAGGAAGCCCACAGCCATTTGAGTTTGGCAAAAGTGGTGTTGGCGAGCCCAGAACTATTCGCGGAGGAGTTGCGTTTGGCGCAGAGATCGCTAAGCGAGATTACCGGCGAATTTACCCCGGATGACTTGCTGGGCGAGATTTTTAGCCGGTTCTGCATCGGAAAATAGCAGCTATTGTTTCACGTGAAACAAGCGGTTTGGGATTGTCGGCTGTCTGATGTATGATGCGCGTCCTTCTCTGGGCGGCAAAGACATGAAATTTCCTGAGGTGTTCGATGTAATTGTGGTGGGTGGCGGGCATGCGGGTACCGAAGCGGCCTTGGCAAGCGCACGCGCCGGCTGCAAAACCCTGCTTCTCAGTCACAATATCGAGACGCTCGGGCAGATGTCTTGCAACCCTTCCATAGGCGGGATAGGCAAGGGTCATTTGGTCAAAGAGGTGGATGCGCTCGGCGGTGCGATGGCGGCCGCAACCGATGAGGCGGGTATCCAGTTCCGCATACTGAATTCCAGCAAAGGTCCGGCAGTGCGGGCAACCCGGGCTCAGGCGGATCGTTTGTTGTACAAGCAGGCAATCCGTGCCAGATTGGAAAATCAGCAGAACCTATGGCTGTTCCAGCAAGCGGTGGATGATCTGCTGGTTGAGCAGGACCGCGTGTGCGGGGTGGTCACCCAACTGGGCTTGCGCTTCAGCGCAAAAACCGTGGTGCTTACCACTGGTACTTTTCTTTCCGGGTTGATCCATGTAGGGCAGGCAAATTACCAGGCCGGGCGGGCTGGCGACCCGCCGTCGGTCAGCCTGGCACATCGTCTCCGCGAACTGAACCTGCCTGTGGGGCGCCTGAAAACCGGAACACCTCCTCGCATTGATGGGCGGACAATTGATTATTCCGTGATGCAGGAGCAGCCGGGTGACGATCCGGTCCCGGTGTTTTCATTCATGGGTAATGCCGCGCAACACCCCAGGCAATTACCCTGCTGGATCACTGAAACAAATCAGCGCACGCATGACGTCATACGTGGCGGGCTGGATCGTTCCCCGCTATTTACAGGCGTTATCGAAGGTGTGGGGCCGCGCTATTGTCCTTCGATAGAGGACAAAATCACGCGCTTTGCGGACAAGTCTTCACACCAGATCTTCATCGAACCTGAGGGTTTGACCACTCACGAGGTTTACCCAAACGGAATTTCCACCAGCCTGCCTTTCGATGTGCAACTGGACTTGGTGCGCTCGATCAGGGGCTTGGAAAATGCGCACATTTTGCGGCCGGGCTATGCAATCGAATATGATTACTTTGATCCGCGCGGCCTGAAGAGCTCACTGGAAACCAAGGCGATCGCGGGACTGTTTTTTGCGGGACAAATCAATGGTACGACCGGTTATGAGGAGGCTGCGGCACAGGGTTTGTTAGCAGGGCTCAATGCCGCATTGCAGGTGCGTGAGCTTGAGGCATGGTGTCCGCGCCGTGACGAAGCCTATTTGGGAGTGATGGTCGACGACCTTGTTACCAGTGGTGCCAACGAACCATACCGCATGTTTACCAGTCGTGCCGAATATCGTTTGCAACTACGCGAGGATAACGCCGATTTGCGTCTGACGGAGATCGGACGACGCTTGGGCATCGTGGACGATGTTCGCTGGAGAGCATTCGAGCAAAAACGCGAAGCGATTGCCGCAGAGCAGGAACGGCTGAGGAACACATGGGTTAATCCGCGTAATTTGCCCGAGGAAGATGCGATTCGTGTATTGGGGAAGCCCATCGAAAGGGAATATGCATTGCACGAGTTATTGCGACGCCCGGATGTAAATTACAACAATCTGATGAGCCTGCCGGGTGCCGGGGTTGGCGTGCAAGATGAAAAAGTAGCTGAACAGGTTGAGACCCAGGCGAAATACCACGGATATATTGAGCGCCAGCGCGATGAAATCAATCGCAACGAGCAGTACGAAACACTGGGTTTGCCGAAAACTTTGGATTATCGGAGTGTGCGCGGCCTGTCCATAGAGGTACAGCAAAAACTAAACCAATACAAGCCTGAAACCATTGGGCAAGCCTCGCGGATTTCGGGGGTTACTCCGGCGGCGATATCTTTGCTGTTGGTGCATCTTAAGCGCGGATTCAGCATAGACCGACCAGACCAGAAGCGGGCATGAGTCAAAGCGAGGAACTGCGGCGCGGGATTGCGCAATTGGGGATATCGCTAAATGAAGATACCCAGACAACACTGTTACGATTTTTGGAGTTGCTGCAAAAGTGGAATAAGGTCTACAACCTGACGGCGATTCGGGACCCGCAACAAATGGTGAGCCATCACTTGCTGGATAGTCTCGCTGTGATACCGCATTTATGGGCAGGGCGTTGGCTGGATGTGGGCTGTGGTGCGGGATTGCCGGGGTTGGTCCTGGCTATATCGAAACCGGAATGGCAGTTTAGCCTGCTGGATAGCAATAGCAAAAAGACTGGTTTTGTGCAACAGGCAATCATAGAGTTGGAGTTGCACAACGCTACAGTCCATTGTGCGCGCGCAGAAGCGTGGCAGCCGGCAGAGAGATTTGACGGAATAATTTCACGCGCGTTTACCGAAATGGGTGGGTTCCTGCGTTGTACACGGCATCTTCTGGCTAGTAACGGGCGCTGGGCGGCAATGAAAGGAGCGCCGGAACAAGAGTTGGCTGGAATACCGGAGGGTTGCCGCGTCGAGCAGGTGATACGCTTAAAAGTGCCTGGACTGAACGCAGCACGAAGTCTGGTAATTGCAACATGCGAGGAGAGCAAGGCAATATGACAAAAATATTAGCTGTAACCAATCAGAAAGGGGGAGTGGGCAAAACCACAACCACCGTAAATCTGGCGGCCAGTTTGGCGGCAGCACAACAGCGCGTATTGCTTATCGATCTTGACCCGCAGGGCAATGCCACCATGGGCAGCGGTATCGACAAACGAGATTTGCTGGCCAGTGTTTACGAGGTGCTACTGGGCAGCAAATCAATAGTAGAAGCGCGGATTTACGCCGATGCAGGAAAATACGACTTGCTACCTGCCAACCGGGATCTTGCTGGCGCTGAGATCGAGCTGGTCGATCTGCCCCAGCGTGAAACACGGCTGCGTGAGGCCTTGCAACTGGTCGAGGGAGAATATGATTTTGTGTTGATTGATTGCCCTCCGGCGCTTAATTTGCTGACTTTGAATGGCTTGTGTGCGGCCAAGTCAGTAATGATTCCGATGCAATGTGAATACTATGCGCTAGAGGGGTTGAGCGACTTGGTGAATACCATACGCAAGGTGCGCACCAGCCTGAATCCGGTACTGGAAATAGAGGGTTTGCTGCGGACCATGTTCGATCCCCGCAATGCCCTCGCGCAACAGGTTTCGGACCAGTTGCTTGAGCATTTCGGCAACAAGGTTTACCGCACTGTTATTCCGCGCAATGTGCGTTTGGCAGAGGCCCCCAGTTATGGAGTGCCAGTGTTGTACCACGACAAGTTATCAAAAGGAACGCAAGCATATCTGGCCTTGGCAGGAGAATTATTGAACAACGCGGTGCAGCCACAACCTGCTGCAACGGTATAAAGGAAAAATTATGGCGAAGTTACACAAAGGATTGGGTCGCGGCCTGGATGCATTGTTGTCTGGCGGGAAGAGCGAAAAGGATGAGGTGATGCGAGACTTGAATGTCGCCTTGCTTAAACCGGGCAAGTATCAGCCACGTTCACATATGGATGAAACATCGCTGAATGAATTGGCCGCCTCGATTAAAGTCCAGGGGATCATGCAACCGATTTTGGTGCGGCAGCTTGCCGATAGCAGCTACGAGATCATTGCCGGGGAAAGACGCTGGCGCGCCGCACAGCTGGCTGGCTTGAGCCATGTGCCGGTATTGGTGAGAAGCGTGCCGGACAATGCGGCCCTCGCAATGGCGCTGATCGAGAATATCCAGCGCGAAAATCTTAATCCGCTGGAAGAGGCGGTAGGCATTCAACGATTGATAGACGAATTTAAAATGACGCACCAGGTTGCCGCGGATGCGGTGGGCCGCTCTCGAAGTGCAGCCAGTAATTTGTTGCGATTGTTAAAACTGCCCAAGGCTGTGCAGACTCTGCTGATGGAAAACAAGCTGGACATGGGGCATGCGCGCGCTTTGTTGTCGCTGGAAAATGCCCAGCAGATCATGCTTGCAAACAAAATCGTTTTGGAACAATTATCAGTGCGTGATACTGAAAAGCTGGCGCAGAAAAAAATTCACGAACCAGAATCAAAGGACAGACCAAAGAAAGTTTCCAAGCTTAATCGCGACACACTACGTTTGCAGGAAGAAATAAGTTCTCATCTTGGAGCGCGAGTAGAAATCAAGCCTGACACCAAAGGCGGCGGCAAACTAGTCATAGAGTACGCAAACAATGACCACCTTGATGACTTGCTGGAAAAGCTCAAAAAGGACAAATAAGTTGAAGGCAGGCGGTTCAGGTGACCAACATCAGAGTTTGACACCTTCAAAAAACACCGCTATTATCCCCGCGGTTTTGGATGCTGAAGTTAAAGAAATAATAATAGCGCATCGAATCGTCTGGTTACAGGCAGTGGTTGCTCTGGTTGTTGCGGGTATTGCCTATGCCTCGAACAGCGCTCCGGGGATAGCACTGGCGGTATTCGGGGGAGGTTTCGTGTCTGTGGCCAACGGAGCATTGCTGGCCTGGAGATTCTCCCGGTCTGTCAGCTGTTCCAGGCATGAGACACATCATTCCCTTGACGTGCATCATCAACTCAGGCTTTTGTATTTTTATGCCGCCGAAAGATTTTTGGTGGTCGTGGCGCTGCTTGGCTTATGCATGGTAGCGCTAAAAATGGCGCCGCTTGCGGTATTGATTGGCTTTGTGATTGGCCAATCCGTTCAGATGGCGGCCCGAATATTTTTGAAAAATTTGTGACAGAGATAGTGACTAAATAATGTCTAGCGAAGCGCACACATCAGCAGAATACATCAAGCACCACTTACAAAACCTGACCTATGGCCATTTGCAAAATGGCACATGGGGTATTGCGCACACTCCTGAAGAAGCCAAGGCGATGGGATTCTGGGCGCTAAACCTGGATACTGTCCTTATGTCACTGTTGCTTGGCACGATAATCATGTTTGTATTTCATCGTGCCGCCAAAAGCATTTCCACAGGCACCCCCAGCGGGCTGCAGAATTTTTGCGAGTGGGCCATAGAATTCATCGATACCAGCGTGCGCGGTTCATTTACAGCCAAAAATGACATGATCGCACCCTTGGCGCTGACCATCTTCTTCTGGGTTTTTGCGATGAACCTGATGGATTTGTTGCCAGTAGACTATGTGCCAATGCTGATGCATGAACTGGGTGTACCTTTCTTCAAGGTGGTGCCATCAACTGATCCGAATGCGACCTTCGGCATGGCAATAGGCGTGTTTCTGCTGGTGCTTTACTACAGCATCAAAATGAAGGGATTGGGCGGCTTTGCGGGTGAATTAACACTGCAACCGTTTGGCAAGTGGGGCATGCCAGTCAACTTGTTGCTGGAAGGGGTCAATCTGATCGCCAAGCCAATATCCCTCGCGCTGCGTCTGTTCGGCAATATGTATGCCGGTGAAATGATCTTTATTTTGATCGCACTGATGGGCGGAGCATGGGCCGGAGCGACTCTGGGCGGCGCCACTTTGTATGGTTCGCAGATACTGCTGTCGCTGGGCTGGGCGATTTTCCATATCCTGATCGTCACCTTGCAGGCATTCATTTTCATGACGCTGACTGTGGTCTACATGGACATGGCACACCAGGAACATCATTAATTAGCATTAATAAAAACCGGTTTTATCAACTTAACTTTTTCAAACAGGAGAATTAAAAATGAATGAGGCAACTGCACTGCTGTACATCGCCGGAGCACTGATGATGGGTCTGGGCGCGCTGGGCGCAGCCGTTGGTATCGGTATTCTGGGTGGCCGCTTTTTGGAAGGTGCAGCGCGTCAACCCGAACTCATCCCGATGCTGCGTACCCAATTCTTCGTGGTGATGGGTCTGGTCGATGCGGTGCCGATGATTGCTGTCGGTATAGCAATGTACGTTCTATTTGCGAAGGCCGGCTAATTCGCCATAAGAGACAACGCATAATTTAAGAAAGGTAGCTTGCATGAATATCAATGCAACTCTTCTCGCCCAGACGATCATGTTCGCACTGTTCGTGTGGTTCTGCATGAAGTTTGTCTGGCCGCCGATCATGGCCGCGCTTGAGCAACGCAAGAAACATATCGCCGACGGTTTGGCGGATGCCGAGCGTGCGAAGCATGATCTGGAATTGGCATCCAAGCGTTCCGCGGAACTTTTGCGTGAAGCTAAGGAAAAGGTCAGCGAAATAGTGGCCAACGGCGAAAAGCGAGCCAGCGAGATCGTCGAAACAGCCAAGACGCAAGCCAAGGTGGAGGGCGATCGCATCATTGCGGGGGCCAAAGCCGAGATAGACCAGGAAGTTTTCCGTGCCAAGGAGCAGTTGCGTACCCAGGTGTCAACAATCGCGCTTGCGGGCGCGAGCAAGATCCTCGGGCGTGAAATCGACGCCAAGGCGCACAGTGACTTGCTTGATAAACTCGTCGCGGAAATCAAGTAGCCATGGACGCCCTTACCACAGCCAGGCCCTACGCTCAGGCGGCATTTGAAGATGCGCAAAAGCTCGGAGAATTAAAAGGCTGGTCTGAAATGCTGCTGTCGCTCGCCGAAGCGGTAATCCATCCTGAGGTGCGCGCGGTTGTCACCAGTCCGCGCTTTCCCAAAGCACAGATCGAAAAATTGATGGAAGGTCTGCTGGGCAGCCAGGCACCAGTCCAACAACGCAACTTCGTACGGATTCTGGTGGAGAATCAGCGTCTGCTTTTGCTTCCTGAAATAGTCTCGCTTTTCGAAGCGCTGCGCGCGGAAGCGGAAAAGACCGTGAATGTCGTGGTGGACTCCGCGTTCGAATTGACGGCCGGGCAACAGGAAAAGATCGCCGCTACGCTGAAGGCGCGTCTGAACCGCGAGATAAAGCTGGTCTGCAAAGTAAATAAAGAATTGCTGGGTGGCATAGTGATACGTGCCGGGGACAAGGTGATCGATGGTTCTGTGCGCACCCGCCTGGGCGAAATGGCAACCGCGCTTGCCTGATTAAATACACTGGCCTGATAAAAGACATATCAATGAGGAAATCCACATGAAGCTCAACCCTTCTGAAATAAGTAATTTGATTCGCAGCCGCATCGAAAACTTCGACGCACTGACACAAGCACGCACCGAGGGCACTGTGGTGAGTGTCACCGACGGTATCGTCCGTGTACACGGACTTTCCGACGTGATGCAGGGTGAAATGCTGGAATTTCCCGGCAATACCTTCGGACTTGCGCTGAACCTGGAGCGTGATTCAGTCGGAGCGGTGGTGCTTGGTGAATATGAGCACATCACAGAAGGCGATACCGTCAAATGTACCGGGCGCATCCTTGAGGTGCCGGTTGGTCCGGAATTGTGCGGACGCGTGGTGAATGCATTGGGACAGCCTATCGACGGCAAGGGCCCGATCAATACCAAGATGACCGACAAGATTGAAAAAGTGGCGCCTGGTGTTATTGCCCGCAAGTCGGTTGATCAGCCGGTACAAACCGGCTTGAAATCGATCGACTCCATGGTTCCGATCGGCCGCGGTCAGCGCGAATTGATCATCGGCGACCGCCAGACCGGCAAGACAGCCGTGGCGGTGGATGCCATCATCAATCAAAAGGGCCAGAACATGACCTGCGTTTACGTGGCTATCGGTCAAAAAGCATCGACCATCGCCAACGTGGTACGCAAACTGGAGGAGCACGGCGCACTGGGTTACACCATCGTGGTCGCTGCGACTGCTTCGGATTCCGCCGCGATGCAGTTCCTCGCGCCTTATGCCGGTTGCACCATGGGCGAATATTTCCGCGATCGCGGTGAAGATGCGCTGATCGTATATGACGACCTGACCAAACAAGCCTGGGCATACCGCCAGATATCGCTGTTGCTGCGCCGCCCGCCGGGTCGCGAAGCATATCCCGGCGACGTGTTCTATCTGCACTCCCGTTTGCTGGAACGGGCAGCGCGCGTGAATGCCGACTACGTGGAAGCCTTCACCAAGGGCGCGGTCAAAGGAAAGACGGGTTCGTTGACCGCCCTGCCTATCATTGAAACACAGGCCGGCGACGTTTCCGCTTTCGTTCCGACCAACGTGATCTCCATTACTGACGGCCAGATATTTCTGGAAACGGATCTGTTCAATGCGGGCATCCGTCCCGCGATCAACGCGGGCGTCTCAGTGTCTCGCGTGGGCGGCGCGGCGCAAACCAAGGTGATCAAGAAGCTCGGCGGCGGGGTGCGACTGGCGCTTGCCCAATATCGTGAACTGGCCGCTTTCGCGCAGTTCGCATCCGATTTGGACGAAGCCACACGCAAGCAACTTGAGCGTGGACGCATGGTTACAGAACTGATGAAGCAATTGCAATATGCGCCTCTTTCGGTAGCCAACATGGCAGTCACGCTGTTTTCGGTCAACAAGGGCTATTTCGACGACGTTCCCGTGAATAGAGCACTGGCATTTGAATCGGCATTGCATACCCACCTGAAATCTAACAACAAGACTTTGCTGGACACGATCGAGTCTACCAAGGACCTGAATGCGGATAACGAAAAATTGTTGTCAGCGGCGATTGAGAAATTCAAGTCTACGGCTGTTTATTAAGGCGGGGTGAGAAATGGCCGGCAGTAAAGAAATACGCGCAAAGATCAAGAGTGTAGAAAATACACGCAAGATCACCCGTGCGATGGAAATGGTGGCCGCAGCAAAGATGCGCAAGGCTCAGGAACGCATGCGCGCGGCGCGACCCTACGCGGAAAAGATACGCGCGGTGGCGGCACACCTGTCGCGCGCCAACCCGGAATACAAACATCCCTTCCTGGTAAAACGTCTGGAAAACCGGAACGTTGGCCTGATCGTGGTGACTTCGGACAAGGGTCTGTGCGGCGGCCTGAATACCAATATCCTGCGGCTCGCGGTGAACCGCATGAAGTCCTGGGAAGGCGAAGGCAAGGGTCTTCTGGTTTGCCCGATTGGCAACAAAGGCCTGGGCTTCATGAATCGCGTGGGTGCCAAAGTAAAGTCCCAACTGACAGGCCTGGGAGACACGCCTCACATCGAGAAGCTGATCGGTGCGGTGAAGGTGATGCTGGACGCCTACACGGCGGGAGAAATCGACTCGATACATATTAGCTACAACCATTTCGTCAATACGATGAAACAGGAGCCGCGCGTGGAGCAATTGCTGCCGCTGAGCGGAGAGCAGATGGGAACCGCAGAAGGCAGCTGGGATTACATCTACGAACCGGATGCCAAGCAGGTGATAGACGAGTTGCTGGTGCGCTACATGGAGTCGCTGGTTTATCAGGCTGTGGTGGAAAACATGGCATCCGAACAAAGCGCGCGCATGGTGGCGATGAAGGCCGCGTCGGATAACGCCAAGAGCGTGATAGGCGAACTCAAGCTGGTTTACAACAAGGCGCGCCAAGCCGCCATCACCCGCGAAATCTCGGAGATCGTCAGTGGTGCTGCAGCAGTTGGTTAGATTTGAACATCCGGTCGCCATCTGACTAAGTTGGCAAACTGCGCCAACCAAGCGATTGGGTTAACGCCGATAAAGTTGCTGGTTATAGCGTGAGCTGCGAAATACAAAATTAATTTAGACAGGGAACAAAAAATGAATCAAGGAAAGATTGTTCAGTGTATCGGTGCGGTGGTCGACATCGAATTTCCACGCGACCAAATGCCTAAAATTTACGAGGCACTGCAATTGGCAGATGCCGGCTCTTCAACCGCAGAGCCGGGTTTGACTTTTGAAGTGGAACAGCAGCTCGGAGACGGTGTGGTTCGCACCATCGCGATGGGTTCCTCCGACGGCTTGCGCCGCGGCATGATAGTGAATGCCAGCGGCGGCGGAATTAAAGTGCCCGTTGGCAGCGGCACGCTGGGGCGGATCATGGATGTGCTGGGTCGCCCGATCGACGATGCCGGCGAGATCAAGTGCAAGGAACGGCGCGAGATTCATCAGAAGGCGCCGAAATTCGACGAACTGTCCCCATCCGTCGACTTGCTGGAAACCGGTATCAAGGTGATCGACCTGGTTTGCCCGTTTGCCAAGGGCGGCAAGGTCGGCCTGTTCGGCGGCGCGGGTGTGGGCAAGACCGTGAACATGCTGGAACTGATCAACAACATCGCCAAGCAGCACGCCGGCCTGTCGGTGTTCGCCGGCGTGGGTGAGCGTACGCGCGAGGGCAATGACTTTTACCACGAAATGTCGGAAGCGGGCGTTATCCAGCTGGAAAATCTGCCCGAGTCCAAAGTGGCTATGGTGTTCGGCCAGATGAACGAGCCGCCCGGCAACCGTCTGCGCGTGGCGCTGTCCGGCCTGACTATGGCCGAGTATTTCCGCGATGAAGGCCGCGACATCCTGTTCTTCGTCGACAACATCTATCGCTTTACACTGGCCGGCACCGAAGTATCGGCTCTGCTGGGCCGTATGCCTTCCGCGGTGGGTTACCAGCCGACGCTGGCGGAGGAAATGGGCCGTTTGCAAGAACGTATCACTTCCACCAAGACCGGTTCGATCACCTCTATCCAGGCCGTGTACGTTCCCGCGGATGACTTGACCGACCCGTCTCCGGCGACCACCTTCCTGCACCTGGATTCGACAGTCGTGCTGTCGCGAGACATCGCCTCACTGGGTATTTATCCCGCGGTTGATCCGCTCGACTCCACTTCGCGTCAGCTTGATCCACTGGTAGTTGGCGAAGAACATTACAACGTTGCACGCGGCGTACAGGCTACGCTGCAGCGCTACAAGGAATTGCGCGACATCATCGCGATTCTGGGTATGGACGAACTGGCACCGGAAGACAAACTGGCCGTGGCACGCGCCCGCAAGATACAGCGTTTCCTGTCCCAGCCGTTCCACGTGGCGGAAGTGTTCACCGGCAGTCCGGGAAAATACGTCACACTGAAAGACACCATCAAGGGCTTCAAAGGCATCGTTGCAGGAGACTACGACCACCTGCCGGAGCAGGCGTTCTACATGGTCGGCGGAATCGAAGAAGCGGTTGAAAAGGCCAAAACACTCTAAAGAGAAATGGGAACAACCATGGCAATGACCGTACATGTCGATGTGGTGAGCGCGGAAGCGTCCATCTTTTCCGGACTGGCAGAAGTGGTAGTCGTGCCCGGACAAATGGGCGAGCTGGGTATTTACCCGCGCCATACCGCACTGATGACACGCATCAAACCGGGGTCAGTCAGAATCAAGCGGCCTGACCTGGAGCAGGAAGAGCTTATCTATGTGTCGGGTGGCATGCTGGAAGTACAGCCCGGAGTAGTGACCATTCTGGCCGACACCGCGATACGCGGCGGCGACCTTGACGAGGCGCGCGCTTTGCAGGCCAAGCAAGACGCCGAAGAGGCGATGAAAAATCGCACTTCAGATATTGACTACGCCCAGGCGCAAGCTGAATTGGCAGAAGCGGTTGCTCAACTTGCAACGATAGAGCAACTGCGCAAACGCACCGGACATTGAGGCGCTAACGCAATCCGTAAAAAAGGCAGCCCAGGCTGCCTTTTTTACGTATATGACATCAATCACACAGGCCCGGAATATTCGCCGAATGCATGAAAACTATGATCTGGCTGCAACAATATTTATCAAGCGGGAAAAAATGTACCAAACCGCAAAGAATGCCAACCAAATTGCCATTCCCACGATAAACGCGAATATGATGCTATGGGCAGTCAGGTCGAATGAAGGTGAAAACACATCCCATGTGGCACGGGCTGTAAGAGGATCAATTTTGCCAAGCAAATAAACCAACTGGTGAAAAAGATCTGTGTTCAGCGCCTCGAGAACCCTGCGCAGTTGCGCGGCAGAGCTGATCATCCCCTGTATTGCAGCTCCCTCGCTGTGGAATGTTGCATCGGGACTGGCCAGATGGTAGCGAACAAGTTCCTCGAGACTGCCATGATGGAACTGATTGGCGATTTCCTGAAAGGGCGCAATATCGCGCAGCACCTGATCGAGTTGGCCGCCAACACGTTGCCGGTACTGGGCGATAAAGCTGGGAACACAACCAGCGGCAACAATACCCGCTACCAAAACGATGCGGTCAAGAATTCCGCGCACAAAATTCATGATTGCCTAATGATGATTTGAGTACAAGGTGGTTGATTTTACCCGCTGTTGCGCAAACCGGTCGCGATGCCGTTGATGGTGAGATGGATAGCCCGTTTCAGCAGCACATCGTTGTCACCAGCGCGGTAGCGCTGCAACAGGGCCACTTGCAAGTGGTTGAGCGGGTCGATGTAGGGTGTGCGGGTAAGCAGACTGCGGGCAAATGCGGGGTTGTCCTGTAGCAGCGTGGTGTTGCCAGTCACGGCAAACAGCATGGCCACGGTAGTTTCCCATTCGTTTTCGATTGCCCCGAAGATACGCTCACGCAATGCGACATCCTCCACCAGCTCGGAATAACTCGATGCGATACCCATGTCGGTCTTGGATAGCACCATATCCATATTGGATATCAAACCGCGGAAGAAAGGCCAGCTCTGATACATCGTCCGAAGGCGGGCCAAGCCGGCATCGCCCTCGCGTGCGATGAACTGCTTTACAGCGCTGCCATAGCCGAACCATCCCGGCAGCAACGTGCGGTTCAATCCCCAGCTGAACACCCAGGGAATAGCGCGCAAATCCTCAATGCGGTCGGATGCCTTGCGCGAGGAAGGGCGGCTGCCGATATTAAGCTCGGCGATTTCGCGTATCGGCGTTGTAGTAAAAAAATATTCGGTAAAACCGGGCGTCTCGTAAACCAGATTGCGATAGGATGAATAAGCGTCCAGGCTCAGCTGCTCCATGATGCGCATATATTCCGGATTTCCATCAGCGTCATGCGGATGATCCAGCAAGGTAGCCTCAAGCGTTGCGGCAATCAGTGTTTCCAGATTGCGCCTTCCGATCTCGGGATTGGAGTATTTGCTGGAAATCACCTCGCCCTGTTCGGTAATTCTAATCTGCCCATTTACGCTGCCCGGAGGCTGCGCAAGGATTGCGTCGTAGCTGGGGCCGCCGCCGCGCCCGACAGTGCCGCCGCGGCCATGAAACAAGCGCAGCTCGATATTGTGCTTGGCGAAAATCCTGACCAGCTCGACTTCGGCCTTGTACAGTTCCCAATTGGCGGTGACATAGCCGCCGTCCTTGTTGCTGTCCGAATAGCCGAGCATCACTTCCTGAGTGTTGCCGCGACTGGTCAGTAATTTTCGGTAGTATGGAATCGAAAATAACTCATCCATGATAGCCGCGCAGCCGCGCAAATCCTCGATGGTTTCAAACAGGGGAATGATGTTGACGTGCAGCACGGGATTTTCGCCGCTCTCGAGCAGGCCCGCTTGTTGCAGCATCAAGGCAAGCTCCAGCATGTCGCTGACAGACTCGGTCATGGAAATGATATGGTTGGGCAGTGCTGCGCGGCCAAAGCGCTGATGAATTTGTGCGGCAGCCTGCATGATGCGCAATTCGCTTTGAGCCACGGCACCGTACTGGTCGATATCGACTAGCAATGGCTTGCCGGCCTGAAGTGCGGCCAGCAATATTGCGCGGCGTTCGGACTCGGCCAGTTCCGGGTAGTTGGCCGCGATCGGGCTGAAAGAAAAAAGCTCGGCCACGGTTTGTTCATGGACAGCGCTGTGTTGGCGCATATCCAGCGGCGCGAGATGAAAACCGAAAACCTCGGCGGCGCGGCGCAGATAAGCGAGACGTCCGCGCGCCAGATACACCGCGCCGTGTTTAAACAGGGAATCAATCAGAACATCCAGATCGCTGATGAAATCCTGAGACGTGGGATAAGGCCGTGCATGTTTATCCAACGGCGACAGGTGCGAGATATTATGGCCAAGCTGTTTGGCAGTAGCAGCAAGGCGCGAATAAATCAGGATCAGCGCGCGCCGATAGGGTTCATCGAGACGGCTGGAGGCCTTGTCCGGGGATTCGTCGGACAGCTTGCGCAAATCGACACTGACGTCCACCAGACGGTCTGTCAGGCTCAGGCGCGTGCCGAGGAGATGGGTTTCGGCGAGGTAATGTTCAAACGCAAGCGAAGAATGCTGATGCATCGCATCCAGCATCACGTCATGGGTGACAAAGGGATTGCCATCGCGGTCGCCGCCGATCCAGCTGCCCACGCGCAATAAAGGCGGAATGCTAATTTCCTTGCCGAAACGCGATTCCAGCTGCTTTTCTATGTAGGCGTAAATTCTGGGTATTTCGTTGAGGAAGGTGTAGCGGTAAAACTCCAGGCCATTCTTGATCTCGTCACGCACGGTCAGCTTGGAGGTGCGCAACATCCGCGTTTGCCACAGGATCAGCACGAAGCGATGCAAGGTCTCTTCGTTATGTTCCAGTTCATCAGGGGTCATGTCCACGCGATCGCGATCGGACAGCAGTTGCGAAATGATCAACTGGCAATCCAGCACGCTTTTGCGCTGCACTTCGGTGGGGTGCGCGGTCAATACCGGGGAGATCAGTGCGCTGTCCAGAAAATTTTGAAGCGTGGTCTTGTTGATGCGGTTTTCCTCGATGCGCTCAAACGCCAGCAACAGGCTGCCGTCCTTGGGTGCACTTCCCGCTTTGAGATGGGCACGATGGCGGCGGTTGTGGTGCAAGTCCTCGGCAATGTTGGAAAGCTGCGAAAAATAGCTGAAGGCGCGCACCACCACCAGAGCCTCGCTGGGCGAGAGCGCGTCCAGAGTCTGTTCCAGTTGCACGCGGTCGCGGTCGTCCTGGGTCTTGCGGAAACGTACCGCAGCGCGGCGCACGTTTTCGATCAGCTGAAAGGATGCTTCGCCCTCCTGCTCACGAAGTGTGTCGCCTAGTATGCGGCCAAGCAGGCGCACATCATCGCGCAAGGGCAGATCCTTGCTGGAAATATCAGTTGGTGCGGCGATCAGATTCATTACGTTCTCTGGACAAAAGCACGGCGCACCTTATGTTAGAATGCGCCGAATATTGTTTGCTAATTTAAAAGAATTAATGCACAAAATTTCAAAAAAATCATGAGTCAGAACACCCGTCAAAATCCAACTCGATTGGTAATTGCTTCCCGGGAAAGTGCGCTGGCGATGTGGCAGGCGGAGCATATCCGGGACAGGCTGCGTGCATTATATCCGCAAACCGAGGTCAGCATATTGGGGATGACCACACAGGGAGACCAGATACTCGATGTCACGCTGTCCAAGATAGGGGGCAAAGGTTTGTTCGTGAAGGAGTTGGAGACCGCACTGGAAGACGGCCGGGCAGACCTTGCTGTGCATTCCCTGAAAGACGTGCCGATGAACCTGCCGGACGGGTTCGTTTTGGCGGCAATCGGTGAACGTGAAGATCCGCATGATGCTTTCGTTTCAAACCTGCATGAAAGTCTTGCGGCGTTGCCGACCGGGAGCGTGGTGGGTACGTCCAGCCTGCGCCGCGAAAGCCAGTTGCGGGCACGCTTCCCGCATTTGAAAATCGAGCCGTTGCGCGGCAACGTGCAAACGCGTTTACGCAAACTGGATGAAGGGCAATATGCCGCCATTATACTTGCGGCTGCAGGCCTGAAGCGCCTGGGCCTGAGTCATCGCATCCGCGCGCTCATTACCAGCGAAGACAGTTTGCCCGCGGTAGGCCAGGGCGCGTTAGGGATCGAGTGCCGAAAGGATAGAGCGGATGTTATCGCCTGGTTGCAACCGCTGCACCACCCTGACACCGCCGCCTGTGTGCTGGCCGAGCGTGCCCTGAGCCGCGCACTGGCGGGCAGCTGCCAGGTACCGCTGGGGGGGTTTGCCGAAGTGAAAAATGGCAAGCTGCGCATGCGTGGGTTTGTTGCCAGTCCGGATGGAAAACATATGACACAATCCGAAATGACCGGGGACATTGCCCATCCTGAAGCACTGGGAAACAAAATCGCAGAAGCGCTGCGCGCGCAGGGCGCGGACAAAATTCTTGCCGATCTCGCGTTGTGAACCCTGACGCCGACATATTTGAAAACAAAGTCAACGGTTGCAGCCGACCGCCCAAGGAAGCATTTCCCTGATGGGAATAACGATAGAGATATTCCTGCAAAATATGGCTGGCAGAATATGACTGGAAACCTCCCGCTGTCAGGAATGAAAATAGCCGTCACTCGCCCGCGCGACCAGGCGGTAAAGCTGGCTCACATGATTGAACAGGTGGGAGGTACTGTGTTGCTGTTTCCGTTGCTGGAAATTACCGCGGCGCGAAACCCTCAAGCCTTGAAGGAACAAATCTCTCGCCTCAAAGAATTTGATCTCGTCATTTTTGTCAGCCCGAATGCCGTGCACTATGGTATTGCGGCAATACACAAAGAGGGGAAACTCCCGGCGAAATTAAAAATTGCTGCAATTGGCCAGGGCAGCGCAAAGGCTTTGCATGAACGGGGAATTTCAAATGTCATTGTGCCAACGCAACGCTTTGATAGCGAGGGCTTGCTGTCCATGCCGGAATTGCAGAATGTCGCCGGAAGGCGAGTGATGATCTTTCGCGGCGATAGCGGGCGGGAATTGCTGGGCGACACACTGCGCATGCGGGGTGCGGAAGTGGAATATGCCGCCTGCTATCAGCGCAGCAAGCCGGACCAGGATGGCGAATTACTGCTGGCAGCAGCACCCGATGCGATTTCGGTGTCCAGCAGCGAGGCGCTGGAAAATTTGTGGGAGTTGCTGGATAACAAACGCCAGCAAATATTACGCGACACGCTCCTGTTCGTTCCACATTCGCGCATTGCTGAGCTGGCCGTCAGGCAAGGCTGGCAGCATGTTCAATTGACGGATTCCGGGGACGACGGATTGATGACTGCCCTGAAGACAGAAGCGGAAAGGAAAGGCTCGATATGACGGCCCACAATACACAACAGCCAAACCGTGAACCGGAACCGGACGCCGACCAGGTGCAAAAACCCGCGGCTGCGGGAATGTTTGCCCGCATCAGTCTCACACAGCTGACGCTGTCCGTGCTGGTGTTGATATTTTTGTGGCAGTGGCTGGATGCGCATCGCGAGATTAGCGCGATGCAACAGCAGCTTGCGGCAAAGTTCGCCGAGATGGACGGCAATGGCAAGGCAAGGCAGATAATGCTGGAGCAAGACCAGGAACAGGTGCGCGAACTATTCGCCAAAGTGACAACGCTGGAAACGAACTATGCGGAAGCACAAAACCAGCAGGCCTCGTTGAAGGCATTGTATAACGACCTGTCGGCAAACCGGGACAAAACTGTACTGGCGGAGATCGAACAATTGCTGCTGATAGCCGAGCAGCAGTTGCAATTGTCGGGAAATGTAAAAGCTGCACTGATAGCCATGCAAAGCGCGGATGACCGATTAAAGCGCCTGAATCGCGCCACGCTCAACGGACTGCGCAATACGCTGGGTGAGGATATGGATAAATTGCGCGCATTGCCCAACGTCGACATAACCGGCATAAATGGGCAGCTCAATAATCTGATAGGCGCTGTCGACCAGTTGCAGCTGGTTTACCAGCAGCACGTGGCCAATGAGGACGAGGCTAGGGCTGCCCCGCCAAAAGATGAAACCAGCTGGCAAAAACTGCTGCGGGAAATATGGCAGGAGATGAAACAGCTGGTACGCATAGAAAATACCGGCAACGCTGAAATTCCCCTGCTGCCGCCCGACCAGGAATTTTATTTGCGCGAGAATCTTAAACTGCACCTGCTGGCCGCCCGATTCGACTTGCTGTCGCGCGACGAGAACGGGTTCCGCCAGGAGTTGAAAACAGCGCAAACCTGGACCGAGCGATATTTTGATGGAAAAACGAACCGGTCAGCGCGGATGCTGGATGAACTGAAAAAACTCGCGGCATCAAAAATTAATGTCGAGCTGCCTGACATAAGTTCCAGTTTGCAGATGGTACGCAACTATCGTCTCTCCCGCGAAAACGAGCCAAAGGCGCGTTTCGAGGAACGGCCAGGCGAGCCAAAGGCGCAGCGATGAAATACCTGTTATGGATACTTGGCCTGTTTGCCGCAGCAGTGGCCCTCGCTACGGCGGCGACACACAACTTGTCTTACGTGTTGCTGGTATATCCGCCATACCGCGCCGAGATGTCGCTGGTGCTGTTTATAGTCATTTTGCTGGTTGCCTTCGCACTCGGATATGCCCTGATACGGCTGACCTCGGCCACCCTGCAATTGCCGGCCCATGTGCGGAAATTTCGGATGGGGCGCGCACAAGCCAGGGCGCACAAGCAGTTGGAGAAAGTGCTGGGGATATTTTTCGAAGGGCGCTATGCGGCTGCTGAAAAAGGCGCAAAACACGCGATGGAATCGGGTGATCAATCGGCTTTGTACCCCATCATAGCAGCGCGTTCCGCGCACGAATTGAGGGAATACAAAAATCGCGACGCCTATTTGTCCGCTGTTCGGGGAAAAAAGTTGGGCGATACCTCGATGAAATTGATGGCGGCTAGCAAATTCATGCTGGACCAGCGCAATCCGCACGCCGCATTGAGCGCGCTTCGGGAAATGCGCGATAGCGGGATCAAGAACAATGTTGGCGCGTTGTCGCTGGAACTCAAGGCGCAACAGCAGGCGGGAAACTGGGATGAGGTGCTGAATGTACTGGACCAATTGGAAAAGCGCTCATCCATCGATGCGATAGTTGCCGAGCAATTACGCCAACAAGTCTGGCTGGAAAAGATACGCCATCAGGAAGATCTGGCCGGACTCAACCGTTGCCTGAAAAATATTCCAGCCGATTTAAAACGGGCCGGAAAAATTGCTGCTGCCGCGGCGCAGGAACTGATAAAAAAAGGCGACGGCTCCCTCGCGCAACAATTGCTTGCCCATAGTCTGGATGCGCACTGGGACAGTGAACTGGCGGCATTGTACGGCGATTGCCTGTCCGGCGACGCGGTCGCGCAAATCGAACAAGCCGAGAAATGGCTGAATTTGCACCAGCAGGATACCGGTCTTCTGCTGGCTTTGGGCAAGCTATGCCTGCATCAAAAGCTGTGGGGCAAAGCGCAGAATTATCTGGATGCCAGCATCAGCATCTCTCCCAGTCACGAGGCATACAATGCGCTGGCGCTGCTTGCAGAACGCCTGGGTAAATCCGATGAAGCGTTCAAGTATTACCACAAGGCGATGTCGCTGGAGAAATAGCGCGGCGATGGAAGCGAAGCCGGTTGCGCAAGATTTCTCGTCAGGTCTTGGGTGCGTAAGTGAATGCATCCGAAAAAAACGCCTCATTGGGCAGTTTGCGCTGCACAGTAAAGTCGCGATGGGCTGCTTCCACGACCACCGGCGCGCCGCAGGCATACACTTCATGTTTTGACAGATCGCTATAGTCATCCAGTACCGCCTGATGAACAAAACCGGTGCGGCCTTGCCAGGCATCACCCGGCAAGGCTTCAGACAGCACCGGCGTAAATTTGATGCCTTTGCTTTCCCATTGCCTTGCCAGGTCCAGCAGGTACAGGTCGGCCAATTTTCGCCCGCCCCAGTAGAAATGCATGGGGCGTTTCAACCCGATATGAAGAGCATGTTCAACGATAGCCTTGATTGGCGCGAAACCGGTGCCACTGGCAACAAGCACGATGGGTTTCTCGGTATCTTCCCGCAGGAAAAAAGTGCCGAGCGGTCCCGTGAAGCGCAGGATATCGCGCTCTTTCATGACTTCGAAGGCATAGTGGGTGAACGCGCCACCCGTGATATTGCGGATGTGCAGCTCCAGAAATTCGTCGTTGTGAGGCGCGTTGGCAAGCGAGAAACTGCGCGGTTTTTGATCCTTGAGCAAAATATCGATGTATTGCCCGGCCAGGAACTGCAAACGCTCGTTGCTGGGCAGTTTGAGCGAAAGCACCATCACGTCAGGGGCCGGTTTGGACATTTTATGCACGCGGCATGGCATGGTTCTGACAGGAATATCGTTGACCGCACTCACTTCACGGCAGTCCAGCACCAGATCTGAAAGCGGCTTTGCGCAACAGAACAATGCCATGCCGGCTGCCTTTTCATCCTCGCTCAAAGTGCTGTCCTGGTGTTTCCCATAATCCACCTGGCCGGCAACAATTTTGCCCTTGCAAGTGCCGCATACACCGTCGCGGCAACTATACGGCAGTGTGTAGCCATGTTTGAGCGCAGCTTCGAGGACGGTCTCATGCGCCTCGATGGGAAAGCTGTGGCCGCTGGGTTGTATGGTGGCTCTAAAGGTCATGATGAATGCTGTGGCTTGCGCAAAGAGTGAGATTTTAACGCATAATCTGACAATGAGACGTTTGTTAATTATCGGCTGCGGAGACGTAGCGGCGCGCACAATTCCATTACTAATAAAGGGTTATCGGGTGTACGCGCTGGTGCGCAATGCCGGATATTTTGCCCGCTTGCGAGCACTGGGTGTGGTGCCGCTGATGGGTGACCTGGATGACCGCAACAGTCTTGCCCGCATCGCCGGAATAGCCGATGCGGTATTGCATTTTGCGCCGCCACCGAACAGCGGTATTCACGACACGCGAACCCGCAACCTGCTCAGCGCCCTGTCAAACGGCAAATTGCCGAAACGAATGGTCTATATCAGCACCAGCGGCGTGTATGGCGATTGCGCCGGAGCCCGGGTGAGCGAAACACGCCCGCTCAACGCGACATCGCCGCGCGCGCAACGGCGCGCGGACGCAGAGAAGCAGATACGCAGCTGGGCAAGGCGCAACCATGTGCATGCCGGCATCCTGAGGGTACCGGGCATCTACGCTGAAGACCGCTTGCCGCTAAACCGCGTGCGGCAGGGAACACCGGGCGTCGTCGCCAGCGAGGATGGCTACACCAATCATATTCATGCCGATGACCTGGCAAGAATAGCCATGGCTGCTTTGCAGCTTGGGCGGGCGTGCCGCGTGTATCACGCCAGCGATGACAGCCAGCTCAAAATGGGCGAATATTTCGACAGCGTCGCCGATGCGTTCCGTTTGCCGCGAATACCCCGCGTCAGCCGCGCCGAGGCGCAGCGGGTGTTGCCGGAATCGCTGCTGTCATTCATGAATGAATCGAGACGCCTGACCAACCGGCGCATCAAGGAGGAATTGAAAGTCAGGCTGCGCTTTCCGGAAGTGGCGGACCTGCTGGCCACGATCAACCAGCCATAACGAAGCTGCGGTTTCTGGCCCTAGGACACACTGATGTCAGGCGCAAAAAATCCTTAACCGGCCTATTACGCGAGGCTGTTGCGTGCCCGAACGATCGCTGCAGCGACCTGGTTGGGCGCAGTCCCGCCGATATGGTCGCGGCTGGCAAGCGAGCCTTCCAGCGACAACACCTGATAAACGTCCCCGGCAATGTGCGTTGAAAATTGCTGCAACTCGGCGATGCTGATGTCGCCCAGATCACACCCGCGCTGTTCCGCGAAGCGCACCGCCTGTGCAACGGCCTCGTGTGCATCACGGAACGGCAGCCCTTTTTTTACCAGGTAATCTGCAAGGTCGGTCGCCGTGGCATAGCCCTGCAGGGCCGCGCTGCGCATCGCCTCCGGCTTGACCTTGATGCCCGCGATCATGTCCGCGTAGATGCGCAAAGTCTGAGTCAGCGTTTCCACGGTGTCGAACAGGGGTTCCTTGTCTTCCTGATTGTCCTTGTTATAGGCCAGCGGCTGGCCTTTCATCAGCGTGAGCAGCGCAACCAAATGGCCGTTAACCCGCCCGGTCTTGCCGCGCACCAGTTCCGGCACATCGGGATTTTTCTTCTGCGGCATGATGGACGAGCCGGTGCAGAAGCGGTCGGCAATATCGATGAAGCCGAAACGCGGGCTCATCCACAAGATCAATTCCTCGGAGAAGCGTGACAGGTGCGTCATGATCAGCGCGCCGCAGGCGGTGAATTCGATCGCAAAGTCGCGATCCGAAACCGCGTCCAGCGAATTCTCGCACACCCCGTCAAAACCGAGCAGGTCGGCGACATATTCGCGCTTGATCGGGTAACTGGTTCCGGCCAGGGCCGCCGCGCCCAACGGCAAACGATTGACGCGCTTACGGCAATCCTGCAAACGTTCCGCGTCGCGCTTCAGCATCTCGAAATACGCCATCAGGTGGTGCGCGAAGCTGATCGGCTGGGCGACCTGCAGATGTGTGAAGCCCGGCATGATGGTATGGGTGTGCTGAGCGGCCAGGTCGAGCAGCGCGCTTTGCAATGCCCTGATCAGCTCAAGAAGTCCATCGATCTCATGGCGCAGATACAGCCGCACATCAGTCGCCACCTGGTCGTTGCGCGAACGTCCGGTGTGCAGCCGTTTGCCGGCATCCCCGACCAAAGTGGTAAGGCGTTTCTCGATGTTGAGGTGCACGTCTTCCAGATCCAGCGACCAGACGAATTCCCCGGCGATGATCTCGTTTTCGATCTGCCCGAGACCGCGCTTGATGTCGTTCAGATCCTGCACAGAGATGATATTGCAGGCCGCCAGCATCTGGGCGTGTGCCACCGAGCCCTGGATGTCGAACATGGCCAGCTTGTGGTCGAAACCTACCGACGCCGTGTAGCGCTTGACCAGTTCTGCCACCGGTTCGGCGAAACGCCCCGACCAGGTATCTTTATCTTGCATTGCCGCCCCCACTTGTCCCAAAATGAAGCATCGAAAACCGAGGCTTGCCCGCCATGTACCCGAATTTTTCAATCCGTGAATAATCCGCGCAGTATAAAACAAAAAGCCCGGCCCGATACATTGCCCAACTTCCGCAATCTCGGTATTCTGCTGCGCATCCTGTTGATCACCAACGGCCTGGCAATTCTGCAAGCGATCCTGCAGGCGAATACATGGGGTGGCGTCGCGCTGCACCTGATGCAGATCGCCACGCTGCTGACACCCGTGCTGTTTTGCAGCTTGCTGTTGCTGTGGGTGGCACAGCCGTGGTTGAACCGCCTGTCTTACCTGCGGGGCGTCATCGCAATCATGGCAATGGTGGTGGTGCTGACGCTGTCCATCTACGAATACGGCGGTGATCTATATAATTCGTCGGGGAATTCGGCTTACTATTTCGATGAGGCGCGCTATGCGTTGCTCGGCGTGGTGGTGTGCGGCATCCTGCTGCTGTATTTTCGCCTGCGCGCCAAGATGCTGTCGCGCGCATTGCATGAAGCCCGCTTGCAGGTGTTGCGCGCGCGCATCAGGCCGCACTTCCTGTTTAATACCATCAACGCGGTACTAGGCATTGTGCGTGCCCAACCACGAAAAGCCGAGACCGCGCTGGAAGACATGGCGGACCTGTTCCGCATGGCGATGTCGGATGCACGCGATCTGGTGCCGCTAAGCCGGGAGATCCAGTTGAGCAAACAATATATCGCGCTGGAGCAATTGCGCATGGGCGAACGGCTGAGTGTGGATTGGCAGATGCAAGATGTTCCGGAAGTGGCGCTGATCCCGCCGCTGTTGCTGCAGCCGTTGCTGGAGAACGCGGTATATCACGGCATCGAGGCGCTTCCGCAGGGCGGCACCATTACAATCAGCCTGGGCCGCGTGGGTGACGAGTTGCGGATTACTGTGGAAAATCCCTGTGTGGAGCGCAACAGCGCGGACAGCGGATCGCACGGAGTCGCCGATATGCTGAATAATTACGAGCATGGCAGATCGGTCCCGCGGGACTCCGGCAACAAACAGCGTTCGAATAAAATGGCACTGCTCAATATCCGCGAACGACTGGACCTGCTGTTTGATGCCGAGGCGAGCTACCAGGTGCAAACGGATAAAAACCTTTATCGTGTGGAAATCGTGTTGCCCTACATCAAGGATAGACCAGCATGACTACCGTTGAATTGGCGCTGCGCATCTTTATTGTTGACGATGAACCTCCCGCGCGCAACCGGTTGCGCGATCTGCTGAATGATTGCACGGCGCAACTGGCATTGGAGGTGGTGGGTGAGGCGGGCAATGGACAGGAAGCCCTGGAGAGTCTGGCCGGGATCGATGCCGATGTGGTGTTGCTGGACATCCGCATGCCGCAGATGGATGGCATTGAGCTTGCCCAGCATTTGCAAAAAATGCCCAAGCCGCCGGTGATCATCTTTACCACCGCTTACGATGCCTATGCGATCAAGGCGTTTGATCTGCACGCGATCGATTATCTGCTCAAGCCGATACGCCTGGGACGCTTGTTCGAGGCGCTGAATCGCGCGCGCGAAGCCGTGCCGTTGCAAACCGAGGTGCTGCGCGAATTGTTGCCAGAGGCGCGCAAAAATCTGTCCAGTCGCGAACGCGGCAAGATCCATCTGATACCCGTCGAGCAAGTGCTGTACCTGCGCGCCGAGTTGAAATACGTCACGGTGCGCACCGCTGAACGCGAATACCTGCTCGAGGAGTCGCTCACTGACCTGGAAAAGGAATTCGCCGCGCGCTTCGTGCGTATCCACCGCAACAGCCTGATCGCCAAAGGCGCGATAGAGGGGTTCGAGAAAGGCGGCGAGGAGGGCGAGAGCGGCTGGATGGTGAAGTTGAAGGGGCTGGACGAATTGCTGGCGATCAGCCGCCGCCAGCAGCATATCGTCAAGGAATTCAGCTGATCCGGATGACCCGGAACATGAAGTTGAAAAAGCTGGCGGAATGATTCATTGCGATTTCAGCAGGTTTTTCAAGGTAACCAAATCGTGCATCACCCATTCACCTTGTTCAACGACTTGCCCAACGTTTGAATTCACCGGACTGCGCGGCTTTTCGCGCAGGCCCGGTGGAATGATTGGTTCGGCATCATGCTGGAATACCCTTTCGGTTTGAGTCAATGAGCCATCCTTTCATGTTCTGCATAAAAGTCCAGACATCATCCAACGACGGCTTTAGGTAGTCAGCAGCGTCTGGATCTTCGCCCATCTTTTCGAATACACTGATCAGCCAAGAAGGCCCATGACCCGAGGCGCCCAAGTGTTTAAGCCATGACTCTAACTCTCCACCCGGTACAACAAATATTCCGTATTCGCCAAGTTGCGCCAACAAGTTTTCAGCGGCCTCTCTGTCTGGCTGATTGAGAATAGCTATTCCGCCATCGCGTTTCATGTCCCGCCCAGTGCTATCCATCGCTTGCTTAACGGCGCTGCGCATTGTTGCCAACGAACCATGTGCGATCCCCGGAACGTTCGCTCCAGTGAGCAAGTTTGTCCATGTCGCTCCACTGTCTTTGACGACATCAATGTCCACAATACCGGCGGCCGGAATACCTAGCTTGCGCAAGGGGCGAAGAATTGTCTGCACCGTCTGCTTGTTTTGGGCATTTATGAATAGGCAGTTTGGAATGCCCCACTCGGGCTTGAATCTTAGGAGGCGCTCGTTAATCTCTTGGTAAAACGCACGGTCAGCGTCGGACTCGGTTACGACGACAAACTCGTAGAAAAGTCCGCTAAGGACACCCGTTGACCGCAGCAACGGATTTCTCATCAACTCCAAAATTTCGGTGCTGGGAAGTACTCTTGCGGTAGCGACACCGCCTCGATAGGTTAGCCGGATGATGTTTACCGGCGCACCTGACTGTATGCAACCCATGACAAACGTTGGACTATGTGTGGAGACAAAAACCCTCTTGTCTGCGGTGAGCGCGGCGCGGGATACCTCATATCCAAGCTTTGCTGCTAGCGAAGGATGAAGGAACGCCTCCGGTTCGTCGATAAGCAGCACTCGTGGATCACCCGCCATTACTTCGGTAACGATTCCGGTAAATGCTTTTACCCCGTCACTCGCTTGATCGATGAGCTGCGCGTTCGCGTGAAACCGGACAGCCTCCGCATGAATTCCGCGTTCCTCCAAATCATTTACCGGAGCACGGCTGGATAGCCGAATGCGTAATTGCCCCAAGCTAGTTGGATCGATTACGAAATGGGAAGCGAATGCTTCTGAAACGATGCGCCGAACCTCGTGGCGCTTTGCATCGTCGCGGAACAAAACTTGGAAACTGGACTGCGGGGCTTGTTGAAGATCGCCAGCACTTTGCTGGTTGACGAGATTGATCCTATTCCGCCCGTCGAGTATTAATGTGCTGTGCGTCAAGAACCATTGGCAGAAAGCGCCTATGTTCGTTTGAGGGTTCTGTACGAATTGAGTAAGGCTACCGGCAGGCACTTGCTGTCGACCATATCGGCTACCAACAAGAATGTGATCGATATTTAGCGCTTCACCAGGATTGGGCGCTTGTTTTATTTGCTCTATGGCTTGGTGCACCTTGTCATCTGCAAGTCCTGCAAACGCTAGATCGTCGAGAATGACGGCGGATGCGTCCTTCGATCCTCTCCGACAGTACTGCTCGATCTCAGAAAGAACTTTGCTCTTGCCTGAGTTATTGGGCCCAACGAAAACCGTAACCGGAGTCGTTGTAATTGTCTCAGCAGCAAGCCCAGGAGCTCGTCCGAATTTGAGGTGAAAACTAGAGATCACGCTACTGCTCCCTGAAGCTGCTGTTTGATGATGCCGAACGTAAAGTTAAGGGGCGCCGCGCTTCTGCGGCGTCCCTCTTGAACGCAGGGTTCGACATCACCCGCGATTCTCGTAGGCAGCCTTCAGAAGTTCTTCAAGAAGCGGCTTGTGCTTAGCAATGTCTTGAGGTTCCAGTTTGATGCGGTATGCGCCCCATCTCGCGTACTCCAGAAGATCAAGGCCAGACTGTTCAAGCTTTGCATCAATACCCTCGTCGCGGGGCAATTTCACGGTAAGGTTCATGGCAGATTTTCTCGGATTGCATGTTGCGAAGTTGAAGGCTATACCACCGCGCGTAAACCCGATGTACGGTTTGTTGTACTTTAACTCCAGCGAGGGATCAAAGACCTTACACAGTTCCAGAATTTCGTCCGAGATTTTTACCGTTTTTGCCGTGCCTCTGTTTTCCCAATAAGCTCTATCGGCTGGCTCCAATGCGCCCTCATCTTCATCTACAAGCCCGAGGCGCAATGCGTCCACAACTTTAGTAAAGTGAAGGCCGATACCGTCTCCGGTGTCGATGGCGGTCATTTGAAGTGCTATTAATGGAATAAAGCCGTTGAACAAACTGATGACGTTCAAGAAGCGTGCAGTGACGTTCTCAGCAATAAGAACACCTACATGTTCATGTTGAGGATAGCGACGGCGTTCAATATCCCAATACTCAATGGTTCGGATGATATGGGTTTCATCTGTGGCGCCAAGCTGCAACTCAGTTTCATACCGAGTAACGCCGTCAATTTCTTTGAATAGTAGATCAAGTCGCCCGCCGGAAGGTTGAATACGCTCTTTGTCGATTAATACAAGTTCACCCAAACCCAGTATAGATGGATCTGCGGCGATGATTTCTTGAACCCACTTCTCGTTAAGTTGCGGATGATGTTTAATCGAAATGGTTTTGAGCGGAATATGTTTCATGATCTCGTGAGTACTCCTTGTGATGTCGAACGTAAAGTAGACACCCTAAAACACGCCTGCAAAGGCACCTTCAAGGCATATAATCTGAACTGCAATCTGCAATGCCCCGTTTTTAAAGGAGGTAAAATTATGGCACACCCTAATTTTTCCGATAAAAGCACCACGCCAAACTCCCCAAAATTGCTTGACTAAGTGTGTGATAAATTGCGCGTGAAGCTCTGCCGCATTCACACCGAACAAATCAGCGTGGACTGGATTAAACGCCATATCTTCTTTTCCGGCAAGCTCTGCCGAAACTGGCTGATACACCCGGCCGATGGGATTGTTTAGCCGCATAGCCGCTTTCCTTTATAATCGCGATATTCAACAAGGCCAAACATGACCCCGTTAAATATCGTCATCCTCGCTGCCGGAAAAGGCACGCGCATGTATTCCGAAAAGCCCAAGGTGCTGCACGCTCTGGCGGGCAAGCCGTTGGTCCAGCATGTGCTGGATTGCGCCATCTCACTTCAGCCGCAACAGGTTTGCGTAGTGTACGGGCATGGCGGGGAGGCTGTGCCGCAGGCGATGTCGCAATATGCAGCCAGATTCGTCATCCAGGAACCCCAGCTCGGCACCGGCCATGCGGTGCAGCAGGCGATGCCCCATCTCGGCGATGAAGGCACCACGCTTGTGTTGTATGGCGATGTGCCGCTGATTCAGCACGGCACGTTGCACCAGATGCAGCAGGTGGGTAACGGCCTGGTGTTGCTGACTGTGAATCTTCCCAATCCATCCGGCTACGGGCGCATCGTGCGCGATGCGCAGGGCGATGTGCTTGCCATCGTCGAGGAAAAGGACGCCACACCCGAGCAACGCGAGATTCGCGAAGTGAACACCGGCATCCTTCTCGCACCGACGAAAATGTTGCGCGGCTGGCTGGCCAAGTTGCAGAACAACAACACCCAGGGTGAGTACTACCTTACCGATATTGTCAGTATGGCGGTGCAGCAGGGCGTCGCGGTGCATACCGTGCAACCGGCTCAGGAATGGGAGATACACGGGATAAACAGCAAGTCGCAACTGGCGGTGCTGGAGCGCACCTGGCAACTGGTCGAGGCTTCTCGGTTGCTGATCAAAGGTGTGACGCTGGCCGACGCGTCGCGCATCGATGTGCGGGGCAAACTGAATTGCGGGCGCGATGTCGAGATCGATGTCGGCTGTATCTTCGAGGGCAAAGTGAGCCTGGGCGACAATGTGCGGGTGGGCGCTTACAGCGTGATCAGGAATTCCAGCATCGCAGCCGGCACCGAGATCGCGCCATACAGCCACATAGACAGCAGCGAAGTGGGGGCTAACTGCCGTATAGGTCCCTACGCCCGATTGCGTCCCGGCACCAAGCTGGGCGACGAGGTGCACATCGGCAATTTCGTCGAAGTCAAAAACAGCGAGATCGCGGCAAACAGCAAAGCCAACCACCTCAGCTACATCGGCGACAGCACGGTCGGCAGCCGCGTGAACGTCGGTGCGGGCACGATCACCTGCAACTACGATGGCGTGAACAAGCATCGCACCGTCATCGAGGATGATGTGTTCATCGGCTCGGACACGCAACTGGTCGCGCCGGTAACGGTGGGCAAGGGCTCGACGATAGGCGCGGGTTCGACTATTACCCGCAACACGCCCGGGAATGAGCTGACGCTGTCGCGCAGCAAACAGGTGACCGTTGCCGGATGGAAGCGGTCGGCCAGGAAAAAATAATCTGCTTGGGTTCCTGTAGGAGTGGGGCGTGCCTGTCCTGAGCTTGTCAACGCGGCCCCCGATCAAGCAGCTCGCGGGCATGGCCCGCTCCTACAAAATCTGATTTTTCAGGATAGTGTTTTTCACCGGAGTTTATAAATGTGCGGAATTGTAGGTGCTGTGGCGCAACGCAATGTTGTGCCGATCTTGCTGGAAGGGTTGCAACGTCTCGAGTATCGCGGCTACGACTCGGCCGGACTGGTGGTGGTGCATGACGGACAATTGGAGCGCGTTCGCAGCACGGGGCGGGTGGTCGACCTGGCCGCCAAAAGCGAAAATACCCGGGGACTGATCGGTATCGCCCATACCCGCTGGGCGACGCACGGTGTGCCCAGTGTACGCAACGCCCACCCGCACATCAGCAAAAATCATATTGCCGTGGTGCATAACGGCATCATCGAAAACTACGAGGCTTTGCGCACCCGCCTGACCGCCGAGGGTTATGAGTTCAGTTCGGATACCGATACCGAGGTCATCGCCCACTTGATCCACAGTCATTACGCGCGCGGCAATTCTTTGCTGGTAGCTACGCAGGCATCGCTTGCCGAGCTGGTGGGTGCTTACGCCATCGGCGTTATCGCCGCGGACAATCCCGATCAGCTGGTTTGCGCGCGGCGCGGCAGTCCGCTGCTGCTGGGTGTCGGCATAGGGGAACATTTCATTGCCTCGGACGTGTCCGCGCTGCTGCCGGTCACGCGCAAAGTTGTCTATCTCGAGGAGGGCGACGTGGTCGAGCTCGGGCGCGGCGGTTACCAGATTTATGACGCGAAGGGGACGCGCGCGGAGCGGGTCGTGCAGACCAGCGAACTGAGCAACGAAAGCGTGCAGTTGGGCGAGTATCGCCATTACATGCAGAAGGAGATACACGAGCAGCCGCAGGCTTTGGCTGACACGCTTGAATCGGTATGCAACAGCCAGTCGCTGGTGCCGGGCATCTTCGGCGCGCAAGCGGCTGAGACTTTTACCGACATCGACAGCATCCTGATCCTGGCGTGCGGAACCAGCTATCACGCCGGATTGGTGGCGCGTTACTGGCTGGAAGAAATCGCCGGCATCCGCTGCAATGTGGAAGTTGCCAGCGAGTACCGCTACCGCACCAGCGTTCCCAACCCGAAATCACTGGTGGTGGTGATCTCCCAGTCTGGCGAGACGGCCGATACCCAGGCAGCGCTGAACCATGCCAAGGCGCACGGTCACGCCCACACCCTAGCAATCTGCAATGTCCCGGAAAGCGCTCTGGTGCGCCTGTGCAAACTGCGTCTGCTGACGCGCGCCGGCCCGGAGATTGGCGTGGCTTCGACCAAGGCTTTCACCACGCAATTGGCCGCGCTGTTCCTGTTGACGCTGGTGCTCGCCAAACAACGCGGGCGATTGACTGCGGAGCAGGAACAAAAGCATCTGCACGAACTGCGTCACCTGCCCAGCGCGGTGCAAAAAGTGCTGGAGCTGGAACCGCAGATCGCAAAGCTCGCCGAGCAGTTTGCCAACAAGCAGCACGCATTGTTTCTGGGACGCGGCTTGCATTATCCGATCGCGCTGGAAGGCGCGCTCAAGCTCAAGGAAATTTCCTACATCCACGCTGAAGCATATCCCGCCGGCGAACTGAAGCACGGCCCGCTGGCACTGGTGGACAAGGATATGCCGGTTATCTCTGTCGCACCGAACGACGCGCTGCTGGAGAAGCTGAAATCGAATCTGCAGGAAGTGCGCGCGCGCGGCGGAGAATTGTATGTGTTCGCCGATGCAAATACGCATATACGCGAGGCGGACGGTATTCACATCATGCAGATGCCCGAGCACGCGGGATATTTGAGCCCCATTCTGCACACCATCCCGCTGCAGTTGCTGGCGTATTACGTCGCGCTACAAAAAGGCACCGATGTGGACAAGCCAAGAAACCTCGCGAAGTCAGTGACTGTGGAGTAATCCGGTGAACATTAACGCGAGGTTTCCTGGCTTGCGGCGCAGACTAAATGCGCAGCAAGTTAAGCCCGCAAGGGCGGTCGTAACCACCAGCACTTATTTATTGCAAAACCTGTAACCGTGGAATAGTTCCCCACTGAGCGGGCGGGCCACTGAATGAAAACACGGAAAATGGGCAGGGAAAAACTGCACAAACCGGACACCGGTCAGCGCGTGGCAAGAATGAATATCTCCAGCGCAACGAAGGCCAGCATCATCATGAAGACCAAGGTCAGCAGCTGGTTATAGCGTTTGTGCTGGTTCAGGATTTTGTGCAGCAAATCATCGTTTCTTTCAGTGGCGTCGTTGCTCAGGTAGCGGTGCAGCAGGCGGGGCAGTTGCGGCAACAGGCGCACGTAATTCGGGGCTTCCGCACGTAGTGACTTTACAAATCCGCGCCAGCCCACCTGTTCGTTCATCCAGCGTTCCAGCCACGGTTTGGCGGTCTTCCACAGATCCAGCTCGGGGTCGAGTTGCAAGCCGAGGCCTTCGACATTGAGCAGCGTCTTTTGCAGCAACACCAGTTGCGGCTGGACCTGAATACCGAAACGGCGCGAGGTCTGAAACAGGCGCAGCAGCACGCGGCCAAATGAAACTTCGCGCAACGGCCGGTCAAAGATCGGCTCGCACACTGCGCGGATCGCGGACTCCAGTTCGTCCACGCGGGTATCGGCGGGAGCCCAGCCGGATTCGACATGCACTTCGGCTACACGCTTGTAATCGCGGCGAAAGAACGCGATGAAATTCTGCGCGAGATAACGCTTGTCGGTGTCGGTGAGCGTGCCCATGATGCCGAAATCCAGCGCGATATACTGGCCATTGGCCGCAACCTGGACGTTGCCTGGATGCATGTCGGCGTGGAAGAACCCGTCGCGAAACACCTGGGTGTAAAATATTTCCACTCCGTTGGCGGCCAATCGGGGTATATCAACACCGGCAGCGCGCAGTTCATCAACCTGGCTGACCGGAATCCCGTACATGCGTTCCATCACCATCACCTCGGTGCTGCAATAATCCCAATACATCTCGGGAACCCGCAGCAGCGGGGAATCGGCAAAGTTGCGCCTGAGCTGACTGGCATTGGCCGCCTCGCGCATCAGGTCAAGTTCGTCCTCCAGATGTTTTTCAAATTCATTGATTACTTCGCGCGGCTTGAGGCGGCGACCATCCGCCCACAACCATTCGATCAGGTCGGCTGCGGCCTTGAGCAAAGCAACGTCGTGCGAGATCACCCGGGTGATACCCGGGCGCAATATTTTCACTGCAACGTCCCGACCATCGGGCAGTACCGCAAAATACACCTGTGCGACCGATGCGCTGGCGACCGGTGTCTCCTCAAAACTTTTGAAAACTTCGCTCAACGGTTTCCGGTAAACCGCTTCCAGCATGGCGACAGCTTGGACGGAAGGAAACGGCGGCACCTGATCCTGCAGTTTGGCAAGTTCGTCGGCGATGTCTGCAGGCATCAAGTCGCGACGTGTGGACAGCATCTGGCCGAACTTGACGAAGATAGGCCCGAGTGCCTCCAGCGCCAGACGCAAACGCACCGCACGGGGCTTGTCGGTATTGCGCAGGAATAGCAGGATGTCCAGCGGCACGCGCATCCAGCGCACGCGCTCATGCGCCAGCAAAAACTCATCCAGCCCGAAACTCAGTGCCACAAAAACGATCTTGATCAAACGGAACAGGCGCATGCTAAATTCTTTTTCCTGCAAGCAAGCGGCTGATGCGTTGCTCCATCCGCGCCAAATCGTCGCGCAGCGTGTCCACTTGCTGGATGAATGCCGAGACATGCCGGGGCTTGGCAAGAAGCGGACGCTCTTCCGTCCAGAACTCGGCCGCAGCATGGAAAAAATTCAGAGTAGCGTCGCGCAACTGCCGATGCGCACCATGCGCGGATTGCACAATACGCTCCGCTGCAATGTCCCCGGTAACGTGGCTCAGGTCTTCTGCCGCGTCCCAATTCAGATTGCGCGAAAGAAAGAAAATTTCCTTGAGTAACTCGGCATCGCCTTCGCTTTGAATTTCAGCGTGCACATTTTCATCCGGCAATTTCTCATCTGCTGTGCCAGCGCCAGACAAAACAAGACGGGGCAGCAATGACGGCGAGATCACGCACAATGCGTCAGCCCTGCTGCCGGCATCGGCAGTGCGCAGCCGCCCGTCATCCAGAATGGTATAGGCAAAGGAAAGCGGTGCGATATCGAATTGTGCGGTCTTGCCCGCAAATTTTGACAGCCGGGGCAAGGCCCAACTATTCTGCGATAGCAGATGATTCAACGCTGCGGCAGAAGGTTGGGCGAACATTGAAGCCTAGTGCAGGGTAATTTGCTGGATACCGGCCAGCAGCCACACCGACTTTTCATCGTGCAAACTTTTCTGCACATGCCAGATCTCATCCACATTTTCCGGTGCGCCATTGTTTTCGCTCAATTGGCAGGTAAAGCGCACGCTGGCGACCGCCAGATCACCCTCGTCAATTACTTGCAGCAAATCGGCTTTGATCGCGATGACATCGGTTTTTTGTGGAGCGTTGTCCCGCTCCTGCAACTGCATCGAGATTTCCGCGAACATTTCGGGGGTGGTGTATTCGCGAATGTCGTTCAAATCCTTGCGGTCATTTGCGGCCTGCAGGCGGATGAAAGAGGTCTTTGCGCTGCGCAAAAAAGTTTCCACCGGAAAATCCGCCGGAATGTTGTTTGTCGCAGGTGTAACACCGCTGCCGTATAAAGGTTGCTGCGCTTGCTGGGGTTGATGGTATGGCGCGCCGGTCCCGGCATATTGCACTGCCTGTCGCTTTTGACGGAACAGCGAGATCAGGAACATGACCGCGACGCCGGCAAGAACCGCCATCAGGATGCCGCCCATTGCGGCGCCCATCCCGCCGCCGGCAAACATCGCACCCAAACCCGCGCCCAGCGCTAACCCGGCTAAAGGCCCCAGCCATCTGTTACCGCCCGGCGCGGGGGCCGGGGCAGGCGCGGCAGCAGGAGCTTGCTGCGGTGCCATAGTCCTTTGTTTTCCGAAACTGCCCCCGCCGCCGAAACGCTTGGCTTCCGCTGTGGCGGCGAACAGGCTCAGGCAGGTCAAGGCAATCATCAAAGACATCAAAAAGCTTTTCATGCATACCTCAATTCGAATTAAATCTGGATTGAACAAAACCTGCCCAAGTATATCACCGGCAGCAAGGCCCAAGGTTGCGGTGCGGAGCTGAGCCGTCAGACGAAAAAAATCAGGCTGGCTGTTTTTGATATATTAAAACGGAGCTTCGCTCACGACGGTCAGCGGTTCCATGCTGAAGGGATGGATAAAACTCAGCATCCGGGCATGCAACATCATGCGGCCGGTGCTTGTGGCAAGTTTGTGCCCGTACAATGGATCCCCCAGAATCGGCTGCCCTATGGCCGCCATGTGCACACGCAGCTGGTGGGTACGACCGGTGACCGGCTCCAATGCTACGCGGCTGATGCCGGCTACCGGGTCATGTGCAAGCAGACTGTAGCGCGTGAGCGAAATTTTGCCGTTGGCAAAATCCACCTTCTGCCGGGGACGGTTCGGCCAGTCTGGACCAATCGGCAAATCGACTGCGCCCTGGGTGGATATCTTCCGGCCCGCAACCAGTGCGGTATAACATTTTTTCACACTGCGGTCGCGGAACAATTGAGAAAGACGGCTGTGCATCTCTTTGCCGCGAGCCAATATCAGCAGGCCTGAAGTGGACATATCGAGGCGGTGAACGCTGAGCGCATCCGGAAATTCCTTCTGTACCCGGGTCGTCAGGTTGTCCGCCTTATCCAAGCCGCGGCCCGGCACGGCAAGGAATTCCGCAGGCTTGTTTACCACCAGCAGAAAATCATCCTGGTAAACGAAGTCGAGCACGATCTCGTGAGGTGGAATCTGGTTAATATGTGGGGAAGCCAAGAAGAGCGAAGCCAGGGAAAATTATCAGTTCTGCCGAACTAAAATTCAGCCGGGGTCAATTTAGGATTGATCCTCGGTCGAGATGACCGAATACTCAACGAGGTCGGTGGGATGGTCAGAAAATGCCACTCCCAGACTGACCGAGCCGTGCCCTCGCAGAACGGCTTCTTCGCGTGTGATATGTACCACGCTGCCATCGCTCGAACGGATATAGGTTCCATTGGTGCTTTGATCCGTGATGATGAATTTGCCGAACCTTAATTCGATACGGCAATGCAGACGCGAAGCAAGATCATTTTGCACCGCAAGACTGCAGGATTCGTCCCGGCCCAGTACTGCGCTTCGTTGCTGTTTGTTCACAGTGACCGTGTGATGACGATAACGCAATATCATTTCATGAACTGTTTCCGCGGACTTGCGGTAAGCCGGTATGCCGATGCGCGTACTTAAGGGATTCTCCCTCTCTGAAATAACCTGATAAATATCCAGCCTGTCCTGCAAACCCTTGAATTCGGCACGCAGAATCTGGCGCATTTTGCCCCGCAAGTTATCTGGCAGGGCATCGAGCACGGCGCGGGTCGCCATGATCTGGTCCGCCCTGGTTATCGCCACGACACGCGCGGCGACATTGACGGTGTTGCCGTACACATCGTTGGATTCGTTGATTACCTCGCCATAATTGAAGCCGATGCGGATATGCATGGCGCCTCCGTCAGGAAGCCGCTCGTTTTCAACTGCCGCCTGGATTGCGCTGGCGGCATGAAATGCCGCCTCGGCGCTGGGAAAGGTGCACATGATTTCGTCGCCTATGGTTTTGATCAGCTTGCCCTGATAGGCGGCGATTTTTCCGGACATCGTGTTGATGCAACGCAGGATCAGTCGGCGTGCCAGATCATCCCCGAGGGTTTCATAAAGCGCCGTGCTGCCGCAAATATCGGCAAATAAAACGGCGAGCTTTTCGATGGTTGGAGGCATTATGAACAATCAGACCAAGGAACCGGCGAAACGAATATCAATCCTGAACAAAATATTCCCGGGCAGAGAACAGGATCAAAATTTGTAGCCACGATGCACGGCAACCACACCGCCGCTCAGGTTGAAATACTCGACATTTTCCAGGCCGGCGGTTTCCATCATGAGTTTCAGCTCATCCTGCCCCGGATGCATACGGATGGATTCGGCCAGGTAACGATAACTGTCGGCATCCTTGGCGACTAGTTGGCCTATCTTGGGCAACAGTTTGAAGGAATAAGCGTCGTAAATTCCCTGCAAGGGTTTGGCCACTTTGGAAAATTCCAGCACGATCAATCGTCCGCCCGGTTTGAGCACACGCTGCATCTCGCCCAGAGCAATTTCCTTGTGTGTGACGTTACGCAGGCCAAAAGCGATTGAAACGCAGTCGAAATAATTTTCCGGGAACGGCAGGTGCTCGGCATCGCATTGTGCGACCGGTGTGACGCTGCCTTCATCGAACAAACGGTCACGACCCACACGCAACATCGCATTGTTGATATCGGTAAGTACGACCTGGCCTTTGCCACCGACTTTCTTGATAAACAGCCTTGAAAGGTCCGCCGAGCCACCCGCCACATCCAGCACGCGCTGGCCTTCGCGCACGCCGCTGATGCTGACGGCAAAGCGCTTCCAAACACGGTGCAACCCGACCGACATCAGATCGTTCATCACATCATATTTGCCGGCGACCGAGGTGAACACGCCGGCAACGCGCTTCGCCTTGTCGTTCTCGGCTACGGTTTCAAAGCCGAAATGGGTAGTCTTGTCCATGTTCGATTTCCCTTGGAGAGTCACCCGCATTAGCCGCGGGATGGTTGGCGGGTTTTACCTGCCGCTTCCATCTTTTGCAAGTAATCATGCCATAGCGTTTCATGATTGCTTCCCAGATAACGAAGATATTCCCAGCTGTACAGGCCGGTGTCGTGGTCGTCATCGTATGATATTTTCAGGGCATAGCTGCCCACAGGCTCTATGCCAAGCACGTTCACATCCTGCTTGCCGATTTGCAGCACTTCCTGCCCCGGGCCGTGGCCGCGCACTTCCGCAGAAGGTGAGTATACGCGCAGGAACTCATAAGGCAGGCGGTGGCGCGACCCGTCCGAAAAGGCAATTTCCAGTTCGCGTGAATGCTGATGCAGGGTGATTTCGGTGGGTTGTTCTATCATGATTTAAAGTGACCGTATTTTTTTCAGAAGTGCCGTTGTGGAGCGGTCGTGCAGAAACGGAATGCTGTGTACTGAACCGCCCCAGCCCTGAACCTCACTGGCGCCAACGATGTTCTCAATCCTCCAGTCGCCGCCCTTTGCCAATACGTCCGGGCTGCATGCGAGGATCAGGTCCAGCGGAGTGTCTGTGTCGAACAGCACCACCAGATTGACCGAATCAAGTGCCGCCAGCACCATCATGCGATCCAGCTCGGCATTGATCGGGCGGTCAGCACCCTTGCCCTGGCGCTTGACCGAAGCATCGCTATTCACCCCGACGATCAGTGAGGCTCCCAGTGCGCGGGCCTGTGCAAGGTAAGTCACGTGGCCGCGGTGCAATACATCAAAGCAGCCGTTGGTAAAAACAATCGGGCGCGGCAACGCGGCCACCCGTGAGGCAAGTTTGTCCAAAGAACAAATTTTGTGTTCGAATGCGGGTGCGGGATACATTTAGTCTGTGTACTCAAACATTTTTACAACGCTCTTGACGCCCCGGGTTGTGCTGGCGATCTCGGCGGCGGCATCGGCCTCGGCATGATTGACCAGGCCCAGCAAATACACTGTGCCATTTTCAGTCACTACCTTGACGCGGTCGGAATTGAAATTCTTGTTGTTCATAAAACGCAATTTTACGTTGGAGGTGATCAGGCCGTCACTGCTGCGCGAAGCCAGCGAACTGGTGGGTGACACAACAAGCTCATTGTTCACGCTGCGGACTTTCTCGATGCCCGAGAGTATTTTTTCAATCTCTGCCTTGGTGGCTTCGTCAGGCACTTCGCCGCTGACCAGAACATGATAATTGAAACTCGTCACATTGACATGCCTGACGCTGTTGATTTGCCTGTCGATCAGCCCGGTGGCTGTGGTCTCAATCTTCTGATCATCAAAATAGGCTTCAGAAGTGCGCCTGTCCTGCGCCATCATTACCCCTGCGCCCACCCCGGCAGCAACGACGGGGACACATCCCTGCAGCGCGCCTGGAACCAGCACAAGCCACAGCAGCGGGACAACGCGCAACGCTATTCTCCCAGCAGGAGATAATCAATGATATCGCACAGGCAATGCAGGGCAAGCAGATGGACTTCCTGGATACGCGCGGTGCTTTGTGCATCCACGCAGATCAATACGTCGTCGGGGCGCAGCAAACGGGCCATTTCTCCACCGTCTCTGCCGGTCAGCGCGATTACACGCATGCTGCGTTCGTGCGCGGCATGGATGGCGGCAACCACATTCGGCGAGTTGCCGCTGGTCGAGATCGCCAGCAAGCTGTCTCCGGGCAAACCAAGCGCCCGCACCTGCTTGGAAAAAATCTGGTTGTAATCGTAATCGTTGGCAATCGAAGTCAGCACCGAGCTGTCGGTAGTCAGTGCGATACAGGCCAGGCCGGGGCGTTCTTTTTCAAAGCGATTCAGCAATTCCGCGGCGAAATGCTGCGCGTCGGCGGCGGAACCGCCATTGCCGCAACACATTATTTTGCCGTCATTGGTGACGCAGTCGAAAAAGATTTGCGCGCTATCGGCTATTGGCTGGGCCAACTCGTCCTTGACCCTCAGCTTGACTTCCGCGCTGTCCTTGAAATGCTTCGCGATACGTTTGTTGATATCCATGTAAATTCGGGGTTATGTCCGGAAGTGGAATATTAACCGAATCAGGCCTCGAACGCATTTTTTAGCCATTGCAGGTTCCTGCCCTGCGCATCATCCATCAATATGGCATCGAAGCGGCAGGGCGGGGTATGCGTGAGGCCGCCCAGGTATTGCTGTGCGGTGCGGATAATTCGTTGCTGTTTGCGCGCATCGATGCTGGCGGCCGCGCCCCCGAAATCCGTGCTGCTGCGCAGGCGCACCTCGACGAATACCAGCGATGTTTTGTCCAGCATGATCAAATCGATTTCGCCGAAACGGGAACGAAAATTCCGCGCCACCAATTCCAGTCCCTGGCTCTGCAAATATTGTTCAGACCATCGTTCGGCCTGGGAACCGGGGCTCATGGTTTACCTGTGGCTTTATCGGGGTTTTTATCCGGGAATATCTGGGCTGTCGGGGTGGCGGGTGCGTCAAGCAACTGCGCGTGCCCCTGCACAAACACAGCCGGGACCGCGTTGCGCTGGAAAGTGTGGCCATTGAGCACAATCTCACCGGTTACCCCGTCCAGCGGCAACGCTAAAGCGGGCTCGCCGGCAAGCAACACCTGGATTAAGCGGTATGAGTCTATGCCCAGCGCATATAGCCGATCCAGATCAATGCTGGGAAGCGGGGGGGTGGCGCGCGGGTAGACCATGACAGCAGGGTGGTCGGGCTGCAACAGCCACGGCATATCCACAAAGCGGATGCCGTTCAAATCGTAATTGGTCAAAGTCTTGTCGTTGCCGACAAAGATTTGCGAGGTGGCATAGATAGGCAGCTTGTTGGGAAGATAAGGGCGGATCAAGTGAGCTTTGGCTGCGTCTGCGGCGAGGAATACCATCGTGTCGTTTATGTTCGCGATATCGGCGAATACCGATGGATCGCCATTGAATTCGACTTCCCGCAAAATCCCTCTATTCACGCTGCCGGCCGCATCTGACCATTCCTCTTCAAATGCGGCTTGCAGTCGCTGCGACAATTGCGAATGGGTCGTGATGATGATGGCCTGATGCAGGCCCTGTTTTTTTGCCAGCCGGGCAACTTCCCGCGCTTCCGACTCCATAGACATGCCAAAAAAGTACAATTGCCTGGCGGATTGTCCTTCAATGATGTTCAGCGCGAGGGTGGGCACAGGTATATCCTGTTCAGCCATCAGCGCACTGACGCCGTTGCGGGTTAACGGACCCACCACGGCGCGAGCACCGTTTGCGATCGCCTGGCGATAGATGGCGACAACCCCGGTGTTCTCGTCAAAATTGCTATACACGCGTACCGGCATCGCCTGGTTTCTGGGGTTGATTGCCGCGATGAAACCCCGCCTTACCGCGTCGGCCGAAGCGCCAAAACCCGGCGATTGCACCGGCAACAACAGCGCAATATGCGGGAAGGGCTTCTCGGTCGGGAGTACGGGTGGCGGTACGGGTTTGACCTCGGCGGGAATAATTGCAACAGCCGGTTCACCGGTCGGGGCGGGTGATACAGGCGCTACACCGCTAATCGCGGGGATTGCAGGCGTCACCATTTCCTTATTGGCCGTTGCAGTTACTCCGCCGGGGATCTGCGGTGCGTTGCCGGCACAAGCGTATAGTGCGAACAAAATTATCAGCAGGGGGAATACACGTTGCATAACGAACATCCGCAAAAGTTGGAGGGTGCATTATATGTAGTTGCCACCCCGATAGGAAATCTGCGTGACATCACGCTGCGCGCACTGGACGTTCTGGCGGCAGTGGACGTGGTTGCGGCCGAGGATACGCGTAACACTTCGCATTTGTTATCGCACCACGGAATCAGTGCGAAAAAACTGATTGCAGTCCACCAGCATAACGAGCGCGGTGCGACACAGAAAGTCATTATGCTGTTGCAGGCCGGGCAAAGCGTGGCCTTTGTCAGCGACGCGGGAACACCTGCGGTAAGCGATCCGGGAGCCTTGCTGGTGCAAACAGTTCTGGCGGCGGGCTTGCGGGTCATCCCGATACCCGGGGCAAATGCGGCGATAGCGGCCTTGTCAGCGGCCGGTTTGAGCGAAGCCCATTTTTTGTTTTACGGGTTTTTGCCGAACAAATCCGCCGCACGCCGGAGCGAACTGCAAACCTTGACCAGCCATCCTTGCGCGCTCGTGTTCTATGAAGCCCCGCACCGTATTCTGGAATGTGTGGTCGATCTGTGCGCGGTGCTGGGCGGCGAACGGCGGATCGTATTGGCGCGCGAAATTACCAAGCTGTTTGAAACAATACATGCATGCACATTACATGAAGCTGAAGCCTGGCTGCTATCCGACAGCAACCAACAGCGCGGTGAATTCGTCGTGATGGTTTCCGGTGCGGTAGCGCAGCCCGGCCTGCCTCCGGAAACCCTGGCCACGTTGTCCAAATTGCTCGAAGAGCTGCCGCTCAAGCAGGCCGTGCAACTTGCAGCAAAGATCACAGGTGCCAACCGTAACGAGCTGTATCAACAGGCTTTGCAAATCAAAAGTCAGGCAGAGTCAGGGGATACAGACATGGCATAATCACTCCTATGAATGATTTAACCAAAAAATTAATGCCGATTATTTTGGCAGCGATGCTGGGCGGCTGTTCAGCGATGCCGAACTATGAACATCCGACTGCGCCCGATTCCTCATCGCGGCCCGACAGCGTGAAACTGAAGCCCACCAACGGGTTGGAGCTCGACGACTGGCAATATTATTTCCCTGCCCCGCGTTTGCAAATGTTGATCGAAGCCGCCCTGGAAAACAATCGCGACCTGGACAAAGCTACCGCACGAATTGCCAGGGCCCGCGCGCAATATGGCAACCAGGATGCTGGCCGTTTGCCGAAATCGAACGCTGATGTGTCGCGGAACGACTCGCGGCCCGCGGCTTCGGTGCCGGACGATAATGAATCATCTTTACAGCAAAACAATCCGGAAGCGAATTTGCTGTCATATGAATCGGACTTCTGGGGACGTGTCGAAAGTCTGGGCACGTCAGCCAGGGCGAGTTACCTGGACACCGAACCGGCACGGCGGGCATTTCGCCTGTCGCTGGTCTCCGATGTGGCAAAAACCTATTTGTCGCTGCTGGAAATGCGCGAGCTCAACCGGCTTGCCGACGCGCAAGTCAAGGCGTGCGCAGAATTGCAGGATTTGATAATGCGCCGGCATGAGGCTGGTATATCCAGCGACAAGGATTTGCTGCAGGCGCAAGAAGCTTCTCAGGCCGCAGTCGCCAATTCAGCAAATCTGAAGCAGTCGCAAATCGCGGAGGAGAGTTTCCTCAATGTGTTGACCGGGCAATCGATGGTGTTGACCGGGGATTTGCCGGAAGGACGCAGTCTTGCAGACCAGGGCATAAATTCCGGCCTGTTTGGCGGATTGTATTCTGATGTGTTGTTGCGGCGTCCCGACGTGCTGGCAGCCGAGCAAAAATTGCAGGCCGAGGGTGTCGATATCGGTGCAGCCCGTGCCACTTTCGTTCCGCGCATTACTTTGACAGGCAACACCGGGAATGCCAGCAGCAGCCTGACCAGCCTGTTCGATCCCGGCAATGGCGCATGGAATTTTCAACCCGCTATCGGGATTCCGCTGTTTGGTGCCGGACGTGACTCTGACAACCCGGCCCCCGCCAATTCACGCCAGATGATGGCAATTGCCCAGTATGAAAAGACCATACAGCAGGCATTACGCGAAGTGGAGGATCTGCTGCTTGCACGTAAAAAACTTGGCGGGCAGCTTGCCGTGCAACAAGCCAATACAGAAAGTCAGAAACAATTATTGGACATGGTTAAGCTGCGCTATAAGGTGGGTGTCGTCAGTCATGTTGAGGTGCTAGAGGCGCAGCGCCAGGTGTTGGACGCTGAACAATCGGAGATACAGGCGCGACTTGCCTGGTTGACCACGGCGACACAACTCTATAAGGCATTGGGGGGAGACGGAAATGACTCGGCAGAAAATGCAACGCAAAAAATTGCGGATTGAGTAAGGCCTGAAGGGGCAGATCAAGTCTGCCGGCGAGCAAACAAGCAGGCGTTTGCTTTACAATCGCGAAATCATATTAAAACCCGTGCATCCAGCCGGAATGACATCATGCAACAGTTGACCATTGCCCGTCCTGACGATTGGCACCTGCATTTACGCGATGGGGCGCTGATGCAGTCTGTCGTACAGGATACCGCGCGGCAATTTGCCCGCGCCATCGTGATGCCCAATCTCAGGCCGCCGGTCACCACCATTGAACAAGCTCATGCCTACCGAGAACGCATTATCGCTGCGTTGCCCCGGGGCACGAAATTTGAGCCGTTGATGACGCTTTACCTGACAGACCGCACCTCCGCTGCAGAAATCAGGCGCGCCAAACAAAGCGGCATCGTGCATGCGGTCAAGTTTTATCCGGCGGGCGCAACCACGAATTCAGACTCGGGCGTGACCGACGTGCGCAAGACCTATCTGGCACTGGAGGAAATGCAGCGTTGCGGGATGCCGCTGCTGGTGCACGGAGAGGTGACCGCGCCTGATGTGGATGTTTTCGACCGCGAAGCGGTGTTCATCGAACGGGTATTGATTCCCCTGCTGAAAGACTTGCCGCAATTGCGCGTGGTGTTCGAACACATCACTACCCGGGACGCGGTGCAGTTTGTGACGGGTGCGCCGTCTCACATTGCCGCAACTATCACCGCGCATCACCTGCTTTACAACCGCAATTCGATGTTTAGCGGCGGTTTGCGCCCGCATTATTATTGTCTGCCGGTGCTGAAGCGCGAAGTGCACCGTGAGGCGTTGGGCAAGGCTGCCATCAGCGGCAACCCGAAATTCTTCCTCGGCACCGACAGTGCGCCACACGGGCAGCATACCAAGGAAGCCGCCTGCGGTTGTGCCGGTTGCTATACTGCGCACGCTGCCGTCGAGCTGTATGCTGAAGCGTTCGAACAGCTGGACGCGCTGGATAGATTGGAAGGCTTCGCCAGTTTTTTCGGTGCGGATTATTATCGTTTGCCGCGCAACAGCGACAAGATCACGTTGCGCAAGGAAAGCTGGAAAGTTCCTGACAGCCTGGCCTTCGGCGAACATCGTCTGGTGCCGCTGCGTGCCGGAGAAAACATGGCCTGGAAATTTCAGGGCTGATATGGAAACGGCAGAAAATCACGGTGAAATATTCCGCGCCAATGTTAATCTGGAGACTGCCCAGATTGCCTGGAAGGAGCTGCAGCGCTATTTCGCCAGCGGGGTCGCGCTGGCCGTCGCTGCCGATCTCGATCTGGTCGAGGTTGCCTGCCAGATGTCACGCGACAATGCGGTGCAGATCCGCCAGTGGATGGCGTCGGGAAAGTTCGGCAAGGTAACTGACGGGCAGGCGGCGGAATGGATAGAGAACGACACGCTGGTTTGGGCCGTGGTTGTAAGCCCGTGGGTGCTGGTACAGCCGGCGCGGCAGCTTCAGTAAGGGTATCTCGGGGGCTGAATGTTATCTGCACATGGCTGGTTTTACTGGGCACTGTTATCCGCGGTGTTTGCCGCAATGACGGCCATTTTCGCCAAGGTCGGCCTCGAAGGCGTAGATTCGGATTACGCCACGCTGATACGTACCTTCGTGATCCTGCTGGTCCTGGCAGGCTTCGTGTATTCCACCGGAAAGTGGAGTGACCCGTTTGCGCTCAATCCAAAAACCTGGCTGTTCCTTTCGCTTTCCGGGCTGGCCACAGGCGCATCTTGGGTATGCTACTTTCGCGCACTGCAACTGGGTGCAGCTTCCAAAGTCGCGCCTGTGGACAAGTTCAGCCTGGTGCTGGTCGCGATCTTTGCGGTTATCTTTCTGAACGAGCGCCCCAGCTTGCGCGAGTGGCTGGGGATCATGCTGGTGGGAGCGGGCGTCGTGATCCTGAGTTTCAGAAGATAACAACTCCCTTGAGTAATCGGGCGCGCACCCGGCAGCCTGGAGTTACATTTCGCTACAGGTGCTGTTATAAAAAATCCGGCGAAATGACCAACCGCAGCCCGGCCTGGGATGATCCGTCGCGTTTGCTGAACCACCAAAGCGCACCTTTCTTGATACTGAATGAGCTTCCATCACAGCCCAGCAGGCTGGCCGCCACTTCGCCCAGGGTTGGCTGATGGCCGACTATCAATACGGTTCCACCCGCATCCGGCCAGCGTGCAGCCCGCAGCACTGCTTCAGCGGATGCACCGGGTGAGATGGTGGGCGCAAGGGTGAAATGATCGGTGAACGCGGCAACAGTCTGTTGCGTCCGCGTCGCCGGACTAACCAGGATGCGGGTATCACGGGGCAAATGTTGATGCAGAAATGCAGCGATTTTCGCTGCTTGCTTGATGCCCTTTTCGGTGAGCGCGCGCGAGTGATCCGGTGTACCTTCCTCCGCCTCCGCATGACGCCAGAGAATCAGCTCCATTTTCCTGCCTGAATATTACATTTCATTTGTTGCGTATATACCGTATACACTGTTGTGCCACTCTAATACGAAGGGGATATTATGACAACCACCAAGATTGCCGCCAAAATTGCCGCGAAGACAAGCAAAAAGCCGGGGGCCAAAAAAGCCTCCGTTACCTCAAAAGCCGGTGCTGCGTCCAAGCCGGTCAAAAAATCTGCGGTCAAGCCGGTGATTAAATCGGTACCGATAGAAGCCGGGAAGAAGGCGAAAAAAGAACACAAGCTGAAGGTGGTGCGCGACAGCTTCACGATGCCGCAAAACGAATATCAGCAAATCGCCGAAATCAAGGCGATCTGCCTGAAGGCAAAGGTGCACGTGAAAAAAAGCGAAGTTCTGCGTGCCGGGCTAAAGGTCTTGTCGGAGCTGGATCCCGCGAGATTGACGCTGGTCCTGAAAAGCCTGGAAAAAATCAAGACCGGCCGCCCGAACAAACACTAGCAAACCCCACCCGCGGTGGGGCGGCATATTCCGACCCTGCACGTCCCGAGTTTGTCTATTTCATTATTGTACTGACTGAGCGCCCGGTTCAAAAAAATCCGTATTCTAGGCGAGCCAGAAGCGTTTGGGCGGGAGCAGCCTGGTTGATGCCGTAAACGACACCCAGGCTATATTCCAGTTCGCTCCCCTCATCCGTTCTATATTCCCCGTAAAAAACCGGCCCGATTTGGTAGGCGTTGTCATTGGGGCGGGAATAGACCTCGATGCCGGGCGAAAATGTGGCCTTGTTGTAATGTATGTTGTAGCTGATGCTGTAAGAGGATCTGAACTGATTCAATCCGCTGTACTCGCCACCAACCGGCAGAGTCCAGATAAGATTCAGGCGCTGATCAATGTGTCCGGATAGCTTTTCCAGCAGCGGACCAAATTCGAAACCGTTTCCCACTCCCGGCTGTTTGGCGTATGCATATGCCGCCAAAAATCCGATGTCGGCCCAGTATTCGCCCGGGGCAGTCAATTGAAAGGTGTTTTCCAGTTCATAGCCTGAAGGATGTGTCGAACCACCGGGGTCGCGATTGAATTCGCCGACATACAGTTCCGTTTTCCACCAACTGGTGAAGGCATGGGCAATGGATATGTTTTGCCCGCTCGCCGTATTGAGATTGCTGCGGCCATCCAGGGTGTAGAACCCATAAGTTTCAACCTCGCTCTGCCCTTCGACTACGTGTGGTGAATAGATGATGTAGTCGTTTTCCGCACAGGCAGCTTTCGTCGCAAAAAGGAATATAAGAGCCGCAACGGCTACTGACATCTGGTTCTTTTTCATGAATATCAACCCATTTAATTTAAAGATAATTGTTTTGAAAGCAATCCCTGCCGGTTACTGAAATTGAACCTGTGCCAGTAAATCTTTTCAATCTGGATTAATCTTGGCTTTTACCTGCCTACCCCGGTTGCTGCCATATGCGCGCATCAGGGTCAGCATGGTCAGGAACGTGCCGGCATAAAAAACGACCTCGATGCCCGAGGGACGGGCGATGTAGCCCACCAGGATATGCAGCAGTTGCCCGACCAGGCTGCTCTGGCTGAGGATGTTCGAAGTGTTCCACACCCCGTTACCCAGGGCTGGAAGCAGGCCGATCTGGTTGAGAAAACCCGCGGCCTGGGCTGCCAAGCCGGAGGCAAGCAGCAGGATCAGCCAACTCGTGATGGAAAAGAAGTGCCGTGCAGGGATGCGCAGCAGGCCGAAATACAGCAGCATGCCGACCAGCATGCCCACGATCACCCCGCCCAGGCCGCCAATCAGCATATTTGGGCTTTGCTCGCCGCCGGTGGCGATCGCCCAAAGAAACAGCACCGCTTCGGATCCTTCGCGCATAACCGCTACCATCGTGATCACCAGCAATGCGGTCAGCGGGCGCTGGCCAGATTGAACATCCAGGCCGACCCCCTTTACCTCCGCGGAAAGTACCCGAGCGTGTGAACTCATCCATACGTTATGCCAGGTCAGCATCGCAACTGCACTCAGTAGAATCACCGCATTGAGAACAGCTTGACCGTTGCCGGAAAATTCCGAGGAGGCGACATTGGCCAGGACTGCCACGATGGACGCACCCAGCAAACCGAGGCCTATGCCAGCAGCAACCCATCTCCCGCGACCGGCGATTTCGCGGCTTGCGCCGAGGACGATGGCAATGATGAGGGAAGCTTCCAGAATTTCGCGAAACATGATGACGGCTGTTGCGAGCATGCTAGTTCACCTTTTTGACCGCAGGCGCAGCCACTATCGTGCCCTGCATCTCGTGGTTGAAATCGTTGAAAAACTGGTAGTTCCCCGGATCCAGCGGGCCGACATAAATCGTCACTTCGCCATGCCCGGGCACGACGACTTCACGGGAAAGGTCAGAGCTTTCGAACTCGGCCGGCAATCCATCCAGATTGCGGATCACAAGCTTGAGTTTGATCCCGGATGGCAAGGCCAGCTGTTTCGGTTCGAACTGCTTGTCATGAATTGACAGCGTCAGCGCGGGATCGCCAGCAAAAACAACGCCGGAAAATGTAAATGCTGCCGCCAAAATGCAAGTTGAAAATATGCGGGCTGACACGATGTCTCCTCGAATAATATTAAGGTGCTTCAATCATTCACCGGGGCGCGCGTTCAAGCGAAAGCAACTGGCCGGGGCAACCAAAATGGTGGGGGCACTCCCCAATGAGTTATGCGAATGATAATCGTTCTCATTTGCAATTGCAAGTGGTTTCTGGCATGATGCGTTGGAAATACGGGGAACCATGTTATGCATCAGCCTAAACATCTTCAGAACGCGGGTCTGAAATCCACCCTGCCACGGCTTAAGGTGCTTGAACTACTCGAGAATGTCGAGGATAGGCACCTGACAGCAGAGGCCATCTATCGCAAACTGCTTGAGGCGGGAGAGGAGATCGGGTTGGCCACCGTATATCGTGCGCTTACCCAGTTTGAAGCGGCGGGTCTAGTCACCCGCCATCATTTCGAGGGTGGCCAGGCAGTCTTTGAACTGGAGCGCGGCCTGCATCATGATCACATTGTTTGCGTTCATTGCGGGCGGGTCGAGGAGTTTTACGACAAGGTCATAGAAAAACGGCAACAATCGATCGCCGAAAAACATGGTTACACATTGCGCGACCATAATATGACGCTGTATGGCGAGTGCAATGGACCGGATTGCCCCGGGCAAAAAAAGAAAGGGACGGCGGTCGGCTAACAGCTCGGGGTATCAAAGGGCCGCTTTGGCCGGCACGTTGGAAAACTGCTTGAGCAATTCGATTTGTGCGCATTTCAGAGGGACACGGCGCAGTTTCTTGCGCCGGTATTGCCCCTCGCTATCCATATCCCATGCCTGGCAGTTGTCATGCAAATAAATTTTCAGTCCCTCGTCGATTACTCGCTTTTTCAGCTTCTTGTCGAGTACCGGAAAGCAAACCTCAATGCGGCGGAAAAAATTTCTGTCCATCCAGTCAGCGCTGGCAAGGTACACATCATGTTTCAAGTTGTTGCGGAAATAAAAAACCCGGGTGTGTTCGAGAAAACGGCCTATCACTGAACGAACCCTGATATTTTCAGACAATCCCGGCACACCGGGACGAAGCGCACAAACGCCGCGCACGATAAGATCCACTTTTACCCCGGCCTGGGAAGCTTCGTAAAGCGCGTTGACGGTCTCCGGCTCAAGCAGGGCATTCATCTTGGCGATGATGTGGGCGCGCTTGCCGGACTTGGCAAGGAAAGTTTCGTTTCGAATGGCACGCAATACCTCGGTGTGCATAGAAAACGGCGATTGCCACAAATAATTCAGTGCATGCGCCTTGCCCAGACTGGTGAGCTGGCTGAACACCTCATTCACGTCGGCACACATTTTCTCGTTGCAGGTAAACAGGCCAAAGTCGGTATAAAATCGGGCAGTGCGAGGATGATAATTCCCGGTACCCAGATGCACATAGCGGCGCAGCTTGCCGTCTTCGCGCCGCACTACCATCAGCATCTTGGCGTGGGTCTTGTGGCCGACCACGCCATACACCACATGCGCACCGACCTCCTCGAGACGGTTAGCCCAATTGATGTTGGCCTCTTCGTCAAAGCGCGCCAGGAGCTCAACCACTACCGTAACTTCCTTGCCATGCCGGGCCGCGGCGATCAACGCCTCCATCAGGGCGGAATCTACCCCGGTGCGGTACACGGTTTGCTTGATGGCCACTACGTTGGGGTCGCTGGATGCCTGCTGGATGAAATCTATCACCGGCTTGAAGGATTGAAAGGGATGATGCAATAAAACATCGCTCTTGCGAATAACCTTGAACATATCCGCCCCCTTCTTTTGCAGAACGCCGGGAACACTGGGAACGAAAGAGGGAAATTTCAAGCTGTCGCGTGATACGAGTTCCGGTATATCCATCAGTCGTACCAGATTGACCGGACCCCGCACCCGGAACAAATCTTCCGCATCCAGGTTGAATTCCTTGAGCAGCAGCTCGGCAATGAGCGGCGAGCAATTGTCGGCTATCTCCAGTCTCACAGCGTCGCCGAAATGACGTTGCGGTAATTCGCCCTGCAGGCTGAGGCGCAGGTTTTTGACTTCCTCTTCGTCTACAAAAAGGTTGCTGTTGCGTGTCACGCGGAACTGAAAACAGCCCAGAACTTCCATGCCGCTGAAAAGCTCTCCTACATGCGCATGCAGAATTGAAGAAAGAAATACAAAGCCGTATTCGCAGCCGCTGATCTCCGGTGGCATGGGGATAATGCGCGGCACGACTCGCGGTGCTTGTACGATGGCACGCGTGGAATTGCGTCCAAACGCATCCTTGCCCTGGAGTTCAACGGCAAAATTCAGGCTTTTATTGAGCACGCGCGGGAATGGATGAGCTGGATCCAGGCCTATGGGGGTCAACACCGGCATCACCTCACGGAAAAAAAACTCCCTGACCCAAGCCTGCTGCTGCTCGCTCCAATGGGTGCGGCGAATGAATCTAATACCCTGCTCGGAGAGCGCGGGGGTAATGTTGTTGTTAAACAATTGATATTGACGTTCAATCAGCTGGTGTGTCTGCAGGTGCACCAATTTCAACGTTTGCTGCGGAGTCAGTCCATCGGCGTCGGCGGCGACGCTACCCACCTTGATTCGCTCTTTCAGTCCAGCCACGCGTATCTCAAAAAACTCGTCGAGATTGCTGCTCACGATGCAAAGGTATTTCAGCCGCTCAAGCAAGGGGATGGTTGCATCTTCGGCCTGTGCCAGCACGCGGCGATTGAATTCGAGTTGGCAAAGCTCGCGATTCAGAAATTGCTGGGGTACGAATTTTTTAGACAAGCCCTGGCCTTTTAATTTTTAGGGGGCACATACCCGTCAGGCATTTGCACGCCCTCGCCAAAAAAATATTTTTCCATCATGGCGGCAAGAAATTTTCGCGCTGCCGCATCGGCGAGGTTAAGCCGGTTCTCGTTCACCTGCATGGTCTGGAATTTGAGCCAGCCCTGCCAGGCTTCCTTTGAAACGTTTTCAAAGATGCGCTGACCCAGTGCACCAGGGTATGGGGGGCGATCCAGTCCTTCGGCCTCGTGTCCCAGTTTTATACATTTAACCATTCTTGCCATGCTTATCTCCAACCGGTAATTGTGACCTTGAATTATGACATTTAGAAGAAAGTAATGTGATGTCATCTCTCAGTATTAAAGGCACACGGAGCAAATACATGCGCATCATAGAGACAACTTCAGATAATGCCGGGAAATGATGATTAAACGGCACCCAATGCCAGACCTGCGAACAGGGAACGAAACCGGGCAATTGTGCTAAAGCCGAGACAGCAGCGTAGAAACCCCACGGCTAAATGCCATATTGATGGAGGATAAAAACACCAACAGACGCGCACAGGCAATACAAGCCGAACAAATACCAGCGACCGGTTTCCAGCCAGCTGGAAAGCCATCTGAGGGCCAGAAGTCCGGCCGCAAAACTGAATGCCATGCCTATGATGCTGGGCATGAACATACGCGACAACCCGGCCATAGTGGATGTGGACGCGTGCTGTTCCTGAAGCAGGCGCATGACCTCGCGGACAATGATGGGCGGTGTAAGCACAACCGCGAGGGCAAAACTGAATTCTTCAATTTTTTTCCTTGGTATGCCCAAAAACAGGCCAGTGGATATCGTTGCTCCCGAACGCGAAAAACCGCGAAACGGCAGGCAAATGCCCTGAACCGCACCCACATAGCAGGATTCCTTCAAGCCCAGGGAGGATTCCGTTTTGGCAGAAGAACGATTATTAATCCCGGAAAATAAAATCAGCAAGCCAACTGCGGCCAGTGCCGCCGAAATAAGGTTCATGTTTCCAAACAGCAGTTCAATTTGCGCATGCGGCACATCGCGCATGAAAAATTTCTCGATCAGGAATTTCAGTGACAGACCGACTATGCCCGTCATCACGGTCGCTGCCGCGATGAACTTCGCCGAGCTCCAGAACACTTCCTTCGATGAAAAAAAACTCGCTTTCCACGATTTCCAGAAATAGAAAATAACGGCAAACATCGTGCCGGTGTGCAGCATGACCAGCAACAGCGTCATTTCAGGCGTGGTCGGGTCTAGCCCCATCAGCTTTTCGGCTACGATCACGTGAGCAGAGCTCGATACCGGCAACAGTTCGGCGGCCCCTTGAATAACGGCAAGAACCAATATTTGAGCTAGTGTCATTATGATTGGGCTTTGAAATAAATTTACAAATAGACTAATCGGCACGCGTACCGGATGATTTACAACCAAGCCGCGCGTGGCGGCACAACAAAATTCCGGCATGCAGCTTCAGCCTGTCCGGAAGGGATATTTGCCCTGTCCGGGATGAGGCAGGTCAATAGCGTGCTCAGGTCTTTCGGTACAATTGGCTGCCCAGCTTCACAAATTCCTCAGCCTTCTGTTCCATGCCCGCACTCAGCGCGGCGGCTTCATCCAACCCTTCCTTCGCCGCAAAATCGCGCACGTCCTGGGAAATCTTCATCGAGCAGAAATGCGGGCCGCACATCGAGCAGAAGTGCGCGACCTTGGCGGATTCCTTGGGCAGCGTTTCGTCGTGGAATTCGCGCGCCTTG